>JAAKFF010000014.1 GCA_011065165.1 Chlamydiota bacterium
CGGGTGTAGTTTTTGCAGGTGTAGCAGCTGCACCCCTCGTGGATGGGCTCAAACTCTGCACGGTGCCTCCCTCGAGTGATCTTCATCCCTCCTGAGGGGGTCAGGAGGGTGCCATGGCGGGCTGCTTTCGTAGGATAGGAGCTGTCGAAGGTGTCTATCCCCAGTGGGACACAGCTCTCTAGTGAGTCTAGATCGGCGATTCCTAGTAGATGGTTGGGGGCCTCCTCAGGGAGCTGTGGGAGGAGTGAAGTGAGCATTGTAACCATCTGTTCTCTGCTCTTTCCCATACTCCCTCCAATTGCAAAACCGTCGAAGGGGAGGTTGGTTAGGAAGGTGCAGCTCTTCTCTCTAAGTCCACTGTCGACGCCCCCATGGATGACGGCGTAGATCGCCTGCTTCTTTGGATTTTTTAGATGCGTTTCAAGTGAACGCTTCTCCCAAGCGTGGGTGCGGTCTAGTGAGTACTCCAAGCTCTTTTTGTCGATATGGTAGGGGGGGAGTTCATCAAAGGGAATGATAATGTCGGCGCCAAAAGACTTTTGCGTGGTGATCGAAGATTCAGGTGTGAGCAGGATCGAGCGGCCATCTCGATAGGAGCGGAAGTGGACGCCGTCGTCGCTGATTTTTATCACTGAGCCGCTCTGTTTTTTTTTGCCTCTGCTCTTCAGCTCATCCGCTACGGAGCCATAGGCGAGACTGAAGACTTGGAAGCCCCCCGAATCGGTGATGATCGGGAGGTCGCGGTTGATGAAGCGGTGGATACCTCCTGCTTTTTCAATCACCTCGGGACCAGGTTGGAGTAGTAGGTGGTAGGTGTTGCAGAACATGAGCTGGAGGCCAATGGTTCTGACCATCTCATTGTCTAGCGCCTTGAGCGTCCCATTAGTCCCGACCGCGACGAAGTTGGGTGTGTCGATCACGCCATGGGGCGTATGGATGCGTCCTACGCGCGCGCGCGATTTTGTTGAGGTATGGAGAAGTTCAAACTTGAATGGGGTCATGTCGTATCAGCTGTTTGGCTAAGGTTGTAAAAGGGGCGATGCATGAGATAACGACCACTTTGATGAGGTAGCTCATCAAGATGATATCTCCCATGCTATGGACGATACCATAGAGGGCGATGAAGCTAAAGAGTAGTGTGTCGAGGAGTTGTGTGACGAGTGAGGCGGCTGTGAAGCGAAGGAGGAGACCGCTCTTGGGCAGCCTCTTTTTTAAGAATCCAAAGAGTTCCACATCGAGTTTTTGTGTGAGGAGTCCAACTAAGAATGAGGTGGCAATGATGCGGGGGGCGTAGCCTAAAATTGTTTTGAAGGCTCGATGCATCGAGTCATATTCGGAAGGGATATAGCTGAGGTGGAGCTGGGACATCGCAATGAAGAAGAGGAGGATGAAAAAGATGGTCCAGATGGCGCGTTTAGCGACGGCTTTTCCAAAGTATTCCTGCAGGAGGCTTAGTGAGAAGAGCGCTCCGATCGTATAGACATCAGCGCAGGTGACATGGAGGCCGAAACAGACCATCTGCTTGGTAACAAAGAGGTTGGCTAAGATGATTTGCACAGCAAAGCAGGTGATCAGAGCCTCTTTACCGAGTCTAAGCGCTATTAAGACAAAGGTGATGAGGGAGAGGATATGGAGGAAAAAGTAGAGCTCATTCATTTTTTAACAAGAACGCCTTCGGGGATATGAAGCGTTGTGGTGGGGAAGGCGCACTCGGCACCATGACGTTCGATGATCTCTATTATTTTTAGATAGATATTTTGCTGCACCAACTTGTAGTCCGCCCACTTTGTCGTCTTTGTGAAGCAGTAGATTAAGAAGTTTAGAGAGGAGGGACCAAATTCATCAAAACGGACCATCAAGAACTTGTCGGTATCGATCTCTGGATCGTTTTTGATCATCTCTTCTACTTCTTGCTGAATCGTTCCCATCTTTGAAGCGTCATCGTAGCGGATGCCGATATGGGTTTTAATCTGTCGGTTGGACATGCGCGAAGGGTTCTCTACAGAGATAGTGGAGAAGAGTCCATTCGGAACGTAGATCGGACGTTTTGAAAAGGTTCGAATGCGGGTGAGTCGCCATCCGATATGCTCGACGTAGCCTTCAATCTCTCGATCTGGCGAGCGGATCCAATCTCCGACTGAGAAGGGGCGGTCCATGTAGATCATCAGTCCACCAAAGAAGTTAGCTAGCAGATCTTTAGCAGCAAGACCGACAACCAAACCCCCGGCGCCACCAAAAGCAAGTACTGCGGAGATATTGATATTCTGCGTTTGCAGATAGATCAAGACGGAGATCATGACAACAATAATTCGGGAAATTTGACAGATTGCGCGAACGGTGGTTTTATCGTATTTCTGCTTCTTTTTTCTCTGTTCCCTTGCGTAATCAGTCTCCATGTTCTTGACGAACCGAAGGGCGAACCAGAGTATGAGTACGACAAATGAAAAGTTGCGGAAAGGTCTGAAGAGGTCGACTAGACTCTCTTGCTCGAAATGAAAAGCGAGCAGTTGAATTGAAAAGGTCAGGCCTAAAATCCAGATGATGATTTTTAAGGGGCGAATCATCGACTTTAATAGGGCGGAATCCCACGTTAAATGGGTCTTTTCGATGCGAGGGTAGACGCGCTTATAGAAGCGACTGATCACGAAGTGTGTCAGTAGAGTGAGTCCCATGATGATTGCAACGGGAATCAACCACCCACGGTGGAGAAAGAGATCTGTAATTTCAGCTGCTGGTTCTTCCATTAAGATAAGTATAAGAAGTAGAGGGGTTATTGAGAACCTTTTTTCCGTCTTTTCATAAACTCTTTTTTTTGAGCCATGCGGTTACTTCTACGCAAGTCGGCCTCATCATAGCGACGTCTCTCATCCGCTGTCTCAGGAAGGACAGGGGGAACAGTAGTCGGCTTGCCATGGTCGTCAAGGGCGACAAAGGTCAGGTAGGCAGAAACGACATGGTGTCGCTCAAGGGAGATACGCTCTTCGGCGACCACATGGATTCCCACCTCCATAGAGCTATGCCACGACCGATTGATCGAAGTTTTAAAAATTAGATTGTCTCCATGTCCAGCTGGAGCGTGAAAGATGATCGAATCGACCGATGCCGTCACACAGATGCGGCCGCTATGTCTCTCAGCAATGATATGGGTTAACCGATCCGCTTCGGCCATAATGAGCCCACCAAAGACCGTCCCTTGAGCGTTCAGATCGTTGGGAAAGATGCGGTAGGTGTGGTCGTTGATCGCTGTGGTTGATGGTTTTTTCCCTTCCATAACTCCACAAATAGTCAAAGTGCTAGTTGAAGACAACCGTTTTGTGCTGATTGATGATGACCCGCTGCTCAATATGCCACTTTACTGCTCTCGCAAGCACTTGACATTCAACGTCGCAGCCCAGCTGCACAAGTTGCTCGGGCGTATGATCGTGTCGCACCCGTATCGTCTCTTGATCGATGATCGGCCCTTCATCTAAGTCGGCTGTGATGTAGTGCGCCGTCGCTCCGATAACCTTCACGCCGCGCTCGAAGGCTTGGTGGTAGGGCTTTGCTCCTTTAAAGCTGGGGAGGAATGAGTGGTGGATATTGATCACCTTTCCGTCTAGGGCTCTGCAGACCTTCTCTGATAAAATTTGCATGTAGCGCGCTAAGACGATTAGGTCGATCTCCTCCCG
The DNA here is from genome assembly GCA_011065165.1 of Chlamydiota bacterium. GTDB lineage: Bacteria > Chlamydiota > Chlamydiia > Chlamydiales > Simkaniaceae > JAAKFF01. Next base: position 3,669 of record JAAKFF010000014.1, read on the forward strand.
CTCGATGATCTCAAGGAGCGCTGCCTCCTGATCACTCTTATTCTTTGGAGTAATCGGCAGATAATGGAAGGGGACTTTATACCAAGAAGCCATCTCTTCTAGCTCTTGATGGTTGGAGATGACGCCGGCGACTTCAATCGCGAGCTTTCTACTTGCCCAGCGGTGGAGAAGATCGTTGAAGCAGTGGCTCTCTTTTGAGACCATGATCAGCACGCGGGGGCGGTATTGCGTATCGTGAAGTTCCCACTTCATCTGAAAAGTCTCAGCGCTCTTAGCGAAGTTTTGTGCTATACTCTCCTCGGAGATCTCTTGAGTTGTCTCAAAGTGGATCCGCATGAAAAATTGCCCCGTCGAGGGATCGCTATATTGCGAGAGCTCCAAGATAAAAAGTCCCATCTCTGCCAAGACACCAGTCACACCAGCGACAATTCCGATGCGATCGGGGCAGACGAGATTCAGAATAAATTCATGTTTTCCCATAATTAATGTTTTCTCTTGAGGAATAACGCACTAAAATATTACCTTATTAGTATAAGAATCGGAGCAATTAATGGTTAGAAGAATCGCTGTTACAGGAGGCGGGGGGCAGATCGCCTATAGTCTACTCTTTCGTATTGCAAGCGGGGAGCTCTTCGGAAGAGATGAGGCTATCGCCCTGAACATTCTTGAAGTCCCAGAGGCAGTTGAGCGTTTGAAAGGGGTGGTGATGGAGTTGGAAGATTGCGGCTTCCCTCACTTAAAAGAGATAAGAATTGGCAGCGATCCCGAAGAGATTTTTGAGGATGTCAACGTTGCGATTCTTGTCGGAGCCAAGCCGCGCGGCCCTGGGATGGAGCGGAAAGATCTTCTTACCGACAATGGAAAAATTTTTGTGACGCAAGGAGCGGCTTTAAACAAGGTCGCCTCAAAAGAGGTGGTCGTCTTTGTTGTGGGAAACCCTTGCAACACAAACTGCCTCATTGCGATGCATAACGCCCCAGACATCCCCCGTGATCAATTTTATGCGATGACTCGGCTCGATCAAAACCGCGCACAGTTTCAACTCGCAAAAAAAGCTGACGTCTCGATCGATCAGATCAACAATATGATTATCTGGGGCAACCATTCGGCGACTCAAGTCCCCGACTTTCTCAATGCAAAGATCGCTGGAGAGAGGGTAACCGATCAGATCACCGATCGCGCGTGGTTGGAAGGGGAGTTTATGGAGATGGTACAAAAACGGGGCGCTGCCGTCATCGCTGCGCGCGGAAGGTCCTCCGCCGCTTCTGCTGCCAATGCAATTCTAGAAGGAGTGGAAGCCCTCTACAAGCCGAGTCAACAGCCCTTCTCTTCAGGCGTTCTATCAGATGGAAATCCTTACGGTATTAAAGAGGGAGTTGTCTTCTCCTTTCCTTGCATTATGACAACCCCTGGCAAGGTGAAGATTTCAGAGGGGTTTGAGTGGGACTCCTTTTTAAAGGAGAAGATCGCCGCAACAGAGAGAGAGCTCCTAGAAGAGAGAGATGCAGTCAAGCATCTGTTAAAGTAGTGAAAGCAAGGTCAATTATGCAAGAAGATGTTCTATTTCAGATTACCAAAGATCAACTAGAGACAGGCATGCGCGGCTTTCCTGTCGGATATTGCACGACCTCCTTCGTCGATCCGATCAAAGGGCTCTTCTATCGAGGGAAAGCGATCTCAGAACTCTATAGCTGGGAACCCGAACGTGTCATCTATCTGCTCTACTATGGGAAAGAGGGTAGCTCTCAAGATATCACCCACTTTAGCGATGAACTGAAGAAGCGCGCCCACTGCTCTCGCGCTGTCATCAAACATATCGAATCGCTGCCTAGGCAGGGCCATCCCATGAAGCTCTTCACTTCTGCGCTACTCATTCTGGGAATGTTAGAGGGGCAAGATGATTATAAAGAAGATAGTCTCAATCTCATTGCAAAGTTGCCCCATCTCGTCGCGACAGTTATCAACTACCATGCAGGATGGGGAGAGACGCCCGCTCCCAATGGGGAGATGGGCTATATGGAGAACTTCGCCTCTATGGTGCAAGCTCCCGATGTGAAAGAGGACGAGCTCGCTGAAGTCTTTCGCCTCTTTAACATACTGCATTACGATCATGGTGGAGGAAACCTCTCGACTTTCGTTGGGAAAGCGATCGCCTCCAGTTTAGAGGGGATGTATGGGTCGATCTGCGGAGCGATGTGCGCTCTTGCTGGTCCCCGACATGGGAAAGCGAACCAAGATTGCCTCACTTTTGTCCATAGCGTCATGGATGAAGTGGGAGAGAGTGCTACCGAAGAGGCCGTCGAAGCTCTCGTTCGTAAACGGCTCGACTCCAAGGAACTTGTCTATGGCTTCGGCCACGCTGTGCTTCGTGCAGAAGATGTCCGAGCTACGATTTTTTACGACTACGCCTCCAAAAACTTTCCTGAACATCCCTTAGTGAAAATTGCTCTCATGCTGCGTACAGAGGGACCAAAAGTCTTAAAAGAGAACCCCAAAATTTCTAATCCCTATCCCAATGTCGATGCGATGTCGGGCACCCTCTTATCTGCTGCAGGCTTCCCCTTTCCTGAGTACTATACCGTCCTCTTTGGGCTCTCGCGCTCAGTGGGAATCGCTATCCAAACCGTCTATGAACGGTGCCAAGCTCGAGATGGAAAGGGGACGCCCATCGTCCGTCCGCGTTACATCTACAAGGGCTCCTAACCATTATTTCATCAATATGGACAGCCTCTAGTTACAGCCTGCTTTATCTCCCTGTTCTTATGAGAAGTTGGAGAACCGTTCTGATCGATTTGCTCATCGTATATGTCAATAGTGTCTAAGCTATGACTCGTTTGAATAAAAATATGTCCTTCTTGATCACATGCGATTGGAAGTTCATTCTTTGGGATAGTGCCACCATTCACCTTAACACCGAGTTTATAGTTGAAAGGATATTTCCAAACTATTTCAGCCTGTTTACTCTTAGATGATGGCAGTCGATTTAGACAAATACAAGTTAGTCTCGAACCATTCCTGACAACAAATAGAATACGCCCTTTAGAATCAATAGTTAGAGCGTAAACTTTAGATTCTGTGATATTGGCGTGCACGAGTGGTTGATATACAAAACTGGCCATGGTTCTTAATAGATTCCCGATATTTCCGCGTAGGAGTCCGGGTTCGATAAATACCTTCTCGATATTAAATATCCTTCGAGGTTTAGGGTTTTTGCTCTTCAGATCTAGGGAGTAGATCCCAGTGTTACTAACATAAACTAACTCTCCCTCTGGGCTAATTGTATGGGATTCAGATATTTTAACTTCTCTATCACCAACCAATTCCATCTTCGTCGCAACTGGATTCCATTTATAGAGCGACCCATCAATGATATGAAAAGCTTGATCAGAACGTGTAATAATAGTGGAAATAGTCCACATATCTGGGACACGGTCTCCTCTGTAGAGATTTGTTATATCACATCTCCACTGAGTCGTTAGTTTATTATCTTTCCACATGAGAGCGATAATTGATTGTTTGTCGGGGGAGGAGGCAATGGTGGATGCTGTTAGATACAATGAGCCTGTATTCCTATTGAATTTCGTCCCGTTAGAGCAAAGAGTATATTGACATGAGGAATCGTTAAGTGCCTTTGGGGGTGTAAACTGCGCAACTTGTTTAAGATTCTTATCAAGTATCATCATGGCAAAACCCGGAATCCCAGCTATGATGAAGTTTCCTTCTTGATCGATCGCAATAACTTCTCCCCCTCTAGAAAAGGGACTCTTCTCTCCTAGTAAGTAACTTTGTTGAGAGCTTCCTTTAACATTAACCGAATAGTGGGAAGAAAATAATGAGTGGCCGCAGTTGATTATTTTTTTTACTGTCGTTTTGTCTTCTAGAGCTAGAGGAGGTATCGACCAGTTCCGATTTGATGTAACGAGATAGTTGGAAAAGCTGGCTTCAACTAACCCTCTCAAGGTAGAGCCTATCGTACTTCCTTCTTCGTTAATCGCCTTGTAGAAGGTTTTAGAAAGAGATTGACTTGAAAGGAGCTCCCTAAAAGAGAAATAAGAAAAAATGTGTCCAATGCAGTCGTCAGGGATCTTGTTAAAACTCATAATAACCTCAAAGTAATCATGATCAGTATCTATGAGATAAGCAATTTCAACAAGACTTATTTGAGGCTCTAAAAGAATTCTCAACACAAGTGAGCTAAACAAGTGTTGCAGAAATTGGTGGTGAAAGACAGACCCTTCTCCGATCATTCCTGACTACTACACCGTACTCTTTGGGCTCTCGCGCTCAGTGGGAATCGCTATCCAAACCGTCTATGAACGGTGCCAAGCTCGAGATGGAAAGGGGACGCCCATCGTCCGTCCAAGATATATTTTCAAAAGTTCTTGATAAAGAAATCGCCCTCTGATATTATTTTTTGACATGAAACAATTGCTCACGCTCCTACTCGCCACTCTCTTCACCTTGGGACTCCACGCCGACTGTCCAAACTCCAGCATCTATATTGGTGGCAACTATACGCGCTCCCATATCAAACCCCACGCGCTGCCATCCTTTGAAGGTAACATGGGAGGAGCACAGGCGGGCTATCAATATAGACCCCTAGATTCCATTTTTGTAGCGATCGGAACAGCTTGGAGATCTGGAAGCAACCACGGGAGTAGTGGAACGAGATCCCTTTTAGATGTCGATGTTCATGAGTGGATTGGATATACGGCTGCTTTCAAATGTAATAGATTTCTACTCACCCCATTTACCGGGCTTGGTTTTAGACATCTCTCTCACCACCTCAAGCCAAAGAGCGGGAGCTCGATGAAACTCCGCTACAATGAGTTCTACATCCCTCTTGGTCTTTTGACAGAGTTCCAGATAGTAGAATGTTTTTCTATGGGAGTGCATGCCGTCTGGATGCCGCAAGTCTACCCAACGCTTACGATTAATGTGATCGATGGCGCGCGCTGGGCGATCAAGAATACCTATAAGAACTTCAATATCGGCGTGCCACTAATTATCAACATCAAGAGAGTCCACTATTTAAGTATCATTCTGAAGCCCTACTTTGAGCTGTGGCAAGATGGTCGAACAAAGGCGAAAACCAGCTTTGGAGAGCGGTTAGCGCTTCCGAAGAATACCTATACCTTCTGGGGAGTAAACCTGAATTTTAACTTTACTTTCTAGGGAGAGAAAATGAAACGTCTTATCGCTCTGATCGCTTCTCTTCATCTGCTGCTCCTAAGTGCAGAGGCGACAACCTTTTCTAACGATCGGGTAGTAAAATTTCATGATAAATATGTAAACGAGACAAAACAGCTTGCGGCCGATGCTGGTCTCACCTCCCCACCTTGCGTCTCGGGTCTATTACCTGTCATATTGGTCAATAATAGTGGTCTCTCCGACGACAAGGTCTTTATTCTTGTTCTGGGAAATGTCGTGGGAACTGCAACACAATTTTTCCTAAGTCTTGATAGTGGGAGCTGCCCCGGCAAGGGAACTGCTCACCTTGTTCAGCCAGGTGACAACGGCTCTAGCTTCACCTTTACCCTCTCACAACTACCCGACGCCGACACATTCCTCCCCCCTGGCAACCCTGGAAAAATCCTCTATCTGCCGGCGATCGCTGGTGGAAGGATCTACATCTCGATGGATAGCACTCTAACTATCCCCATTGTAAGTGGCCGCATTCAGGAACCAAATTTCACAAGCCCCGCCGATCCAAACTATCTTATTAACTTCGACAAGTATGAATTGGCTTACGACAATACTAAGCCTGGGAACCCCGTCGTTTTTATGAATTCTACCGCTGTAGATTACTTCTCGATCCCCCTCCAAGGGATCGTCTTTAATCAGGCGAATGGTCCTGTTAAAAGTGCTGCGAGCGGCTTAAGTGGTTCAAGAAGTACTATCATGACAAATGTTGCCGCAACCTTCACCGCTGCACCTGAAGGGACTGAGTGGAATAAGTTATTCTTAACGAACGGATCAGATATTCTTCGCGTTGTTAACCCGACAAAAAGTATCGCGCAGGGGACAGCAGGAGGGCAGACTCCCTTTGATTTAAATTACTTTGATAACTTCGGCACTTATGGCTACAGTTATATCGATGATATGTGGGATGGAATGTCGAGTTTTTATAGAAGTGGCGCCAAAGAATTGCACATGAAGATCCCAGCTGGAACAGGGAGTGGTCAGACCTATAAAGCGGACTTTTCAACTGCAGTGGTACTCTTCACAAGCATTACAGATGCTAGTAAAAAAGTTAAGTTTCTGGCTCCTACCACAATGTCGCCAAATACGACGACAACGCTCATCTTCGCTGGGCTGAGGCTCTTCGATGCAACCGATCCAGTTAATTCAGCCAACTTGGCAGATGCTCAGCAGATTAGTCAGATATTTGAAGAGGCTATCATCGCATCGATCTTACCGAAGGATATCCCCTCAACCCTCCCCTTGACAACCGGCGACACAGTTAATCCCAATAGTCCAAATAACATCTCGAGTGAAGCGGCTCACGCTAACTTTTACAAAATTAACCCCAATTTGACTGGTACAGGACCGACGACAGGACCGTGGTTTAGCCTCTACTCTAAGGCGGTACATGACGAGGGGCTTATCTATACCTACGCCTTTGATGAGGGGATGTGGCCCCAAGTACTGATTGGCGCCCAGGCTCAGAAGAGCACATATGTGCAGGTAACCATCGGCAATGTCTCCGAATAAAGTCCGATTCTGGTATAAAAGTTCATTATGAAAAAAATTGCGATTATTGGGGCTGGGTTTTCTGGATTGGCCCTAACTTATCACCTTCTCCAAGGAGAAGAAGAGAGTGAGATTACCCTCTTTGACGGAAGAGGGGTGGGCGGCGGCGCTTCAGGAATGGCTTCGGGGCTCATGCACCCCTTTCCTGGTGTGCGGGCTCGCCTCGCTTGGAAGGGACGGGAGGGGATGGACTCTTCCCTGCAGCTTCTTAGGCTAGTTGGAAGAGATGTCTTTAAAGAGACGGGAATCTTGCGGCTTGCCTTAGGCGAGAGACAGGAGCGCGACTTTGCAGAGAGGGCGAACCAGGAGGAAGATGTCGAGTGGTGGGAGGCAGAAAAGTGCCGCGCCTATCTTCCAGGGGGCCACTACCTTCCGGGGATTTTTATTAAGAGTGGTGTAACCGTTCACGCAGCCCTCTACTTAAAAGGGCTCTGGAAAGTGTGTGAGAGGCTTGGTGCAAAGTTTGAGAGAAGAGAGGTCAACTTGCAAGATCTTGGGGAGTTTGATCAGGTGGTTTTGGCTGCTGGAGGTGGAATCCGGAAGTTTAACTTAGGACTCGATATCAAGGTGAATAAAGGGCAGATTCTCTCCTGCAAAAAACCGAACTATTGGAAGCCAGAGAGCAGTGTTATTGGTAGGGGATATATCGCGCTTAGTGAAGATGATGAGAGGTGCTATTTGGGCTCCACCTATGAGCATGAGTTTGAGAGTGAAGAGCCGCACCTTGGAGTAGCAACAAGCTTGATTTTCAAACAGTTGGGAGACTCTTTTCCCTCACTCAGCGGCTTTGAAGTGCAGGGTTGTCTCTCAGGGATTCGGGTAGCAAACCGCAAGATCAACCGCCCCATTATCGGGGAGGTTAGAGCTGGGCTATTTGTGATCACAGCGATGGGATCACGCGGTCTGCTCTACCATAGCCTTCTTGGAGCGGCGCTAGCTCGCCAGATGCGCTCCCCACAACTGGAAAGAGTAGTATGAGCCCCTTGCAAAACTCCAGATGGTTGCTTCTTGGTCTCTTTAATTTTACAAGGGGCTCGTATGAAGGGTAAATTGCTCTTTTTGGGGTCGGGTGGATCGATGGGGATTCCTGTCATAGGATGCTCCTGCCCCGTCTGCACCTCCTCTGCATCGGAAGATAAGCGTCTGCGTCCCTCCGTCCTATTGACGACAGGAGGCAAGCGCTTTCTAATCGACATCGGCCCCGACTATCGAGAGCAAGCCCTAAAATATCATATCGACACGCTAGATGGCCTGATCTTAACGCACACCCACTACGACCATTTGGCGGGGCTAGATGAGCTGCGCATCTATACCTTTCGACAGAAAAAACCGGTGCCTTGTCTGCTCTCCAGAGAGAGCTTGGAAGAGATAAAAATCCGCTATCACTACTTTTTACCACCCCTTCAGAGGGATGAGGTCCATGCGACAAAACTCAACTTCCAACTCTTTGAGGGCGATCAGGGGGAGATCCTCTTCGAAGGGCTAAAAGTGGGGTATTTCTCCTATCTTCAAGTGGGAATGAAAGTCAATGGGCTGCGCTTTAATAATTTGGCCTATGTGACAGACATTATGGAGTATGAGGAGAGTGTTTTTGATGCGCTGAGAGGAGTCGAGACGTTGATTATCAGTGGACGTCGGTGGGAGAAGTCGGTCGCCCACTTGACCATTGAGCAGGCGATAGAGTTCTCAAAAAAAACCGGTGCAAAAAAGACCTACTTCACTCATATTTCTCATGAAATCCACCATGAACCTACAATGAGAGAGCTGCCAAGCGGCTTTGCTCTTGCCTACGACGGATTAGAACTAACGCTATGAAAGAAGAGAAGTTATACGAAGATGTCAAGTATGAGCTGCACGATCTCAAGACGGCGCTTCTCGCTGGGGGGTATGCCCGCACTTCTGACATTCCTCTCTGCAATGAGCACCTTGATGAGTTGGAGTCACTCTCCAATACCTATGGACTAGACGTTGTAGGGAGAGAGCCCTGTTCAATTAGGAAGATCGATCCGAGAACCTATTTTGGCAAGGGAAAGGTCGAAGAGCTCTCCCAAAAAGCGGAGGAGCTCAGTGCTGATATTATCATCTTTGATGATGAGATCTCACCAAATCAGCAGCGCAATCTAGAGCGCATCTTTAAGCGTCCTATCATCGACCGCACCGAACTGATTCTAGAAATTTTTTCGCAGCGGGCACAGACGAAAGAGGCAAAGCTTCAGATTGAGCTCGCTAAGAGCCACTATCAGCTGCCTCGTTTAAAACGGCTCTGGACTCACCTCTCACGACAGGTGGCGAGTGGAAAGGGCTTTCTTAAAGGGGCAGGGGAGCGCCAAATTGAGGTCGATCGCCGCATTGTTCGTAAGCGTATCTCCCAGCTAAAGAGGGAGATTGAAGAGGTGCGCCACCAGCGCACTGTGCAGCGACACTCTAGGATGCGTAGTGGCATCCCAACCTTTGCGATCGTTGGCTACACCAACGTGGGTAAGTCGACCCTCCTCCATGCACTGACCGAGGCGGAGGTCTTCATCGAAGATACCCTCTTTGCTACCCTCGATACCACCACTCGAAAATTCTCCCTACCCAACCATCAGGAGATTCTCCTAGTCGATACTGTCGGCTTTATCCGCAAAATTCCTCACACCCTTGTTGCAGCGTTTAAAAGCACGCTCGAAGAGGCGGTCTACACAGATATTCTACTCCATCTTATCGATGTGAACCACCCCATGGCTGAGGAGCATGCTGAATCTACCTATGAGGTCTTGCGTGAACTCAAAGCAGGCGACAAACCAATTATCACCGTGCTCAATAAGATCGATCTCGTTGAAAAGCGGGGAACCTTGGGACGTTTTAAGCTGAAATATCCAAGGGTTGTAGGGATTTCTGCATTGACGGGCGAAGGGTTTGAGGAGTTGATGGCGGTGATGATCGATGCCCTCAAGGATCTACGGAAAATCGTCACTCTGCGCGTTCCACAGAAGGATTATGCGCTCGTCTGTGAAGTGATGAAAGAGGGGCGTATTATTGAACAAGAGTATGAAGAAAATGATGTGCTACTTAAAGTTGAAATCCCTGCTAATATGGAACACAAGGTGAAAAGGTATCTCGACGATGTTAGCTCAAATTCCTAAAGAGGAGAGACCTAGAGAGCGCTTTCTCCAGCGCGGGGCGGATGCACTCTCACTCACCGAACTCATCGCTATCTGCCTTGGGAGCGGGAGAAAGGGGCAGTCTGTCCTCTCACTAGCCGAGACGCTTCTCAGCCGCTTTGGAGGGTTAAGTAGCCTACTCGAAGCTTCTGTTGAGTCTCTTACCGAAGTCAAAGGTATCGGAATAGCCAAGGCGATTCAGCTTCAAGCCGCCTTTGCACTCGCCAAGCGGTGCAACAGAAAGGGGGGCAGTGCCAGATGCTTCATCTCTGGTCCCGAAGATGTCTACACCTTGATCGCTCCTGAAATTGAGAATGAAAAGCGAGAGGTTCTCGCTCTTCTAATGCGTGATGCCAGAGGCTACATCTTCCACCATGAAATTATCGCGATGGGAACGCTCTCAGAAGTGATCGTTCATCCACGGGAGGTCTATCATCAAGCCCTCCACCATCGCGCATTTAGCCTCATCATCGCCCACAACCACCCAAGTGGCGATCCCCACCCCTCACAAGCTGATCTAGAGCTCACCAAACTCCTGGTCGTCTCAGGAAACCTCCTAGGGGTGCGGCTCGACGACCACCTGATTATAGGGCGCTCCTCATACGTCTCTCTATGGAGTGAGGGAGTAATAAAAAATTCTAAATACTAAAAGAATTCCTATTATTGATCTCCACCTCATTTTCGACTATAATATAGAAAAATTTAGGAGGATGTATGGAAATAGAAGCTAGTGATATAAATCTAGAATCTCTGCAAGATTACACAATTGAGTCAGAGTCAGAGGAATTACTCTTCAAAGAAGAGGAGAGCAGTGCTACTTTTCGCTCTGCTGATGCCCGTAGAAAAGCCTACTTTGCGATCTCAGATCAGAAAAATCTTCAAGAAACGATGGTCACTATCCTCGCTCCTGAGTATCAAGAAAAAATTGAAAAAGAGGCCATTCGCTCTTCTGAGAAATTGAGAGAATTGATCGGCGGCCGTGAGATCCAAAGAATTATACGAGTAGATGGCGGATATAATGTCACTGCAGAGGATCTATCGATTCGAGTCGATGTGAACTATATCTCAATGTTTCGTTGTGGCCCCGCAGAATTTGAACTTCACTTCGGTCTTCCAATTATTGCGTATTAAAGAGCCACTTGCAGAGGGCTTTTAAAGTGATGGGTAGTATTTTTTCGCGCCATTTCCTATAATCATGGGGCATGAAGAAATATAAAGTTGTCACCTTGGGCTGTCGCACCAATCAATATGAGTCACAGGCTCTCTCCGATCAGCTCAGAAAAAAGGGGTACGTTCAAGCTCAGCCTGATGAGAGGGCTGAGATCTGCATCGTGAACACCTGTACGGTGACCCGTTCCGCTGACAAGCGCTCCCTTACGCAGATCCGAAAGCTCGCCCGTGAACACAATCCCGAAAAACTTATTGTAACAGGCTGCTATGCTGAGAGGCTCGGTGACGTTTCTGGTGTCACTCACGTGGTGAAGAACTCCGACAAGGAGGCGCTGCTCCCTCTCATCTTCCCCGAGGAAGAGTGGCCTGAGTTCCGGATTGAACGGTTTGAAGCGCATACCCGAGCATTTGTCAAAATTCAAGATGGATGCAACTCCTACTGCAGCTACTGCGTGATCCCCTCCGTCCGAGGGCGCTCTCGCTCGAAGAAGCTCTTCGATATCTTGCAAGAGGTGGAGACGCTTGTTGAAAATGGCTACCGCGAAGTAGTCCTCACAGGGATCAACATCGGAGATTTCGATGGAAATCAGACGCCACCCGTTCGGCTCGCTGATCTCGTCCGCCAAGTCGACCAGGTTGAGGGACTAGACCGGCTACGCATCTCATCGATCGATCCTGATGAGGTCGACGATGACCTTTTAGATGCAGTGATCAATGGAAAAAAGACCTGTCCATCGATGCATATCGTTCTGCAAGCGGGATCCAATCTCACCCTCAAACGGATGCGGCGGAAGTATACAAAGCAAGATTTCCTAGAGGCGACAGCGCGGCTTACCAACCACAATCCCGATTTCACCTTTACTACAGATGTGATTGTCGGCTTTCCTGGGGAGTCGGAAGAGGACTTTCAAGAGACTCTCGATCTCATCCGAGAGATCAAGTTTGCAAAAGTCCATATGTTCCCCTATAGCGACCGGCCAAAGACCCGGGCATCGCGGATGCCAAACAAGGTGACGAAAGAGGTGATTGAAGAGCGCAAACATCGCTTGCTAGAAGTCGCAGAGAGAGAGGCCTTTCAGCTTCGAAATAAATTTGTAGGACGGGAGGTTGACGTCCTACTTGAGAGTAAAGATCGGGGACATACCGAGCACTTCCTATCCGTCTCCATTCCTACGGCGGGATTGAGACCCAATGAGATAGTACGTGTAAGATGCAATGAAAATCATAGAGATGGATTAATTGGACATTATGAAAATCAAACTGACCGAAAAGTACAGACCCTACTCGCATGACGTAGGATCTAGCTGTCTACTGCCCAAGAGCCCTTGGAAGGTGACGGTCTATCCAACACGTATTGAGTTTGCAAACTTGATCTCTAAGACGAGTCAGGAGTCCTTCTCGATTACTTGCAAAATAGAGGGGCCTTTGAGTCAGTTTACCGTGATGCAAGATTTAGAGCGTCAATGGATCCGGGTCTTTGGACGGGGGCCTCAAGGCTTTTTTTCATACCGATTAGTCGCCAACGCGCATGAGATCGTACTCTTCCTTGAGCGTGGACCCAAAGAGGGGATCGCCTTCACCCATGAGAATCAGACCCGCCAGTTAAAGCGCAGTGAAGAGTTCATCTTGCCCAGTAAGTTCTCATCATTTCCAATTACACGCTTCGAAAAGATGCATTTTGGTTGCCACAAAGCGCAAGATTGGACGCTCGTTAAGAGACGGCTGCGCTTAGATGAAATTCTTCCGATCTGGTTTGAGCTCGGGAAGAATATCCCCGACCATCCCAAACTTAAGGTGGGAACAGCGCGCCTTCTTCACCAATGCGAGGAGCTACTTGCAAAGAAAAATCGAGAAGCGATCGGAAGACACTTTCTCGAACTCTTCCGAGCGGGATTTGAAGGGATGTTTACACCTCGATTACAAGACACCGACTATCAAGGCTTGCTGAAGGAGGGAGATGAGATACCTGATGGCGCCTCTCCTCTCATGCTCCTTGGAGAAGGAGCCCGGCTGATTCGTCAGCTTCTAGTGCAGGAGCAAGAGAGTGGTCTAGCTATTCTCCCATGCCTCCCTGTTCAGCTCCATTCAGGGCGCTTTGTCGCTGTCGACTGTGACGATCTAACCCTAGATCTCGAATGGTCCAAAAAGCTCATTCGCTGCCTTGTCCTCTACCCAAAGAGCGATCAAAAGCGGCTCCTGATCTTTCAATCGCCCATCAGATCCTTCCGCATGCGAAGAGGAGCACGCGACCGAGGCGTGATCTGCCAGGCTGGCGAGCCCCTAGAGCTCACCGCCAACACCACCTACACCCTCGACCGCTTCCAAAAATAACGAAACACCTCTATTTATCAGGGTATCTTTTGCTGATTGATGGTCAAAAAGCAGGATTACTGAGGTGTGATGATCTTGAGGGAGGAGGGGAGGATGCGGATGTAGACATCTTCGTCAAACTCCATCGGCTCCCCATCGAGATGGATCGTCTGCAGCGGTTTTTTTAGGATCACCTCTTGACAGCGAAAGGTTTTGGTATACTTGGAGTCGTCTAAGTGTTTTGTGAAGAGATCGTGGATAAGTTTTGGTGCGGCATGAGGGGGGAACTCTTTCCAGATGATGACGTCAAGAAAGCCGTCGTCGATCTTTGCATTGGGCGCAATGAAGGCGTTGTTACCATACTGCTGGGTGTTTGCAAAACAGATCAAAAATGCTCTCTCATTGTACGGTTTTCCATCGATAATCAGATGGTAATTTTTTGGCTTATAGTTGGGAAGCTCATTGAAGATTACGCGCAGGTACGCTGCGGCTCCTCGCTTTCCTAAATTCGAGAAGGCGCGGCTCACATCTGCACCAAATCCGATCCCAGCAACCCCAAGGTAGGACTCTTGATTGATCTTCACGGTATCGATCCACTGGGTATTCATCTGATTGATCACTCTGATCGCCTCTGCAGGATTTGTGGGGATCTCAAAGTGTCGAGCAAAGCCATTCCCTGAACCCGTTGGAATCACTGCTAAGGCGGCATTCGATCCGATCATCCCCCGCGCCACCTCGTTCACCGATCCATCTCCTCCCACAGCGACGATAATCTGCGCTCCGTTTGAGACCGCCTCCCTGCTGAGCTCTGTCGCATGTTTAGATCTCTCAGTAAAGAGAATTTCGTAGGTGAACTGCTTCCGATCGAGATTGCGCTTAATGAGCTTTTTGATCTTCTTCTGTCTCCCCGTTCCCGAGATGGGATTTACAATGAAGCAGACCTTCATCTTCGCCTCGGTTGCCCCTAGAGTAAGAGAGCACGGTAAAAGTAAAAGTAGAAGCTTTAATATACGATGCATAGAATAGATGATAGGCAAATAGAAAAAAGGTGACAAGGATTGATTCTCGGTTCCTACATACTATTGCTATTTTAGAGAGTACTTCATGGATTTATCATGAAAATGTTGCAATCGGCCTTCGACCACTATCTTGAAGAGCGAAACTCGATCTCTCCAGCGGGGATTCAGAAGATCCTTGATGGGGGAAGAAAGTGGTCGCTTGGTACCACTCTGGCTTCTGGGGGAAGTGCCATCTTCCCTCATACATATTTGAGTCAATGCGGAGATCAGGTAGCGGCCGTTGTTCACGGTTGTCTGGATAGCGGCGCAGATCAAGTTGTGATACTGGGTGTGCTCCATCAGTTATCAGAAGAGTTAATTCGGGCTCGTGAGAGGGAGCTGGAAGGTGAAGATGTGACGCAAGAGGGGTCTTATGGAGTTCTTGGGCCAGGAGTGGGTGGTGATCGTTACTGGAAGGAGGAGTATTCACTCCTTAATTTTCTGTTCCTATGGGAAAAAGAGGTCAAACAGAGGGGGATTCGGCCGCCACGTCTCATTGTGAGATATCCCTCCTTAACCGCTGGTAATCCAAGCAGGTTAAAGGGAGTTGAAGAGCTTAAATCCCTTGCGAAGGATAGTGTTGTTGTTGCCACAGGTGATCTCTGCCACCACGGCCGTGCTTATGGGATGGACCCAAATGAGATCATAGATAGTGGAGCTGCAGGTAAGGCCTTTGCGCATAGGCAGATTGAGGAGGCGCTAGCACTCCTTCGTAGGGGCGATTATAAGGGTTACCTAGAGCAATGTGGTGTGATTCGAAATGATTCGAGAGATACCGGAACCCTCTTGCGCTATCTCTTGGGGCCTCTTAAGAGCAGAATTCTCGATCTTCGACTAATCGATGTTTCGGGCCTATTCCATGGACATCCGGCTCCAAGCTGGGTTGCTGCCTCCTTAATCGTGTTCGAAACCTAGTGGTTTGAACAGCACGGTTTAAGAAAGAATAATTCAAATCTTTTTTTTTGGTATAAGGGCTCTATATGAATAGAACGAACCCACATCAGCAGCTAGGTCTTCATAAAGAGGGACGGTTGATTCGCCTCTGGCGAAAGGGAGCGAGTGAGCTCCAATTTGAGCTCAAGGGTGAGCGCGTTCAAGCGACTCCGACGGGCGGCGAGGGGCTCTTTGAGTACGCATTGGGGGAGAAGATCACTCTTTTGGACTACCGCATCACCCATCCAAGTGGAGAGCTGGGCCACGATCCCTACGCCTTTCTTCCGACGCTTAGCCCTGAGGATGAGGCGCTCCTCAGCAAGGGTAAACACTGGAGAATTTATGAGGTTTTAGGGGGGAGGCTCTGCACCCATCAAGGGTGTAATGGGGTGAAGTTTTCGGTCTGGGCGCCTTGCGCCAAGAGCGTAGCGCTAGTGGGGGATTTCAATCGGTGGGATGTTGAGATCAACCCCATGCGGCTGATGGGAGCGTCGGGAATTTGGGAGCTCTTTGTTCCGGGCCTGCTTGAGGGGGAGAGGTATAAATTCGCGATTGAGACGCGCGAGGGAGAGGTGCGCTTCAAGGCTGACCCCCTAGCATTTCAGGGTGAGATGCGCCCCAATACGGCTTCTGTTGTCAATAGGGTGGACAGCTTTGAGTGGAGCGACCAGAAGTGGATGGAGAGTCGCAAGCGAGCGCTCGATCGCCCTATGAACATCTATGAGGTGCATCTGGGTTCATGGAATAGGGGAGAGTTCGAGTTCCTCGGCTACCGCGAAATCGCACCGCGCCTTGCGGAGTATCTCAAAAAGATGGGGTATACCCATGTAGAGCTCATGCCAGTAATGGGCCATCCTCTCGATGAGTCGTGGGGCTACCAAGTGACGGGCTTCTATGCGATCTCTCGTCGCTATGGAACGATTCAAGAGTTCCAATATTTTGTCGATACGCTGCACAGCCATGGAATTGGTGTGATTCTCGACTGGGTGCCGGGACACTTCCCCACTGATGACCACTCCATTGCGCACTTTGATGGCACCTCTCTCTATGAACATGTCGATCCCAGGCAGGGCTTCCACCCCCATTGGAAGACCCACATCTTCAATTATGGAAGGTATGAGGTCTCCAATTTTCTGATTGGTAGCGCTCTCTTCTACTTGGACAAGATGCATATCGATGGGTTGCGCGTCGATGCCGTCTCCTCGATGGTCTATTTAGATTTTGCAGGGAGAGAGGGTGAGTGGGTGGCCAATAGTGATGGGGGAAATGAGAACTTTGAGGCGATTAACCTACTAAAAGAGCTCAATCGGCTGGTCCATGAGATCCATCCTGGAGTGGTTATGATTGCTGAGGAGTCGCACGCTTTTCCGAAGGTGACAGCTCCCGAAGGGTTGGGATTTGACCTAAAATGGGATCTAGGATGGATGAATGACACCTTGCGCTTTTTTGAAACTCCAATGGAAGAGCGCCACCATCTCCATAAAATTCTTGTCCACGAGTTCACCTACTATTTTGAAGAGCGGCATATTCTTCCCCTCTCACACGACGAAGTGGTTCACTGTAAAAAGAGCCTCCTCTCTAAAATGCCGGGGAATGAGTGGCAAAAATTTGCAAATTTAAGGCTCCTTCTTAGCTATATGATCTGCCACCCTGGAAAAAAACTGCTCTTTATGGGGGGGGAGTTTGGGCAGTGGCTAGAGTGGGATTGCAAAGAGGAGCTCCACTGGGATGTTCTACAGATGCCCTTCCATCAGAAACTTCAAGAGTGCGCGACTGCACTAAATCGCTTCTACCGGGAGCACCCCGCCCTCTGGGAGGATGATTTTTCAAGAAGCGGGTGGGAGTGGGTCGATATGAGTGACGAGAGAAACTCTGTTCTTGCCTATCTACGAAAGGGGAGGGAGGAGAGGCTCCTCTGCGTTCACCATTTTTCAGCAAGCGAGTTGACCGACTATCTGATTCCTCTCAAGGGGGCGGGCGAACCGCGAGAAATCTTCTCTACCGACTCGCAAGAATATGGAGGGTCTGGCATAATGAATCCCGAAATTGCTAGTGAAAAAGAGGGGATACGCCTCAGCCTTCCCCCCCTCTCAACCCTGATTATCAAGATATGAGTAAGCAAGAGTATCTAAGACTGCTTGAAGAGATCAAAAAGCACGACGCCCTCTATTTCCAAAAATCCCAGCCTGAGATTACCGACTACGACTACGACCTTTTAGTGAAGAGAGTGGAGAAGATTGAAGCAGACCATCCCGAATGGGTCCCTGAGGAGACTCCCACCCGGCGCGTTGGAGAGCGCTCTACCAAGGGTTTCAAGCAGGTGAAGCATGAGCACCCTATGCTCTCTCTCTGCAATACCTACTCTGAGGAGGAGGTTGCAGATTTTATCAAACGTGTGGAGAAGGGACTCGAGAGAGAGAGGGTCGACTACTGCGTAGAACTTAAGATGGATGGCGTGGCGATCTCACTGAAATATGAGAAGGGAGAGCTCGTGCGAGGGGTGACGCGAGGCAATGGCCGCCGCGGCGACGATATCACTGCTAACATTAAGACGATCCCTTCGATTCCCCATCAACTTAAAGAGAAGGTGAGTATTGAAGTCCGAGGAGAGGTCTTCATTCCCAAAGAGGATTTTGCCGAGCTCAATCTCGAAAGAGAGGAGGCGGGGGATCTCACCTGGGCCAATCCGCGCAATGCGGCGGCGGGCTCTCTTAAGATGCTCGACTCGGCAGTAGTTGCCAAGCGCAAGCTCGATATCGTCGTCTACAATGCGATAGGAGAGGGGTTGAAGACGCAGTCGGAGGTGCACGCTCACCTGAAAAAGCTGGGTCTGCCAGTTGGAAATACTGAGTTCTTCACAGTGTGCAAAACCGTCGAGGAGATCTTTGCTTTTGCAGATAAAATCGAAGCGCTCCGTCCCAATCTTCCCTTCGAGATTGATGGGATCGTGATTAAAGTGAATAGTCTGCGAGATCATGACATTCTTGGGGCGACAGCGAAGAGTCCGCGCTGGGCTACTGCCTATAAATTTGCTCCCGAGCAGGCGGAGAGCGTGATCGAGGAGATCACAGTCCAGGTGGGGCGGACGGGAGTCTTAACCCCCGTTGCAACGCTTAAACCTGTCTCCCTTGCAGGGAGCACCATTGCGCGCGCGACCCTTCATAATGAAGAGGAGGTGATGCGAAAAGATATCCGCATCGGTGATACGGTGATCATTGAGAAGGGGGGTGACGTCATCCCCAAAGTTGTCCGAGTCGAGGTTGAGAAGCGCCCCGCGAAATCCGATCCGTGGACGATGCCGGCCAGCTGTCCGATCTGTGGAACAGAGCTGGTCCGCACAGAGGGAGAGGTGGCGGTGCGCTGTCCTAATACGAGAGAGTGCGGGGGACAGAAACTACGCCGTATGAGCTTCTTTGTGAGCAAAAATGCGATGGATATAGAGAATCTGGGTCCAGAAATCGTAAAGAAACTTTCCGAGAGCGGACTGCTCTCAGATCTCTCCGATATCTACCGTCTGACTGAGGAGGATCTCGCGCAGATAGAGGGTTTTAAAGAGAGATCGATTCAAAACCTACTTGCGAGCATTGAGAAGTCGAAGAAGAGCACCCTCTCTCGCTTTATCTTTGCGATTGGAATCCCCTATGTCGGTGCAGGAACAGCGCAATTCCTCGCTGATGAGGCGGGGAGTATCGAAAAACTCTCTCAAATGAGCGAAGAAGAGCTGTGCGAGATTGAGGGGGTTGGTGAGAAGGTCGCACGCTCGGTGCTCTCTTTTCTAGAGGATGCCACGCGTCAAAAAGAGATCGCAGCTCTTCTCTCTCTCGGCGTTAAACCAGAGGCTGCTTACAAAAAAATTGCTGGCCACTCCTTTGCTGGAAAGAGCTTTGTTCTCACAGGGTCCTTAGAGTCGATGACCCGAAGTGCCGCCTCAGAACTCATCAAGGAGCGCGGCGGAAGAGTGAGCGGTAGCGTAAGTAAAAAGACCGATTACCTTCTTGTCGGGGAGAGCCCCGGTTCCAAATATCAGAAAGCGCTCGATCTCGGAGTTGAAGTGCTCGACGAAAAAGCGTTTCAAAAAAAGCTTTAAAGTTTTATTCTCTCAAAAAACATATTCAGAGGTAGATCTATGTATAAAGTAATTATTGGCGGAATTATTGGAGGAATCATCGCATTTCTATGGGCGTTCGTCTCATGGGCAGTTCTTCCCTGGCATAATATGACGATCAATACGTTCCGTAACCCAGAGTTTGTTGCGTGGGTGATCAAGGAGAATGTAACCGTTGATGGGGTCTATATGGTTCCCTATGACAAATCCCACCAGGCCAATTTGACTCCCGGTGAAGTAGAAAAAGAGATGAATCAGCAGAAAGCTGCGATGAAAGCTGGGCCTTTCGTCTATGCTCAAGTGAAAGTAGGGGGAGTCGACCCCACTAGCCCCTTGCTATACATCACCTCCTTTCTCACCCAACTCGCGGGCGCTCTCTTAATCAGCATCCTCCTATTTAAGGTCGTTGATACCAACTATGGAGGCCGCCTCCTTTTTGTCACGATGACAGGGCTGATCGTAGGAGTTCTGGGTGTCATTCCCAACTGGAACTGGTTTGCAGCGGGCTACCGCTTCTCCTTAGTGATGATGGCCGACTATCTCATTCAATGGTTTTTAGTGGGACTCTTTCTCGCAGGATTTGTCAAACCGAAGCGAGAAGCTCAGCGGATGATGTAGAACCAAGTAGTGTTTGGTGGTTGAAGCTGTGCAATTTGACGGTTTGGAGGGTGCCAATCATGCTATCATCCCCTGGGAAGATCACCTTCTTCCAGCAGCGGGTACGTCCTTTGAGCTGTCCATCTCTATTCCGGCGCTCTACCAGAACTTCAACTTCGCTTCCAATCATTGCTTGGCGCTCCTCTGCGCCGATCGTATCATACAGGGCGAGGAGCCTCTGGAGGCGCTCATCTTTCACCTCTTGGGGAATGTCATCTTTCCAGCGCATCGCAGGGGTACCCTTGCGCTGGCTGTAGGTGTAGAGAAAGGCTACGGAGTAGCGAATCTGACGGAACGCTTCAAGTGTCTCCTCGAACTCCTCTTCACTCTCTGTAGGGAAGCCGACGATGATGTCAGTTCCAAGAGAGACGTTTGGAACGATCTCCTTTAGTAGCGCAACTTTTTCAAAGTATTCCTCCTTCGTATAGATCCGATGCATCTTTTTTAAGATGCGGCTCGATCCAGCCTGGATAGGGAAGTGGACAAATTCACAGAGAGAGGGGAGATCTCGAAGCGCGTGCATCAGCTCTACAGTGATATCAATAGGGTGGCTGGTGAGGAAGCGGATTCTCTCGATACCTTCGATCTTATCGAGGCGGCAGAGTAGATCGTGGAAGAGCTCCTGCCACTCAGGCTTATCTTTGCCGTAGCTGTTGACATTTTGCCCAAGCAGAGTCACCTCCTTATAGCCTTGGTCGGCGAGGCGGCGGCACTCCTCTTCGATATCATCTGGAGGACGGGAGACCTCCTGTCCACGTGTGTAGGGAACGACGCAGTAGGTGCAGAACTTATCGCACCCTCGGATGATCGAAACGTGCGCTTTATACTTATCGTCCCGTTTCGCTAGGAGATAGTTGAGATTCTCTTCAAATTGATCGTCAGTTTTAATCTGTTTCTCACCCGTCTCTATCAACTGGTCTAGAATTAGGTCCAGATCGGTGATGTTATTCGTGCCAATGATAAAATCGACATTGGGGAGTTTGCGGAAGAGGCTCTCTTTTTTAGCCATAGCCATGCAGCCTGTCACTCCGATGATCTGCCTCTTCTTAGAGCGGCCGAGCTGGCCGATCTTCCCCATCACCTTCCGCTCAGCAAGATCGCGAATCGAACAGGTATTGAATAGGAGCAGGTCGCCCTCACCCTCATTCTGCACCCGCTTGAGCCCGCGCTTCTCCAACTGACCGACCATGATCTCAGAGTCGAGTTCATTCATCTGACAGCCATATGTGCGGATATAAAAAGTCTTAAGTGTTCTATTCATAGCTTAGCCATACTAGCCTGTAATTCTCATCAGCGCCAGAAAAATCTTTCCATCTAAGAAGGGCTCTGTTGAAAAAATAATTTCCCAAAGTGCCATTCCTTGGTTAGGCCTCCCCCAGCTAACATCTGGTTCAGTATCCTGCACGTAATAATCAGATGCTGAGGCCTGGTACTGCATAGGGATGTCTAAATCTGGGTAGTAATCATCAATATCTACGGCATGTTTATGGGAACCTTAACAAATCTATCTTCATCTGACATACGTTTTCTCCTTAGACAAAAGAAGAGCTGGCAGAAGCAGAAGCCATGTTGCCTACTCTCGAACCCATTTAAGGCCACAAGCTTATGCAGATGTCAAACCAGGCATCATTTTTTATTCATTACGTTCTGATGTGCAGCTATTCTTGCGCTTTGTTCTGCAACTCTCTTTTTCGAGATGGCTTTACCCATTGCTACCTTAGCTACTTTACTGGCTATTAGATTAGATCCCGAAGCCAAGTTTTGAGTATTTATCGTAGCTTGGGCTAGCTCAACAACCCTCTTATACTTATTTTCTAGATCTGATCTATATATGCTTCTTCCTATATCACCAGAAGTGATAAAATAGTATAAGCGATGAAACACTGTTATTGGTTCAAATAATGAGAACAAAACAGCATGGGTATTACTATGAGTATCACCGATTCCTGATGGACTGTAAGTATAGTCCCACAGCAAGTTGTAATATTTATTTGATAAAGCCATTGCCTCATCATACAAGCGTTGATTTGACCAATTTGCTATATCCTGAGTTTGAATTGACACGACAATTCCCCTTTATTTTTTAAGGTCCAATCATGATAAAATATTTACGTGACTTAAGTCAAATCAAACATTTATCTACGCAGCAATAGGATATTTTTTGTCTTCCCATGAATCGATCTATTTCATACAAATATTCAACAACTTATCTAAGAAGCTCTCTTATCGATTCAAAAAATAGACTGTGTGATTAAAAATAATTTATTATTACTATAATCATTTACCATTCAGAAGTTTATGGTTTAGATTAAATTACTGAAAATATATATAGTATTGTTGTTAATTTTTATTATATAATAACACCATGTCGTCAACTTATAAAATCTAAAATAGAGGGAAGAATGGAAATTTCAGAAGAAGCAATTGTAGATGTAGATTATAATGCTTATGATTTAGAATCAGAGACAGAGCGCTCAGAGAGCAAATGCGGATATGGTTCTCACCGTATTCAGCCTTCAGCAAACAACCAGTTGTTGCCAATCGATTTCAACGTCTATGTGAAAGATAATGTAGTCGTGAACTGGCCAGCTCCTGGCCCTGAGGCGCGTACCCTTCCAACATTTAACTACTCCACCAGACCGAGTGGCGGATATGTTGCCCACCTTCCAACATTTAACCACTACTCTGGACCGAATGGCGGATACATTGCCCTATATTCTCATAATGAGAAGGCTGCTATTTATGGTGTGGGAGACGGAATTTATGTGATCGGACAAGTTCGCCTTCCTGGGAA
>JAAKFF010000140.1 GCA_011065165.1 Chlamydiota bacterium
AAGTCAATCAAGCTATGTCCACTATGAGCAAATTCCCAATCTAAAACTGTTAACCCCTGATTTTCATCCCAGAGAAGATTTACAGGTTTAAAATCGGAATGTACAAGCGCCCCTCCACGCTGAATAGTAGGGAAATAATCCTTATGCTTCTCAATGAAATTTCTTATCTTTTCAGCTCTTATATTTCCTAAACGCTCCCAACCATTGGAAGATTCAGTTAAATGTTCCAAACAGGTGTCAAAATAGGGACTACTGCCCTCCTCAAATGGAGTAGCGATAGATAGATCGTTTCCAAATAAGCCAGCGATAGGAAACCGGAAGTTATGAATTTTTGAGAGAACCTCTCCCAGCTCATAGGAGAGACTCTGTGAATGAACTCTCTCACTCTCATAGATGTGTGGAGCTTCGCAAAAACGAAACAGGGCAAAGGGGTAGGGCCCCTTTTCAGATGAAGTAAATAGCATCTCCGGAACAGGTACGCTATCTTGAATCAGTCGATAGAGATGGCTCTCTACGTCAGCAAGCTGTTTCTCTCTGACATAGAATCGCAAGACAAACCACTCATCCTCCCAACGGATCTTAAAGGTACTGTTCACTGCCCCGCCAGAGAGAAGTTCAAAGCTTTGAAGCGTTCCTCTATCCTGGAAATAGAGACGACAGCTCTCTTCTATCTCAGAGTGACTTAAATCGAGGGGTTGAACAGCTCTTTCCATCTCTTAATCGATTATATCAAGTTGCGCTCAGGCAACGAGTCCAATATCTCCTCAAATGAAGGTCTCTTCTCCGGATCATTATCCCACGAGCTCCTGATCAATTCTGAAAACAACTCACGACAATTCTCTGGCAATAAAGTTATATCTGGACGAAAAGTCTGATCAGTGGCCGCTTTAACTGCAACATTCTCGTTTTTCTTATCTTCCTTCTTGTAAGGATCGAACTTCCCTGTCAATATCTCAAACATCATGATCGCAAAGCTATAAACATCAACTTTGGAAGTTTCGGGATTTCCCAATGTAATTTCAGGCGCCTGGTAATACAAAGTTTTGGTTTCTGAGTTCTTCGATTGCGTTGCTGCATGGAACTGAGAAAATCTCCAAACCTTTAATCTGGTCTCTTCGTCATCGGTCACCAGGACCTTATGACACCCCAACTCGCCGAGAATCATATTCTTTTGATGTAGAAATACCATGGCAGATGCAATTTCTTGGATCATTCGCACTCGTTTCGACATCTCGTAGTCTGGATTTCCTTGCAGAAACTCCTTCACTTCTCCATTAGAGCACAACTCCATCAAAAACCCAACGCGATGGGGTGATAGACCCGCGCCAAAGAACCTAATGACATTCGGATGGTTTAAGGAAGCAAAAAGATTCAACTCTAGCTCAAAAGCGCGGCATCGTTTTTGGTTCTCCTCAGAAGAGGAATCGCTGGAAGTTCTCCCAACAATATCACGCAGCTTGAAGCATTTGTAAGCTACCTGATGGGAATTCCAAGTTGATTTATAGACGCTGGACTGATCGTTCCCAGCACCCAACACTTCCTCAATTCTAACATCTTCAGAATTGATCTGAAATAAATTCTCGACATTTCCTAAGAGGGAGTCAGAGAAGATTTTCTGAACATCAACTTCTTCCTCCTCACTCGGAAGCAGCTCATCGATGTCCTGCGACAGTCCCCGACCCCTTTCAGTAGTGACCCTGTTCGCGGCAAAAGCGATCATGTGCGCTGCAGTAGCGAATGCTCCTTTTATCAGAAATCTACCTATAGACTCCTTACCCCTAAGCAGCCTGACACCTCCAACGAAAGCAAAGGCTACTGCTGCCGCTAGGAATACCTTAAGGATAGTTTTATTCTCAGAGAAAGCTGCCATCGTTAGAACTACAACAGTGAAAGTAAGACCTATCGATCTTCTGAAATACAAAAAAGTTGCAACAAAGGGTGCATGATCAAGAATAAACTTAGCGATTGCTGTCACCGTTTCTTCTTTAACATACGGTATAATGAATGCAGCTTTTCCCACGCCGCTAGCTACGTAGCTACTAGTTTTATCATATAAGTCTATTGGATTAAGTGAACTGGCCATAAAAGACTCCTCCCTATTTTTTGTGTAATTAGTCTATTAAAAAATGGATATATAATCAAAAGATTTCTGTTCTAAGCCACTCCCATTGCTTGTGAGGTCAGAAAACATCGATTAGCATCACTCTTTTTTTAGATTTACAATATTTTCTACATTGTTTCAGATTATATCAATTGGGGATCAAACCAACGAGTCTTATGGGAGATTCAGTTGCT
>JAAKFF010000141.1 GCA_011065165.1 Chlamydiota bacterium
GAAGTTTTGGAAGAGTTGCAAACTAAGATCTATCTCCTGCTCAAAAGAGATGGAGTGCTTCTATCAGAGGCCAACCGGATAATCGAAAAGGGAAATCCCCTTGCAGGGTTGAAATTGTTAAAGAGCCTCTTTCCTGAGGGAGTAGAGAAGAGCGAGAGTTCTGAGACTCTCATGGAAAAGGCACAAAATTTGCTTGGTACCCTTGCAGGCAGTGAGAGGAAATCTCCCACAAAACTTGAGAGCCGTCCTCCCCTATTAAGACTTAAAAGTCTTATCGAACAGAGCGATCCTAAGGAGAGAGAGATCAGATCTACCCTGCAGGGTATAGATGAGTCCAGCCCTCTCCTCTTCATCGATATGAATGAGAGTGTTCTCCAAAAGTTAGGTGGAGAGAGACTCTCTTCAGAGAATGTAAAGAGTGCTGTCAACGACTATCTCTTGGAACAAGTCCAATTCCTATCTGAATCGGAAATGGACACGTTGCATCAATTCATTCTCGAAGTTGCCAAAGAGATGAGTTTAGAAATGGGTGAAGATCTAAACGATAACACCACAGGTGAACGCTTTCTAAACTCCCTCACAGAGGATCTTAAGACCGAGGGAGAGATCTCTGATATGGGATCTGAAATTCTCTGGGTAGCGATGAGCCGCTTCGATGAGGTGCAAAAGCTCTCTAAATTCATGAAGGAGCTGGAGATGAGCCCCTTGGGAGGACTCGACTCTCTCTCGAATAGGGTCGATCAGACTTTAGCATTTTTTGAGAAAAACCAGCACCTCTCACCTCTCTTCTTAGGAGAAATCTCTACAACAATGAAGGTGTGGCTGAAGGAGATAGCTTCTCTCTCACCAGTGGAGCGTAAAGAAGTGAATAAGCTTCTCGCAGATGCCGAAAAACTCATTTCGCAAAATAACCATGTTGAAGCATTGAAGTTGTTAAAGCAGGGGTTTGAAATCTCCACGCTTAAAGAGTCTCCTAAATCCGCCATTGCGACATTGGTAGAAGAGTTTGAGACTGAACAAGCAGTAGGAGCTCAACCATCGAGAGATCTTAAGAATGAACTTGTTCTCCAACGAGATGCCCTTACAAAGAACCTCACCTACTTCACTACCTATAAACTCTGTGGTGACCCCAAACTTGGTTCTTTCAAGAGTATTCTCGAGGGGATGGAGGGAGTAGAAGGAGAGGCCAAAGAGAAGAAGTTTAAAGAGCTCATCAGTAAGCAAATTGATAAGAGTGATCAAAACTTTTTCTCAAAACTCTTTGCAAAGTTTAAACTCTCAATCACCTACTCTATCATTGGAAGTTTTGCGGAGCACTTCTGCCTCTCCATAACTGACTACCTCACATCTCTCATAGGAGAAGATGCTCATCTAACACCAATTAAGAACATCAACGACGCCCTTGCTGCATACCGAAAAGCTGAAAGGGAGTATAGCGAGGTCGAACTCGGCATTGGAAAAAGGGCGGCTATGAAGCGCCTCTTAGATAATCCCGTGAGCAAAAATAATATCATGCCTAAAGATCTAGCGAAAGAGGTCGTTGATAAAGCTATCAAAGAGTTCATGGGATTGGATATACTCTCTGTCTTGAGAAACAGTTGGAATAGCGACTTAGTGAAGGAGCGTGAGGGTGCTGAAGGCGTTGGAGAGAAGATCTTAGTCTATCCAAGGACATTGATAGCCCAGCTAGCTCTCACTCTTCTCATCCGGCCCTTCTTTCACTTCTTAGATCCTATTGTTACGAAGGGTATAAAGGAGAAGACGAGCAAGACTCTATCAGAACTGCTTCGACCCATGTTCGAAGGAAAAGAGAACGCTCTCCCCACAAGTTCTCTTGACAGCGTGATCTTGGAGCAGCTCGAGTACGTTGAGAGGCAATTAGCGAGTGGCGAAGGCGAGAGTAAGATCAACGAATCAGCAGAAGGAAAGGCACTATTTAAGGAGCTTGTCGACAATCTCTTTCTCGTTCTCGATATGAGAAGTAACCTGACGGCTGAGAAGAGGAAAGAGTTAAAGAGCACACTTGATAAAGGGACAGATAAGATGATTAAAGAGGCTGTAACAAACCTTCTGATCTTTATCTATCAATCAGTGCGAACAGAAGAGAGCATGAATGGAATCGTTGTAGATCTACTTAGGCAGGCTAATGACGCGCTCCTCTTAGATGAAGATCCCGTTCGCGAGCTCTACTCTGAAGAGGAGAAGAGAGCGCTTGCTACTGAGCTTGGAGTGGAGGGAAAAATCTCAGATCAAGATCTTAAACTCCACTATACACTCTAT
>JAAKFF010000142.1 GCA_011065165.1 Chlamydiota bacterium
CGTCTAACGCAAGTGAGAGAAGAGATCCAGAAGGGAGAAAATTTCCTCATCTACCCGTCCGGCCACTTGAAGGGTGATGGCCATGAGATAATTGGTGGAAACTCCTTCATTCACAGCATCCTTGAGAGCTCCCCTGATATCCAGGTAGTGTTGATTCGTACTTCAGGCCTCTGGGGGAGCACCTTCTCACGCGCCCTGCTTGGACACTCCCCAGATTTTTGGAAGATCCTCGGAGATGGCATAAAGACGCTCTTTAAAAACGGCATTTTCTTTACTCCTCGCCGTAAAGTGACAGTGGAAATTGAGCTGGCAGGGAAGGATTTCCCCTATAAAGGAACGCGACTAGAACTTAATCAATACTTAGAAAAATGGTACAATAGCTACCTCACCGATAAGGGTCAGCGGGTCGAAAGTGAACCTCTTAAATTGATTCCCTACAGCGCTTTTTCGAAGAAGCTCCCTATAGTGATGAAGAAGGAAGAGCCGAAGAGAGAGAAAAAAGAGATCGAAATTCCTCAAAAAATTCGAGAGGAGGTCTACAAAGAGCTCAGAAAGTTCTCCGTAACAGCAGATATCCATGATGAGATGGACCTCTCACGAGAGCTAGGGCTCGACTCGCTTGATATAGCGAGCATCCACGCCTTTTTAGATGAACACTACAATGTTGAACCGACCAATCCGGCGCAACTTCGCCGCGTCAACGACCTCTTAGAGCTGATTGTCGAAGGAAGCATTGAAAAACCTAAATTCGATAGCAGTAAACTTAAGCCTATTGAGTGGCCCGATGAGCCCTCCCGTCAGGATGTCCTTCCCCCAGAAGGAGCGACGATCCAAGAGGCCTTTCTAAACATCTGTGATCGGATGGGAAATTCAGTTGCATGTGGCGATGAGATTGCGAAGATCATGACCTACCCGAAGGTTAAAATCTCAGTGATGGTTCTCGCAAGAAAGTTTAGGACGCTGCAAGACAGATATGTTGCCGTCCTCCTTCCCTCCTCTGTAGGCTGTTATATTATTATCCTAAGCATACTCTTAGCAGGGAAAATTCCTGTTGTCTTGAACTGGACAGCAGGTGTGCGTGCACTAAATTTTGCTCGAGAGCTACTCGGCCTGAAGACCATTCTCAGCTCCCGCCGTTTTTTAGAGAGAGTCGAATCTCTCGACCTTGGGGAGATGGAGGAGCAGATCACCCTAATGGAAGACTTTAAGGAGAGACTCACTCTCTTCGATAAAATTTCAGGATTTCTCCTCGCAAAGAGGAGTAAAAAGAGCCTCTATAGATACTTTAAGTTAGACCGCATAAAAGAGGACGATCCTGCCGTCGTCCTCTTCACAAGCGGGACCGAATCCTACCCCAAGGCAGTGCCCCTCTCCCACAATAACATACTATTCAGTCAGCGCGGAGCATTAGAGGCAGAAAAGATGAAGAAGAGCGATATCTTCTACGGTGTGCTTCCGCCCTTTCACTCCTTTGGTTTTACCATCACCGGCCTCTTGCCGATCCTCTCGGGACTCCGCGTCTTCTATGCGCCAGATCCAACAGACTCCCACGGCATGGCGCGCGACTGTTTCCTAAGGCAGATCACCTTTATCTGCTGCGCCCCCAGCTTCTACCGCAATCTATTCCGCATCGCAACGCCGCGCCAGCTCAAATCGGTGCGCCTCTTTGTCTCTGGCGCAGAAAAAACACCTCCCGAACTCTTTGAACATGCCAAACGGTTAGGGAAGAAGATGATCGAAGGATATGGCATCACCGAATGCTCTCCCATTGTCACGATCAATCGGACAGAACGCGTTGCAAGAGGTGTCGGTCAGCCCTTCGAAGGGGTTGAACTCTGCTTAATCCACCCTGAGACCCAACAAAAAATTCCGAATGATCAGCAAGGGGAGATCTGCATCCGTGGCCCTAACGTCTTTGCAGGCTATCTTGGAAAAGATGCGCCCGATCCTTTCATTGAAATTGATGGGAAGAGATGGTACCGAAGTGGCGACTTAGGCTCCATCGATCCCGATGGATACCTGATCCTAGGAGGGAGGCTGAAACGCTTTGTCAAGATCGGGGGAGAGATGGTGAGTTTGATAGCCTTAGAAGAGGAGCTGACGCGTTACGGCAGAGAGCATGAGCTCATAAAAAAAGATGAAGAGCTCCCACAACTCGCTATCGAAGCGAAAGAGGGAGAGCGGCCTAGCCTCATCCTCTTTACCAC
>JAAKFF010000143.1 GCA_011065165.1 Chlamydiota bacterium
AAGTGATCAACCAAGAGGTCACTCCTTTTTGGAGATGAGATCTCCCCACTTAGCCTTCTTGAATTTTGTCGTGCTCTCTATCTTATACCCCTCATTCGTGCAGAGATCTAGAATGAGATGTCCTTTTTTCTTAATCGGGTGGCGCAAGATACGCGCACCAGTTGGAGTAAAGGCTCTCTTCGAAGCGACCAGATAGGAGAACTTCTCATCTTCATAGCCTAGCGCCCCCTTTTTTATGCGGCGGTGCAGTGAGGTGCGAGGTAACCTGACGGAAAAGTGGCACCAATTGCTCCCTGTCATGGGACAGCTGTTATGGTGGGGACAGGGTGCAAGCAGCGACATCCCTAGCCCGAGCAGCTGCATTCGAATCTTTCGAATCCTCTCAAATCCCTCTCGAGTTCCAGGCTCGATAATGGTGATGAGATTCTCCGTCTGTGCATGGGCGTGGCTGATCACATCGGAGAGTTTAGCGGGGGGTATCTCGTTTAACGAGTAGGAGAAGAGGATCATCTCTGCCCGCTCCCTATACTCCAAAAAGCTCTGCGTCTTCCAGGTCGCTTTACTTCCACGCGCAAGCTCCTTTCCTAGTTTTACAAAGGCGGGGTCTCTTTCGATCAGGGTGAGAGAGCACTCTGGAAGAGCCCATATCGACGTTCCTGGTCCTGCGCCGCAATCTAGAACGCTCTCTGGCACTTCGAACTCCTGAAAGACGCGGCAGAGGGCAGCATAGGTCGCTGGCATGCGCGTGCAGAGATAGACGAGACGGTGAAGATCTGTCTGATGGCTTTTGAACGTCTGATAACGTTTCGTTAGCTCCTCTGCCGCCTGTCTAAGCTCTCGTTCACTCACACCCTCGCAGAGCTGTGCAATCGCCTCTTCGAGCTCCTGGGGAAGGCTCATCTCAATTTCGTCTTCAAGAGAATGGCGCAAGCTAGAAGAGAGGAGACGCCGGAGAGGGCGAAGGGAACCATCGAATGGGCGTGAAGGAAGAGTCCCCCTAATATGGAGGCGAATAGCATCGTCAAGGAGAGCATAGATTGGCTCAGCCCCATCACCTTTCCTTGGATCTCTGGCGGCGCAGCGTTCGAGATCGCCCCAGTGCAGAGCGGCCAGATGAGGCCAGAGATGATCGTACACCCTCCTATGATGAAGAGAAAGGAGCGCAGGTATCGGGGATAGGGAATAAAGACGACCATGCAAGCAAAGAGTATAAAAGAGAGGAGCAGGATCCTCTTGATGGAGCCGCGGCGGTTTAATAGGCGGTGAAGCACACCCGTTCCAAAGATCCAACAGACACCAAGAAGCGCGCAGATGTCACCAATACGAGAGTTGCTTAGATGAAAGTTTTGAACGACAAAGGCGGGGACAAAGAGAAAGACAATGTTCCAAGAAAAGAGATAGAAAATATAGATGAAATAGAGAGGGCGAAGGGTCTCAATTTTGAGCGCCATTTTAATATTGCGAAAGCCCTTAATGAAATCAAAGGGCGCTGTCGCTCTTCTCTCTAATGTCTCTTGAAATGCAAAGAGAATAAAGAGAACGTTGACCACGCCAAGAACGGCGCCTATGAGCATAGGAAATGCAGCAGAGAAGAGGGGGTTGACGGTCGGGTCTGAGAGCTTTCCTCCCACAAAAGGACCTAAAATAAAAGTGAAGCCAGCGATCGCAGAGCCTAAGCTAAAATATCTCTCTTTCTGTCGCGGTCCTGGACTCAAATCGGAGAGGGTAGAGAGACAGATTGAGAGATTTCCCGCCCCAACCCCCATAATTAACCGTCCAAAGAAGAGCAAAAAGAGCGAATGGTCGTGAATCCCCCAGCCACTCATCGCATAGCCAATAAGGGTTAAAAAGGTGGTGATAAGAAGGGCTCTCTTGCGACCATGGTGGTCGGCATACTCCCCAAGGATCGGTGCGAAGAGGAACTGCATAAAGGGAAAAACCCCTAAGAAGAAACCAAGCATCGTCGTCTTATAGGCCAGCGAAACATCTGCTCCAAAGAGCCCTTGGTCAGGGTTTAAAAAGAGAGGAGCAAAGATCGGGAAGACGATAGTCGCCCCCAAATTATCTACAGCAAAAGTAAAGAAGATAGAGAGAAGCGAG
>JAAKFF010000015.1 GCA_011065165.1 Chlamydiota bacterium
TTGAATATAATTGCAAAATGTGCGATATTTTGGGCCATGTCCACTCTATCAAATGCAATAACTCCAATCTTGGACTCTATAAAGAGCCGTAACTACACGGTCGCCATCGTCGGCTTGGGCTACGTAGGGCTGCCCCTTCTTATGACCTTTCATGAGAAAGGCTTTCCCGTCCTTGGGATCGACATCGACCGGAGAAAGATCGACTCTATAGAGCACGGCTTCTCCTACCTCAAACACATTCCAGATAGGAGCATTCAACTTCTGCAGGAGTCAGAGCGCTGCATCCTGAGTGATGAGTTCTCCCTTGCAAAGGAGGCTGATGCCCTCCTTATCTGTGTTCCCACCCCCTTAACCCGCCACCGTGAACCCGACCTCTCCTATGTAGAAAAAACGGTTGAAGCGCTCGCTCCCCACCTAAAAAAAGGGCATATCCTCATCTTAGAATCGACCACCTACCCGGGAACGACGGAGGAGATTGTCAAGCCGATCTGTGAAAGGCTCTCTGGCTTAAAGTCTGGAGAGGAGTTCTATCTCGCCTATAGCCCCGAACGGGAAGATCCCGGCAACCCGCAATTTGATACGGCAACCATTCCCAAAGTGGTCGGAGCAGATGGAGAGGCTGCACTCAAAATTGCCTCCCTTCTCTACTCTGAAGCGATAGATGAGGTGGTTCCAGTCAAGAGCACCAAGACAGCGGAAGCTGTGAAGCTCCTCGAAAATATCTTCCGCTCAGTAAATATCGCTCTGGTGAATGAACTGAAAGTTGTCTTCGATAAGATGGGCATTGATGTCCATGAAGTGATCGAAGCTGCAAAGACCAAACCCTTTGGATATATGCCCTTCTATCCGGGACCGGGCCTCGGTGGCCACTGCATCCCAATCGACCCTTTCTATCTAACATGGAAAGCGCGCGAACTTGGCATCCACACCCGTTTCATCGAGCTTGCTGGTGAGATCAATACCTCCATGCCCCACTATGTAGTCAAACGCACGACAGAGGCGCTCAACAGCCATAAAAAATCGCTCAAGGGCAGCCATATTCTATGCATCGGCCTCGCCTACAAACCAGATATCGGCGACTGCCGAGAATCTCCCGCTTTTGCAATCATGGATCTCCTCTCATCGCAAGGCGCCGTGATTAACTACTACGACCCCTACATCCCAGAGGTCCCCTCAACGCGTGAACATAAAAATTGGATGGGAAAAAAGTCGATCGGTTGGAACAGAGAGAGCCTCTCCTCTTTTGATGCAGCTATTGTGATCACCCACCACTCAAATATTAACTATCCTGAGCTCTTAGCATGCTGCCCCCTTATCATCGACAGTAGAAATGCACTTGCTCCCTATCCATCTCAAGAGAACCAAGTTTGGAAAGCGTGATGAAAGTTTTAGCAGTTGTTGGAGCGCGTCCCAATTTTATGAAGATGGCTCCCCTTCTTGCTGCTATGAAAGAGAGCAGCAAAATCGACCCCCTCCTTCTCCACACCGGCCAGCACTATGATTACAAAATGTCTGAGGTCTTCTTTGAGAACTTGGGGCTGAGTGAGCCCGACATCACTCTGCAATGTGGGGGAGGATCGCACGCCGAGCAGACTGCCAAGATCATGCTCGCTTTTGAACCTATCCTACTCCAAAACCCCGTCGATCTACTCCTTGTAGCGGGGGATGTCAACTCTACTCTCGCCTGCACTCTCGTCGCATCAAAGCTACACATCCCCATCGCCCATATCGAAGCGGGACTGCGCAGCTTCGATCGCCAGATGCCCGAAGAGATCAACCGCATCGTCACAGATAGCATCTCCGACTTTCTCTTCACCACATGCGAAGAGGCGAATCAAAACCTTCTCAAAGAGGGTATTGACTCCTCAAAGATCTTTTTTGTAGGCAACCTAATGATCGACACGCTGCTTCAACTGCTCCCTAAAGCGCGCGCCTCCTCAATCCATACGAAGCTCGGCTGCAGCGGCTCCTATGGACTCGTCACCTTGCACCGCCCATCAAATGTTGACTCTAAGGAGAGCTTTAACTCTATTCTCTCCGCCTTAGAGACCATTCAAAAGGAGCTCCCCCTAATCTGGCCCCTCCATCCCCGCACCAAGAGAGCGATAGAGAGAGATGGGCAGAGCCAACGGATCTCCTCCATGAAGAACCTCCAACTCATTGAACCGCTTGGCTACCTTGAGAACTTAGCACTTATGGAGAGAGCAAAGGTCGTCTTAACAGATTCGGGAGGCATCCAAGAAGAGACCACTGTTCTCAATGTCCCCTGTCTCACGCTCCGCCAAAACACCGAACGTCCCATCACTATTACCCACGGGACAAACCGCCTGGTCGGCTCGCAAACAAAGAGTATTCTTCAAGGCTTCAATGAGCTCAGAGCAACTTCCAAAAGCGTCCCTCCCCTTTGGGATGGACAAACTGCTTCTCGCATTGTTAAAATTCTAGAGGAGGATTTCACATGAAACAAGTTATGATTAGACAAGGTCAATCTGTTGTTGAAGAGGTTCCTGCACCTCAAGCAGAAAAAGGACGCGTCCTTGTGCAAGTCGACCACTCCTGCATCTCTCCTGGAACAGAGCTCAGCGCCGTGCAGGCAAGTGGTCAGCCTCTATGGAAACAAGCCCTCAAAAATCCGAATAAAGTGAAAAAAGCGCTTGAAATGGTGATGACGCAAGGTTTTAAAAAGACAAAGAGCGTTGTCGATGGGAAGCAGCTTGCAGGAAACCCTACGGGCTACTCGGCTGCTGGAAGGGTCTTGCAAGTGGGAGAGGGGATCACAGACCTACGCGTTGGAGATCGTGTTGCGTGCGCTGGTGCGCAGTGCGCCCACCATGCAGAGGTGATTTCAGTCCCGCGCAACTTAACTGTCGCTATTCCAGAGGCTCTCTCTTCTGCTCACGCTAGTACGGTAACGATGGGTGCGATCGCACTCCAAGGCGTCCGCCGAGCGAAGCCTACCCTTGGAGAGACCTTTGTGGTCATAGGATTGGGTCTCTTAGGACAACTCACAGTGCAGCTTCTTAAAGTGAATGGATGCCACGTCATCGGTATCGACCTAGATGCGCAGCGCAACGCCCTCGCCGAGGAGCTCGGCATAGAAAGAACCTTTCAGGTGAGCGATCCTCTTGAGATCGGCCGTCTCACAGATGGTCATGGCGCAGATGGAGTGATTATCACCGCCGCCTCGACCTCCCACTCGATCATCTCTGACGCCTTCAACCTCTGCCGCCGCAAAGGGCGCGTCGTCTTAGTGGGCGATGTAGGCCTCAATTTAAAAAGAGCGGACTTCTACCAAAAAGAGATCGACTTCTTCATCTCTACCTCCTATGGACCGGGGCGCTACGATTCCAGCTATGAAGAGAAGGGCATCGACTATCCCATCTCCTATGTGCGCTGGACCGAAAACCGCAATATGAGCAGCTATCTCGATCTTCTTGCAAAGGGTATGGTCAAAGTTGACGCCCTCATCGAAAAGATCTACCCCATCGATCAAGCTGGCGAAGCATTTGAAGCGCTCAAAACTCTCTCCCCAAAACCGCTCGGTCTTCTTCTCGCTTATGCACAAGCGGAGCTCTCCCATACGATTACAACGCCCTCCATCAGAGTTAAAAAAGGAGAGCTGATCAATGTGGCCGTGATCGGTGCGGGCAGCTTTGCCAAGGGCGTTCACCTTCCCCATCTAGAGAGCCTTGATAGATATTTTCGTATCGCAGCGGTTGTCTCACGCTCTGGTCATAACGCCGCTACGACAGCAAAACAGTTCAAAGCTCCCATCGCCTCTACCAGTTTCGAAGAGGTGATAGAGAATCCTGATATCGACGCTCTCATTATCACGACGCGCCACGATCTCCATAAGAATATGGCCCTTGCAGGGCTTAAAGCTGGGAAGCATCTTCTCTTGGAGAAGCCGCTCTGCATCCACCGTGAAGAGCTTGAAGAGATTAAATCCTATTTCGCTGAAGCGAAAGAGACTCCACTGCTCCTCACTGGATTCAACCGCCGTTTCTCCCCTTCCATCGCAAAGATCAAAAAGGATCTAAAGGGACCGATGATCATCAACTACCGAATGAACGCAGGATTCATCCCCAAGGAGCATTGGGTCCATCAGGAAGAGGGCGGGGGGCGCAACATCGGTGAGGCGTGCCACATCTACGACCTCTTCACCTACCTGACAGGAAGCAGAGTGGTTGAGATCAACGCTCAGAGCATCAGCCCCCGCTCAGAAAAATTCCAGATTAATGAGAACTTTGTCGCCACCATGCAATTTGAAGATGGCTCTCTCGCAACCCTCACCTACACATCCCTCGGATCGAAGAGCTATCCCAAAGAGCTGATGGAGATCTATGTCGATGGAAAAGTTCTGCACTTAGATGAGTACAAAAAATCAAAAGGGCAGAGAGAGGAGCTACAAGCCTTTGGTGATGCGATTCTATCGGGCAGTGAGTGGCCCATTCCTCTCTGGCAGCAGATCCAGGCGACAGAAATCAGTCTTAGTGTCGAAGAGCAACTCACTAAAGGTCAGTATGTGCGGGATTAATGGCGTATTAGCCTTCAAAAACTCTTCATTCAAAGTGACCGAGCCGTTCGTTACCAAGATGCGCGAGACGATGGTCCACCGCGGTCCAGATGGAGCGGGAACTTGGGTCTCAAATGATGGCCGGGTGGGCTTTGGCCACCGCCGCCTCTCCATCATCGACCTCACCGAAAACGCGGCGCAGCCGATGACCAACCACGACCGCTCTCTCTGGGTAACCTTCAATGGAGAGATCTATAACCACTCAGAGATCCGCAAAGAACTTGAGGGGCTCTCCAAAAGGCCATGGAAGAGTGACCACTCAGACACCGAAGTCGTGCTTCGAGCCTTTGAGATGTGGGGTATTGAGTGCATCCACAAGTTCCGAGGCATGTTTGCAATCGCCTTCTGGGATGAAAAAAAACGTGCGCTCTATCTCGTGCGTGACCGCATCGGAATCAAACCCCTCTATTATAGTATCCATAACGGACGGATCACCTTTGCCTCCGAGATAAAAGCCCTTCTAACAGATCCCGATCAAAAGCGAGCTATCAACGAGGAGAGCTTCTACCACTACCTCTCTTTCCACGCTACGCCCGCGCCAGATACCCTCTTCGAAGGAATAAAAAAACTTGCCGGAGGCACCTATCTTCACATAGACGAAGAGGGCGAGTTCATGACGCATCGCTACTGGGATGTGTGGGATCACACTACTCCCCTCACCCATGCATCAGAGGAAGAGGTTGCCGAACGACTCCTTGATGAACTGAAAACTTCCGTCCGCTACCGCGGCGTCAGCGACGTTCCTGTCGGTATCTTCCTCTCCGGTGGTATCGACTCCAGCACCAATGCTGCCCTCTTTTCAAAGGTCTCCTCTTCCCAAATTAAGACCTTTTCTATCGGCTATCAAGGCAACTATGATTCCTATCAAAATGAACTCCACTTCGCACGGCAGATGGCAGATCAGATCGGCGCAGAGTACCATGAAAAAAAGTTAGTGCTCGACGATCTCTTTGACTTTCTCCCTAAAATGATCCACCTGCAAGATGAGCCCATCGCCGATCCCGTCTGCATCCCTAGCTACTACGTAGCCAAACTCGCACGCGATAACGGAGTCACCGTATGTCAGGTTGGAGAGGGCTCCGATGAACTCTTTTGGGGCTACCCCTATTGGAAGAGCTCCCTGCGCTTGGAACAGCTAGGAAGCATTCCTCTCATGGGCCCCTTAAAAAAACTCGGTCTAGCCCTTGCCAGAATGAGTGGGAAAGAGTTCTCCCATAAGTGCGAATATCTCCGGCGCAGCTACTTAGGACAGCCCGTTTTTTGGGGTGGAGCCGAGGCCTTCCATAAAGTTGAAATAGAGCGCCTTCTCTCCCCACGCCTCAAAAAAAAATTCGCAAATACAACTTCATGGGAAGCTCTTAGCCCCATCTACAAACGCTTCAAAGAGAGAGCATGGGAACAGAGTCCACTCAATTGGATGAGCTACCTCGATCTAAATTTACGCCTTCCAGAACTCCTACTCATGCGCGTCGATAAGATGAGTATGGGAGTAAGTCTTGAGAGCCGGGTACCCTTTCTCGACCACAAATTCGTAGAACTTGCGATGAGTATCCCTCAAAAGATGAAGACAAAAAATGGTGTCCTTAAGTCGATTCTTAAGAAGTCGGTCCGCGGTGTGATTCCCGATGCACTCATTGACCGAAAAAAACAGGGCTTCGGCGTTCCCATTATTGAATGGTTCTACGATCGGCTTGGTGCCGAGATGAGAAGAGAGCTGAAATCCTTCTGCCAGGAGACCGATCTCCTCGATTTCTCAGCCATCGAAAGACTAATGAGTCGAGGCGAAGGCTCTAGAATCTGGCTCCTCTACAACCTCGCCCTCTGGTGGAAAAATTTTATCAAACAATCTCCAGGATAGCTTATTATGGAAGAAAAAAAGAACGCAGCACAAAATCTTTGGGGGAAGAGCCCAGCAGGTTCCTCTTTAGCTCCAGACAAAAAACCTGGTACCAAGGAGTACTTCGAGTTGGTCCGGAACATTCGCAATAGAGAGGAACTTCATCGCGTATTAGAGCAGATCCCATTTAAAACATTCTCCCATAAAAAAGTACTGGAGCTCGGATGCGGACAAGGGTTTGATGCCTACGAATTTTCTATGAACCAAAGCCACTACACGGGAATCGATCTTGCCCCTGAAAATATTGAACGGACACGCCTCCATCTCTCTCATTATGGCTTGACTCCACACCTGCAACAAGCGGATGCAGAGAATCTTCCTTTTGAAGATGAATCTTATGATCTCGTCTATGCCAATGGGGTATTGCATCACACACCTAATATAGAAAAAAGCTTTAGGGAGGCTCATAGAGTCCTAGCAAAAGATGGTACCTTCTTGGTCGTCCTCTACCATAAACACTCGATTGTATTTTGGCTGCAATACTTTCTCTATGAATACATTCTTAGGAGACAGTTTCTAAAATGTTCCCTAAAAACGCACCTATCAAAGATTGAATTCAGCCACGACTCTCAAGACTCAAACGTTCTTGTTCAACTATTTTCAAAAAAAAGAGTGAGAAAACTACTCAAGCAAAATGGATTTAAGATTTCCAAACTGAGTGTAAGAAAGTTGAATCACGAAGATTTTCCATCTGGTAGTATTATTAAATACTTATGGCTTCTTTTTCCCAGATCGCTCCTCGACATTATGGGGGAAAAATGGGGATGGTACATCATAGCCGCAGCGCAAAAAACTTAGGTGAGTAAGTAATAATGACACAAATCAATAGATCAACTCTATCGCTTCGCTCTACGCACTCTCGTCTCTTTCAATTTTTCAAGGCAGCCAGACGATCAGAATTCATCCAAAAAGTAGTTGCAGCCTTAGGGAGTCGAGTCATTGTAATTGTCTTAGGCTTGTTCACCTCCATTTTTATTGCACGCTCTTTAGGCCCTGTAGGGAGAGGACAATTTGGTGTCGCAAGTGCCTTTACCGCACTGGGCGTTCAGCTAGGTCTATTGGGCTTCCATAGCGCTAACACATTCCATATTTCAAAAAAACCCTCGCTCTTGTCACTCTTGATATCAAATTCTCTCCTTATCAGCATCGTCGTTGGAGGAGCGTCAATGGTGTTGCTCTTTTTCTTGCGCCACCCAATATTAGGAAGTAATACTATCCCTCTCTCCCTTTTGATCCTATCTTTGGCGCTTATTCCCATGAATATCTGTTTTTTACTCTTCCAGGGCCTTTTGACAGGAATCCAAAAATTTAAAGAATATAATATCAGTGATATTCTAATCAAAGCAATCAACACACTCCTTATTTTAGCATTCGTTTTTATAGGATCAATATCAGTACTACATGTTACCCTTTTTCAAGTTGTTGCAACTGCTATCTGCTTAGTTGTGATGATTAGGACATTTTCTAAATCGATTGATAGCATACAAGCCCCCTCCTTATCCCTCATGAGACAGAATTTCTTTTTTGGTGGAAAAGCCTACCTTGCATGTTTCTTTGGTTGGGGCATCACCCGTGTGGATGTCTTCATCCTCCAACGCTCCCAAGGCTTTGAACAAGTAGGATACTTCTCTGTTGCCCTTTCATTACTTGATTACCTTCTGATGTTCTCAGCTATTGTTGCAGGAATATTGTATCCTAAACTGTGCGTGGAATCAGATATAAGAAAAAAGTGGACAATGACTAAAAAAACAACTCTAGGCTCCATTGTCATTATTCTTCTTTCTGCCATCATTGCGATGCTCTGGAAAGCTCCGATAAGGTGGATATTTGGTGATGAGTTTGCCCCTTGCCATTTGATCCTTGTCTATCTCCTACCTGGTTTCATTCTTCTTTCAATTCAAACAATTATGGCCCAATTTATCATCTCGATTCGGTTCCCATGGAGCCTCGTCTTCATTTGGGGAAGTGCACTGGGACTAAAGTTCATTGTCAGTTTAGGGCTAATTCCCCAGATGGGAATTAGGGGAATCGGTATCTCAGCAATATTGATTTATTCCTATGTTTTTATCTCTGTGTTAATCAATATTAAATCTATATTAAAACACAACGTTGAAGCAAAGGAGCTTAAGGGGTAGTTGGTACATATGAACAAGACAAACCAGACGCTCATTGTTACAAATGAAGCGTTAACAATTCTTGATGAGTGCGCTACCCTCTCCACTATTGATTATAAGATGTTAAAAAATTGGTGCAAGTCTGGAGAGATTATTCAAAAGTTTCGCCACTATAGCGATGTGACCTTCTACTATGACTTCAGCCCCAAGTACCGGCGCGCTGCCCTTCTAAGTTGGCTCGCTTATTTCCTTAAAAAAAGAAGCTCCTCGATCAACTATCTCAGTCAAGGAGAGGTCAAAGTATCCCTCTCTTTTCTTCTAAAACGCACTCTTATTTTAATGAGAGACCTACTCAAAAAACCTTTCTTTCTAAGATCCCTCAACAGCAAGATTGCTCTGCTCCATCAGAAGATACCAAGCTCTGTCTCACTCCCCTTGTTGGGAAGCCCTTATTATTTCAGAACAGACTTCCAGTTCAACCTTGTTGCGGGGGGATCCGTCGGACATATCGCTGGAGTTCTCAACAACTTAGAAGCGCCGGTCTTCCTCACCTCCACAACGATTCCTACAGTAAAGGAAGAGATAGATCGCCATGTTATCAGCTGCGAGGACAAATTTTTAGATTATGATGACCTACCAGTCTTTGCTTTTTCTGAGACCTATGCCAAAAGAGCAGACGCCCTATTAGAGAGTAAGAGGCCCCAGTTTATCTATGAACGATTCAGCCTCGGAAGTACCTCTGGAGTAGAACTCTCTCAAAAATTTCAGGTCCCTTTCGTCTTAGAATATAACGGATCAGAGATCTGGATCTCTAAACATTGGGGAAAACCCTTCCACCATGAGAAACTCTTTATAAAAATTGAAGAGCTAAACCTCCATGCTGCGCAGCTGATTGTCGTTGTGAGCAGCCCCTTAAAAGAGGAGCTCGTCGAAAGAGGGGTCGACGCGCGGAAAATTCTTGTTAACCCCAATGGAGTCGATCCAGAAAAATACTCACCCTCCATCGATGGGAATGCAATGAGAGAGGAGCTCAACTTTGGCGAAAAGTGCGTCATTGGCTTTATCGGAACCTTTGGAAAGTGGCATGGAGCTGAAGTTTTAGCCGAGAGTTTCGGGGCTCTCATCAAAGAGCA
Source organism: Chlamydiota bacterium (assembly GCA_011065165.1). GTDB lineage: Bacteria > Chlamydiota > Chlamydiia > Chlamydiales > Simkaniaceae > JAAKFF01. The sequence goes on from JAAKFF010000015.1 coordinate 9,721, forward strand.
TCCTGAGTATAGAGAAACAGTGCATCTTCTCATGATTGGGGGTGGTGTCACCATGCCACGCGTCGTGGAGAGCATTAAGAAATATCACCTTGAAGAGTCTGTCACCTTGACGGGGCCCGTTCCCCAAGCAGAGGCTCCTCTCTATCTAGCAGCGTGTGACATCTTCGCCTCCCCACACGTTCCCAATAGCGACGGTTCCAAGTTTTTTGGCTCACCGACGAAGCTCTTTGAGTATATGGCACTAGGCAGTGGAATCGTCGCCTCCGACTTAGAACAGATCGGCGAGATCCTTGACCATAAGAGGACAGCTTGGCTTGTAAAACCAGGTGACAAGCACTCATTAACTAAAGGGTTGAAAGAGTTGATCGACAATCCCCGTCTAAGAAGTGAACTTGGAAAAAATGCTCGAGAAGAAGTCGTAGATAAGTATACTTGGAGAGAACATACTAGAAAAATTATAACGCGGTTAAGAGAGCTATGTCCGTCTTAATTGAGAAGATTAAACGCGCCCTGACACTTCCTCCCCATATTCTTCTGAAAAAACTTCTGCTCAAGGGGAAAACTAGCTACCACCACTACCGTAGAGATCTAGCAGATCTCAATAAGAGCACCTACTCACACTACATCCCCAAGCTGCACCGCTTGGTCTCACTTCCCAAAACAGCCCCCTATGGAAAACATCTGCTCGACCACCACTTCAACTTGCTCGGCAGTGGGTGGGTCGAAGTGAGACCTGGGATGCAAGCAGAAGGAGTTGAGGGACATCTCTACCCAAGTCAAGCCGCTTTACCTTTAAGTGAACGGATCAACGCCTCCAATCTTGACTATGCAGAGAGAGTAGCGGGTTTTATAGATCCAGAGTACAGACCCATCGACTGGCAGATAGATTTCAAATCGGGCTATCGCTGGTCTGAGAAGGTGCGCAGCCACAATATCAAATATGGCGAGAAGGAGGGCGTCGATATTAAAGTTCCTTGGGAGCTCGCACGCATGCAACATCTCCCTCAGCTAGCCTGGGCCTATGGAACGCACAAAAGAGAGAAATATCTCCGTGAGTTCAAGAATCAACTGCTGGATTTTATCGCCAACAACCCTCCCCGCTTCGGAGTAAACTGGAGCTGCACGATGGATGTCGGTATTCGCATTGCCAACTGGCTCATCACCTACGATCTCCTCATCGCCTATGGAGCCGAATTCGACCCCGATTTCGAGAGGATCTTCACCTCGAGTATCTACGACCACGGGAAGCATATCATCGACCATCTAGAATGGACGCCAGCCTTCCGCAGTAACCACTATCTTGCCAACCTTGTAGGGCTTCTCTCTGTCGCAGCGTACCTCCCATCAACTCCCGAAGTAGAAGAGTGGCAGAGCTTCTCCATCAACGAGTTCATTAAAGAAGTTCCCCTCCAGTTCCATGAAGATGGCTCCTCCTTCGAAGGCTCTACAAGCTACCACTGCCTCTCAGCACAGATCGTTGCCTACGCCACCGCCCTAGCCCTCTCCAAAAGAGGGAGAACCACTTTTCCGCAGTGGTACTATCAGCGGCTAGAAAAGATGGGTGAATTTGTCAAGGATATCACCAAGCCAAATGGAGAGATCGTGCAGATCGGCGACCATGATAGCGGCTACCTCTTCCGCCTCTTCCCCCCATACGACAACCATCTCAACCGAAACTTCCTGCTCGACGAACTTCGCATGGAGAGCCTCTACAAACATACCCTCCCCACCTTTAAGATCAAACGTAGAGCTCTACCCAAAGATGAGCTCGAAACGCGCTATGAGAAGCTTAAAGAGTTAAATCAGACGCGCTGCTCCTTTCCCGCTATTACAAGCGATGTAGAGTGCCTTGCCTATCCAGATTTTGGGCTTTACATCTACCGCTCTCCCCATCTCTTTCTCTCAGTGCGCGTAGGATCGATCGGCCATTTGGGACGGGGCGGACACGCCCATAACGACCAACTCTCCGTTGAACTCGTCATCGATGGTGAAGAGATTGTCGTCGATCCAGGAACCTATCTCTACACCCCCCTCCCCGCTCGGCGCAACGACTACCGCTCAGTCAAAGCCCACTTCGCTCCCCAAATTCCAGGGAGAGAGCCCTCAGATATCAACTCCGGAGTCTTTATAATGAATGGCGACCCAGAAGGTCGATGTCTACACTTTGATCAGCGCGGCTTCCTAGGGCTCCATAGAGGTTATGGCTTCCCTATCTATCGCTTAATTGAGTTTGGATCAGAGATCGTCATCACCGACTTTTCCGCAGGTGAACCTCTGCTACCCATGCCAGAGCTGCTCAACCAAGTTCAGAGCCATCCCTTCTCTCCGGGGTATGGCATAATCCGATAATCTGCTTTCCGCGGCGGCTCCAATCATACCCTTTTGCAAAACTCTGCAGCCCCTCTGTAGAGTGAGCCTTCGCTAGAAGTGAGATGAACTCATCTTGAGTTGAGGCGAGGAGGGCAGGACTCTTCAGCCGCGTAAGCTCATCCCACTTCATACTCACAACAGGAAGGCCGCTCGCCATATACTCATAGAGTTTGAGGGGATTGATACGATGAATCAGGTCAGGATGGTTTACAACGTCAAAAGGAATCATTCCAACCTCTGCATGTTGCAGATAGGCGGGAAGCTCGCTCCACGCTCTTGCACCGAGAAGATGGAGGTTGGGAAGGCTCTCAAAATGCAGGTTCTCATTCGGCCCGATCATCACAAAGTGCATTGAGGGAAGAGCCTTTGCAGCAGCAATGACCATCTTTACATCAAACCACTCGCGCAATGCACCGACATAGAGTGCGATGGGACCTTTGAACTTCTTATACTCTTCAGGCATCTCCCGCTTCTTAGAAAAGTGGGCAAAATCGACGCCATTAGGAACAAACTCCATCCGCTTAGGTTTAATGGAGGCGACATACTCCTCCAAACTCTCAGCCGTATAGATGACGCAGTCGACAGCACGCATAAGCGCCTCCTCCTGCTCCCCTTTTGCCGGCGCTGTCTGAACGAAAGCCCTATTGTAATCAGCCAGGCGATAGATCGAGTAGGTTGGCGAGAGAGCGTCCAGCCAAAACGCTTGAAGAGGGCTGTCGAGATATAAGAGGTCAGGCCTATCAAACCCCCTCTCCTTCACCTTAGAGATGATCGAAGGGAAGGTTAACCTATTCCAATTCTTGTGAAGCCAGCGTGATTTCAATAACGAGTGGTTGTAAGGCGTCAGAAGGCCGGCTGGCAGATAGCTCCAGACACTCCCCTCTTCAATCCCCCCACTCCTATAGATCGAGTAACGTCTTTTGAGTCCAGGTGAAGCCTTTAAGATATGAGCAGGAGAGATAGGGTCAGAGAGGAAGGCCACCTCCCACCCAGCCCGGGCAAATGCTCGCGCAATGTGATGGCTCCCCACTTGCAGCGGACTCTTCCAATCATTAGCGCAGGCCATCACAACTCTATCTACCAAAGAGAGCCTCTATTAAACCATCCCAATCATTTCTGTTGAAGAAATTCTTCACAACCTCAGGATCAAGCCCCGTCTCCTTGGCAAATCCAGGCGCATAGGAAAGGAACTCACTCTTTTTAGCCAATTCCGTCAACTCATTTTTAAATCCATCTATGAATCGCGTCCATTTATTTACTAGTGGACCCGCCATGGGATCGCCTTTGATTTCAAGTATTTTCGTCTTCAATTTCTTATGGATGAATGCAATAAAACGCAACGAGTGGACATTTGGCTTGATCTTAGTATTCCCGACATAAAGCAATTTTGCTGAATTACTAAAAAACCAAATATTTTTTTTCAGTTTACCAAGAATTGTGATCAGTTTTTTTATATCTGACATATTCTCCCTGCTGAGTGGCAGGTCGTTAAAGGGTTTGTTAACATCTACAACCAGACGCCGCCGCTTCTTCCTCACTCTAGCCGGCTTAAGTACATCTACTACTACGGATTGAATTTGAGGCGCTTCCACGGCCGATGGAGGGAGATCCTCAAGAACAATCTGCATTTCAGTTTCTAGGGTGGGCGGAGTCTCGGGCTCAGTCTCTTCGATTACCACAGCTGTTTTCGGAGGCAGCTCCTCTATCACCTCGAGAATAACAAGAGATGCTTGTAGCATCTCGATTGTACTGCCATACCAGATCCTAGAGAGGATGTAATAGACAGTATCGCAGACTCTTTTAGTCAGAGAATCTTTCTGTTCATACCTCGCTTCATCGAGAAGTTCAGGATCGATCCTGCGAAGCTTACTCTCCACTTTCGCCTTAAAGTTGACCGCACCAGTCGGCACACAATCAATAAAAACTATGGGTAGAGGAACACCGGAACTATTGTACCAAGAGCGATAGGCCCCGATATTATCTGTGACTGCCTGCTGAAAAGCAGTAAAATTGTTAATTGAAGTCATTAATCTATCCCTTTTTCGAAGGATTATAGCCTCTATCTCTTACCAGCTCCAGCAAAAAAATTTGTAAATATCATAAACCACTCTTTATAAAGTTGTTACATTTTGCCAAGAATAAGCGCTTCCCAATTAGACTGTCTGATTGTCGATAGAACGCGAGGATGTGAGACTCCGGTCAAATGGGAAAATCCAGGGATATATCGATGCACATTATTTTTTCGACTCTCCTCAACCATCCTCTCTCGTAATCCCCCAAGGAAGTTCTTCCATTTAAAATGGTTGCCTCTGATCTTTGACAATCGGCTTTTCAAGTCGTGACGTGAATGAATATATCCAAGAAAGCGCAATGGGTGGACGGGACGGATTTTGTCGCCTAACTTTTCCATCTCTCTCTTCTTCATCAGTAGTTTCACCACATTCCAATCGGCAAGATTTTTAATCAGTTTCTCGATATTTTTCTGATCGGTCTCATTTAGGCGCAGAGAGTAAAAAGGCTGGATAGGGGGAACTCTCTTAGGATTTGCAGCTCGCATCAGTTGAACTTCAGAGTGTCTGAACTTCTTTAGCCTCCGTACCATCTCTCTCATAGGTTCTTGACCCTCTGGCAGATGTTCCCAGTTAATCTCTTCAGCCAAACTTCTTTCAAAGAGTGCCCCCGAACTCTCGAGCTCCTGCAAAAAATTCTCCTTGGCGAAGATAAACTCCTCCCGTGTAAACCCCATCTCCAACCTATGCGAAAACCTCCCCAGGAGAGCATCCAACTGATCTTGAGTGCCTTCAAAGGAAAAATTTCCTCCTTGGTCGGGAGAGAGCGTATAAGAGGAGCTCCGATCTTGCGTTATCTGAGAATGGATATGATAGAAGAGAAACTCTTTAAGAATAGAAATATCCTCATCTTCTTCTGATTGAGAAGTTAAGTTAAACTCCACCTGCACTGAGTGGCCCTCTGCTATCCCAACAAGGAGGAGCAAGAAAAAAACAAATAGCTGGCTTATGAACCCTTTCATACTCAACTCCGTTTGAAGAAATAAGAGGGGAAGGTAACAAAAATATTTAATACTATTCAACCTTTTTTCTGCATCTGCAAAGTGAGATTCTTCTTTTGATAAGAGAAAATGTTTGAAAAAAAATTTGAAATCTTAGATGTATGAAATTAAATGATAATACTGCGTTTTGCCCCAGATCTCTCGGGTGAGAATTGCAGGTGAAAGTTCATTTAACAAGTTTTTTTGGAGAAAAAGATGAAAAATATACCTAAGTCTCAGTTACATATGCTTTGTCCAAAGTCCTTAGCGCTTTCGTTTGGAATCGTTTGGGGGATGGCAGTACTTCTTACCGGTTGGATCTCAATGACCGGTTGGGGATATCAATTTGTTGATGTAATGTCCTCTGTCTACACTGGATACGATGCTACCTTCGTTGGTGGGATTGTCGGTGGAATCTGGGCATTCTTTGTAGGTGCTATCCTTGGTGGAACTATCTCCATGGTCTATAACAAGATCACAGGTAGATAAGGTCCTCATACTTAGTTCACATGCTGCTTAAATGCAGCATGCGAACTCTTTGCGGTGTATTTTTGACAAAATGCAACGCTTCATCCATGATGGGTACTCCCTGTTTGTTACCTTATCTGGATAGAGAAAAATGGACATCTACTCCACCGCCTTAGCACTCGTTAAAAAGCTCTATGAAGAGGGCTTCACTGCCTATTTTGCTGGGGGATGGGTTCGAGATCTATTGATGAACTTTCCCTCCGATGACATCGACATCGCCACCAATGCTAGCGTTGAAGATATCAAGCGGATTTTTCCAAAAACCATCCCTGTCGGCGCTCTTTTCGGTATCATCATCGTTGTCGAAGAGGGGCATCAATTTGAAGTGGCGACCTTCCGTGAGGATCAAGGCTATCGAGATGGAAGACGCCCAATCGGTGTCAAGCCAGCCAATCGCGAAGAGGATGCGAAGAGGCGCGACTTCACTATTAATGGAATGTTCTACGATCCCTTAAAGGAGAAACTCTACGATTTTGTCGATGGGCAAGAGGATATAAAGAGAGGGGTGATACGCGCCATCGGCAACCCCCACCAGCGATTTTTAGAAGACCGCCTTCGGATGATTCGTGCCGTACGCTACTCCAGCCGCTTCCACTTCTCGATTGAGAGCGAAACTCTCAAAGCGATATTGGACCACGCCGACGCCCTCTTTCCAGCCGTTGCAATGGAGCGGATCTGGAATGAGTTCTCTAAAATGGCCGCCTTCTCCAACTTCGACGTCGCCCTCACCACTCTGCACCGCCTCAACTTGCTCTCCGTGATCTTCCCCTCTCTCAAAGATCTCCCTACCAGTGAGATCAAGAAAAGGTTGCGGACACTCCCCACTTTCCCGGAAGAATCGCCCGTCATCGCTAAAGTTCTCGAGCTCTTTCCCTCGGCAACTCTCGAGGAGAAAAAGGAGCTCTGCTTCTATCTCAAACTCTCCAACCAGGAGCGCAACTTCACCATCTTCTACCATAACGCCCAGACAATTCTGAAATTAGAAAAAGAGAGGGAGAGAGAGTCCTATGAGTGGGCCCACTTCTACGCCCACCCCTCCTTTCCCATCTGCCTAAAGATCATCGCCACCCACTTGGCTTTAGAGAAGCGGCAAGATTTTCTCCAAGAGCACCACATACGCGCCGATAGCCTTGATGAAGCGATCCAAAAAATTCACTCCCAAACCCCCTTTCTCTCCTCTGAAGAGCTGCGCAAAGCAGGGGTCCCAAACGGCAGAGAGATGGGACTACTCCTAAAAGAGGGGGAGCGCCTCGCCATCAATGAATCGCTCAAAACCCCCCAAGAGATCATCGACCGCCTCAAAAAAACTCCCCTTTGGAGCCACTTGGAAAATTCCAGATCAGTTGATTCTTGAAGATGTTTTGATAATTTGGCTCTTTGGCAGAGTCATTGAATGCGTAGGACTAGAAAGGTGATATCATCGTGTTGGGGAGTTCCTTCGGCAAATAGCGCCACCTCTTCGATCAGTTCATCGACAATCTGCTGCGGGCTTTGATCTCTTTTTTTCTCGAGAAATTCGATCAGCCTCTCCTCTCGAAAAAGCTCCTCTCTGGCGTTATGCGCCTCAACAACGCCATCGGTATAGAGAACGAGAAGGTCACCAGACTCGAGCACTACGCGCTTCGTACTGACCTGCTCGAAAGCGGCGACGCCGAGAGCCATCCCTTGGGTGGTAAGCCTCTCAGTAGATCCCTCTTTTCGCAAAAGCAGTGCAGGGAAGTGGCCACAATTGGTGTAGTGGAGCTCCTTGGTTTTGGGATCGAAAAAGGCGACAAACGCGGTGACGAAGACGCCCGTATCTCCCGTATCTAAGCAGAAGAGATTGTTCGTCTCATTGACAATCAGATCGAGATCTTGATGGATTTCACCGTAGCTGCGAAGCATGCTGCGTACGCTGAGCGAGTAGAGGCAGGCAGAGATCCCTTTTCCTGAGGTATCGGCGATGGAGAGCATCAACCGATCATTCTCTAAGAAGTCGTAGAAATCCCCCCCTACCTCTTTGGCTGCAATGAAGCGAACGGCGATATCGAGACCGGGAAACTTGGGGAGCTCCTTTGGCAGGATGGAGTTCTGCACCTCCTCTCCGATCTTCAGCTCCGTAAGATAGCGCTCTTTCTCCGCACGCTCCTGCTCCGCCTCCTCCATGTGGTGGGATAAGGAGTCGACAGTCTCATTAAACATCTCGCCTATCACATTGAACTCAAACCCCATCCTATCAGGTGTGTAGCGCTCTGTCAGCTCTCCCCTCCCCACTTTCGATATCACTTGAATGAGTCGCTTTAACGGTTTCGAAAGACGCGAAGTCAGGTAGAGAGCGCCCCCTCCACCGAGGAGAATAATAGAGGCTAAGAGCACTCCCACTTTGAGCAAAAAATAGGGAAGCGGAACAAAGTTGATCGCTTGGGGCGCCGAGATCCGTAGTGAAAAGTTTGTCTGCGGCAGACTCCGCTGAAGAGAGATGCTCTTCTCTCCCAAGTCGTCACTTCCAAAGACAACGCGCCCACTCTCTGTCAAAAGGGAGGTTACCGCAGGATAGATGATCTCTCTATCGATTGGAAAGGTGCGCTTAAAATAGCTGAGTGAGAGCGCTGTCACCCACGCTTCGCTTCCATCACTCGATGCGTTCGTAAGAAAAAATATAGACTCCTTAAGGTCGAGAACAAGATAGATCTCCGCGCGCGACTGCTGCATGAGAGAGGTGAAGTTTCTTCCTTGATAGAGCCCATCCGATGAGATGTCACAGAGGAACTCCCCTCCCGCCCCCTTTTTTAGATGAAAGAGCGCCGAAACACCTTCACGTCGCTCCACTTCGTTTAAGAGCTCTTGAGGAGTTTCAATTTTTGAGAGCAGAAAGCCTATTCCAGATAAAAAATTTCTCTCATGCGTGATGAGCGTCTCGACCATCTCAATCTTTTTTTTCATCAACAGGTCGAGTGTAAAAAGATTATTATCAGATTTGATCCGCCCATCCTCTATATAGAGGAGAAAGCTGAGAGCGAGGAGCGGCACCACTAGAAAAATGAGCGCAGTGAGCAAGATTCTCGAGGCGAGCGATCCGCGAACTTTTTCCTTTTTCTCTTCATTCATGCTATAATTGACTCAAAAAAACAGTTAGTGCCATGTATACAAAAGAAATTACGAGTTTACAACACCCCATTGTCAAACACCTCACAAAACTGAGGAAAAGTCGTCGCTATCGTCAAGAGTGCGGGCGCCTCTTACTGGAAGGTAAAAAAATGGTCGAAGAGTACCAAGGCACCATCGAAACCCTCCTTACCAGAGCGGAGAGCACCCTCCAAGCGAAACACCACTATACGATTAACGATGCGATCCTAGAAAAAATCTCAAGCCTAAAGTCTCCCGAACCCTATCTAGCCGAAGTCACTCTCCCCCCCTATCAATCCTTGAGCGGTAAAACGCGGCTGCTCGCGCTCGATGCAGTCAGCGATCCCGGAAATTTAGGCACCCTCCTGCGTACAGCGCTCGCCTTCGGTTTCGAGGGAGTCTTTCTAACAGAGGGAAGTGCCGATCCCTACTCAGACAAGGCACTCCGAGCTGCAAAAGGAGCCACCTTCCGCCTTCCCCTTCAAAGTGGAACAATTAAAGAACTGCTAATCTTGATCAAAAAGAACGGCCTCACCCCCTACGTTGCTGAGAGAAGAGGGGAAGAGCAGAGCGCCTTCACCTCTCCTCTTATTCTGATCTTAGGAAACGAAGCCCACGGCCCCTCTCCCCTCTTAAAAGAGGGGGCAGAGCTCACCGCACTCTCCATCTCTGATCAGACAGAGTCCTTGAATGTTGCAGTCGCTGGTGGCATCCTGATGCACAAGATCAAGGAGATGCTGTGTCAAAGTTCGACGACTATCTAGATATTGAAGAGGAGTTCCAGCCGCGCGGCAAGCGCGAAAGCCGCAAGGAGCGCCAGGAGTCTAGATCGCGTGACCGCTCAAAATATAAAAAAACCGATCAAGATCAAAAATTTTCGCAGCTGAGTCAAGAAGAGCCCCCTCTCGGTGCCCATCTCAAACGGGGGCGCATCCTTACCATCTCCCCAGAGATCATCACCGTTGCTAGCGATCATGAGAACTACATCTGCACCCTTAAGGGAGCGCTAAAAAAAGAGCGAACAAAGCAGAAGAACTTAATCGCCGTAGGAGATTGGGTCCACTTTGAAAAGAAGAGCGTCGACTCCGGCGCCATCACCCATATAGAGAAACGCTCCTCCTTTCTCGCTCGCGCCGATAACCTCACCCGCCGCAAAAAGCAGCTTATCGCCGTCAATATCGATCAAGTCTTCATCGTCATCTCCGTCGTCGCCCCCAAGTTCAAACCCCTACTCATCGACCGCTACGTCCTCTCCGCACTCAAAGGCAAGATGAAGCCGATCATTCTTATTAATAAGATCGATCTCCTCACCGACCCTCCCGAATTTATCCAAGAGGCTGATATCGCTGCAGAAGCGCTCCTACTCCAAGCGTTCCTAGAGGCCTATAAGCCCCTCGACATCCCCATCCTCCAGCTCAGCGTCTCCACCAAAAAAAACCTCGAAGAGCTCAGAGCGCTCATGCAAGATCGAACCTCAGTCTTTGCAGGGCAATCCGGCGTGGGGAAATCCTCCCTCATCAACGCCCTGCTTGGCAGCTCACTTCCTATTGGTGATATCGTTGAAAAGACGCGCAAAGGCTCCCACACCACCACTAGCGCAGCGCTCATCCCCCTCGAAAACGAAGGTTTCTGCGTCGACACTCCCGGTATTAAAAGCTTCGGCGTCTACGACATCTCCCCCGATGATCTGCTCCTAGCCTTTCCCGATTTCGCTCCCTTCTCCCTCCATTGTAAATTTCCCAACTGCAGCCACATCCACGAGCCCAGCTGCGCCGTCAAAGAGGCGCTCGAATCAGACAAGATTCACCCCCTGCGCTACGCCTCCTACACCACCCTCCTGCAAGAAGCCCCCCCCAAAGAGTGGGAGTAGCCTGCAATTCTCACCAGAACCTTAATGCATCTGAAAAAGTCACCGATAGGGGAGAAAAAAACCACAGAGAGCACAGAGATCTCAGAGAAAGAGAGGTTAAATAATCAGGCACTTAATCTCTTACAGACTTGATTTCTACGATCACCTTCTCTTCAACCAACAGATCCAAGGGATCCGACTCCCTCTCTGTGGTCTCTGTGATCTCTGTGGTAGTTAATTTCTGATTATCCCAAAGGTTCATATGACATTGTTACCTAAAAAAGCCTGTTTTAAAACCACGTCAAAATTTATCTTATAGAGAATTAGTATGCTTCTCTACTTTTTTAGTTCAATGCTTTGTTTTGAATAGCTAAAGTCCAGTACAATAGACGATAAGATTTTGATTATTCTAATGATTGTTGTTGGTCATCGGAAGGGAATTTATAGAGGACTTCGTTGAAGAGTATCTCGAATTATTGCCAGAACCTGACCTACCAATAAATCTTACTATCGTTTAAAAAAAAGATATGGAGAAAATTGAGCGCATTCATGCCAGAGAGATCTTAGACTCACGCGGGAATCCTACGGTTCATGTGGAGGTGACGAGTGATGGGGGGATCATGGGGTGCGCCTCTGTTCCGTCAGGAGCATCGACGGGTGAACATGAGGCGGTTGAGCTGCGCGATGGAGATCCCCACCGCTACGATGGAAAGGGGGTGAAGAAGGCGGTGCAAAATGTCATCGGGCCCATTGCGCGCCTCTTGAAGGGGCGCTCGATCTACGATCAGACCGAACTAGATAGAGCGATGATCAAGGAAGATGGCACACCCAATAAAGCAGCCTTTGGTGCCAATGCCATTCTTGGAACCTCTCTCGCTATTGCCCGCTGCGCAGCCCTCTGCCGCAAGGTTCCTCTCTACCGCTATATCGGCGGCACCCACACCACCCTGATGCCAATTCCTATGATGAACATCCTCAACGGTGGGGTCCATGCCGACAACTCCTTAGAGTTCCAGGAGTTTATGATCCGCCCCATCGGCGCCCCCAACTTTAGAGAGGGGCTCCGCTGGGCTGCTGAAATTTTTCATACCTTAAAGAAGCTGCTGAAAGAGAAGGGCCATCTCACTTCGGTGGGTGATGAGGGGGGCTTTGCGCCAAACCTCTCTTCTGACGATGAAGCGATTGGATTCATTTTGGAAGCGATTGAAAAAGCGGGCTATAGACCGGGGAAAGATATCACTCTCGCTCTCGACTGCGCCGCTTCAGAGTTCTATGACAAGAAGAAAAAACGGTACGGAGAGGGGGCAAGCGCGCGCTCTGCCGAGGAGCAGATCGCCTACCTCGAAACCCTCTCTTCTAACTACCCGATCGATACGATTGAAGATGGCCTCGACGAGAACGATTGGGAGGGGTGGAAGCTGCTGACGGAGCGGCTTGGCTCGAAAGTTCAACTAGTGGGCGACGATATCTTTGTGACAAACACCGACTTCTTAAAGAAGGGGATAGAGTGCAAAGTCGCCAACGCCATCCTCATTAAAGTGAATCAAATTGGTACCCTCACGGAAACTTTAGAAGCGATCGAAATGGCTAAGCACCATAAGTATGGCACCATTATCTCCCACCGCTCAGGTGAGACAGAAGATCCCTTCATCGCCGACCTCGCTGTCGCCACCCGCGCTGGCCAGATCAAAACAGGCTCCCTCTCTAGATCCGATCGGATCGCCAAATATAACCGTCTCCTCGCTATCGAAGAGGAGCTCGGCGAAACAAGTTCTTGAATTTGTTTGGACAGGGCCGTATATGAAAGGGGAACACCCTAAAGGATCCAAATATGCGTCAGACTGTCGCCCTTTTTGGAGAGGCTGAGAAGGGGGAGATCTCTTCCCTTTTTTTTGTTAACTCTCTCACCCACCTGAATGAAGTGGTCGGTAATCCTCCCGATGAGAGCCGCGGGATCTCCTTTGCGATTCAGTTTCTTCTCTATGAGCAAGATCTCATCTACATTCGGGTCAAAGAGGAGGGGTTTAGCACCAAAGACTACCTAAAGGGGATGAAAAATCTTCTCAATAGAAAGAGAGTCTCCCATCTGAGTGCGATCTGTCTCCCTGGTGTGGGGGATGGCCGTATTATCGACTCCGCTACCCCTGTTCAGGAGTGCTATAAAGCGCTGATGATCACCTCAGAGTCCGACCTCTACGACTATCTCACTTCCCTTCAGCTGGAGAGTAGAAGTAGGTAGCCAATCCCTCTTGGGTCGGCTTCATCGACCTCTCTCCCTCTCTCCAGTTTGCTGGACAGACTTCGCCATTCTCTTCATGGAAGATCAGGGCATCGAGCAGACGAAGAGCCTCATCAATTGAGCGTCCTAGCGGCAGATCATTCACCAGCTGATGGCGGATGATCCCCTCTCTGTCCATCAAGAAGAGTCCGCGGAAGGCGACACCCGCCTCCTCATCCAATACGTGGTAGCTGCGCGCAACTTCCTTATTTAAATCGGCAACGAGAGGGTAGCTCACCCCTTCGATCCCCCCCCTTGCGCGCGGAGTGTTGATCCAGGCAAGATGGCAGAATACGCTATCGACAGAGCATCCGATGATCTGAGCACCTTTCGCTTCAAACTCACTCAGTTTCTCCTGAAAGGCGTGAAGCTCCGTGGGGCAGACAAAGGTAAAGTCGAGCGGATAGAAAAATAAGAGAACATATTTGCCGGTGAAAAGATCGAGAGAAAAATCCTCAATGACGCGTCCATTTACTACGGCTTTGGCCTTGAAATTTGGGGCTTTGTTCCCCACTAGTAGTGTACTCATATTAGTCTCCTTTTTTTTAGATAATTATATAAGAAGGGAGAGATTAACTGAAGAGTTCTTTCGCCTGTGGAAGCCAGCTCTCTACGCCGATTGAGGTCGAAGGACCGTGGCCCGAGTAGACGCGGGTCTCAGGCGGCAATTCCTCTAACTTTTTGAGCGATTTCCACATCGCACTTGGATCGGCTGTGGGAAAAGAGAGGTTACCGATCGATCCTTTAAAGAGGGTGTCGCCGGAGATTAAAATTTTCTCTTTTTCGAGGTAGAAGCAGACCCCTCCCGGCGAATGGCCTGGTGTATGGATCACCCGCAATCGCAGCTCCCCCACTTCAAGGATCTGCCCATCCACGAGATCGTGGTCGGGCTCAACCCCTTCAACAGGAATGAGCAGAGGTAGACCGTCGCTTCCAGGGGTGCGCACATTTTCGCTATCGGCAGGATGAACATAGAGAGGAAGTGCGAAAGAGCGCTTCAGCTTTTTTACATCAGCGATATGATCCCAGTGGGAGTGGGTGAGGAGGATCGCTTCCATCTCATAACCCGTTGCAGCGCGCGTTAGGAGGTCGCAGCTCTCAGGTGCAGGATCGATGAAGACCCCCTTTTGCGTGTCGCTGCATGCAAGAAGGTAGGCGTTAGTCTGAAAAGGTCCGCACGCAAACCCTTCAAGGATTGCCATCTTTGCCCGCCACAATTTGTAGACGCTTCACATTGAAATGTAGACACTGGTTGGCATCGAGGGGCTCAAGCTCCACATAGCGATCAACCACTTCCTTCATAAATTGTTCTCTTAAATCTGTAGGAATCGGCCCTAGATGGGGAAACCACTCCCTGAAGAAGTTCTGAAAGACCTTCTGAGAAGGGAAGACATCCTTCTGATCAACAACCTCCAGATACTCTATTACAAATAGATTTTTCGCTAAGAGCACTTCAAACTTCTTCAGAGATGAAAAATTCCACCCCGAGAAAAAATCTCTAAAGTAGCGCTTCCACCTGCCCTTCATCGATACTTCATCGATCGCTCTCTGCAGACCCTTGGGAAGTCCCATAGGGAAAGAGACCAGAAGCTTTCCCCGATCTCTGAGTGCCAGATTGGCGCCGCGTAAGAAAGCGCCATGGTCACTGACCCATTGCAGAGCAGTAAAAGATAGGACCCAATCAAATTTCTCTCCAAATTCAAGAGACTGAGCATCCATAATCTGAAAAGCAAGGTTAGGATACTTCTCCGTTGGGAAGTTCTTCTGGGCAAAGGAGATCATCGACTGAGAGATATCTACTCCAAGAAGTTTGCCATCTAATAGCCCCTTGGCGAGCGCTGCAGTGAACTTTCCATCCCCACAGCCGACATCCAAAATGCGCGCACCCTCCTCGAGAGTGACATGGGTAAGCAGATCCCCCGCAGCTTCCAGCTGCGACGAAGAGTGCTCAAGAGAAAAGAGAGTGATGTTTAGAAAAAGTGATAAGATAAAAAAAGTTCGCTTCATTGATCAAAACCCTAAATAATCTGGTGAAGCTAAATGATCTAAAATAAAGAAGTTTTTGCGCAACAACTATTTGTGAAATGTGCACCGGAGAGGACTCGAACCTCCAACCTCCTGGTCCGTAGCCAGGTACTCTATCCAATTGAGCTACCGGTGCTCATGAAGGCCCATCATGCTGAAGAACCCCTTTTCTCGCAAGAGACTACTCTCTTATTAAAGGGGGAGCTTTACGAAATGCTCTCTTAACAATATACGCAGTGAGCAATACAAGAGTTGCAACCACCATTACTGCGGCAATAACCTTCTGTGTATTACTTACTCCTCTTCTCGAGCCGGGGACTGCTTGTCCACCAGCTGGTGAACCGCCTTGCGGTTGTTGTGTGACGACTACAGGTGGTTGGACGCCTACAGGTGGGCCAAGTCCAGGTTGTGGAACGACTACAAGTTGTGAGAAGAAGCCTACAGGTGGTTGGACGCCTACAGGTGGGCCAAGTCCAGGTGATAAGACAAAAGTTGATAGGTCAAATCTAGGTGGTGGTAGGCAGGGTGCAGGTAGTACGTGATATGTAGATAGTAGGGAAGCTACATGTTGTCGGAAGACTCGCGGTGGGGGTCTGTTGGTAGATTTTATCAAAAAACTAAGACGCTTCTTGAAGATAGGGTTAGATTTTATTGCGCTATTGAACTCATTTTCTTTTACCATCAATGCTTTTTTGACCTCCTCTATTTTGACTCTTTGATCAGTTGATTCGCGACCAAATATCTCATTAATCCGTTTCAATAGTTCAGAAGTTTTCGGATTGGTCATTTTTATCTCAGACGAAAAGAGAGCATGAGAGAAAACACACTTACTACTCTTTTCTTTATTTCTAAGAAGAGTAAAAGCTTCGATAATGAACAGTTTAGGTGAAAAATATTTTCTTTTCTTTCCTAACTTAGACTTGAATGTAATCGTTTTGTTAAAGATCTGGATGAAAAGTCCTTCCTTGGTAGGAATCCATTCAGCAGTGATAGTATAGGTATCCGTTAGCTTTAATTTAGTACTTTGATGGTCTCGACTGAAGAGAGAACTGTCGCTCTTTTCGTGGACCCATTTAAAACTGCTCCCCTCTTTTGAGAGGATCCCCTTAATTCTCTCTTCAGTAATATTCCCATAACTTCTAACTTTTCTATCATTCTCACGAAGAGTCGAGTCAATTAAAGTCAGGAAGAGCTTTGTCACAGGTACAGATGCTGTCATAATGATTTCTCCTCAAAGTTGTTTTAATTTTCTAACGCCAGATCAAAAAAAAGCCGCACTGCTTGCGGCTTTTTTAGTTGAGAGGGGCTGTTACATCATGCCCATGCCCGGCATACCGCCCATGCCACCCATGCCACCCATGCC
>JAAKFF010000016.1 GCA_011065165.1 Chlamydiota bacterium
ATCTAGGCGGATAACGGCTGTAAGGTGGTAGGGATCGTAGGTGTAGTGGACTGATGATTGGTCTGGAAAGATGAGGGAGGTTTTACGGCCGAGTGAGTCGTAGGTTGAGGTGAGTTGATAGCCATTGGCTAGCCTCTCTTGAAGGAGCTCTCCAAAGTGACTGTAAAGCCGGGTTGACGTGAGATCTGTGATAGGGTCATGGGAGTGGATGATGTAGCCCATGGAGTCATATTGCAGGGTGTAATGGCAGTTGCCGTCGGAGGTGTGTATGGAGGTTTGGCGACCTAGGCCGTCATAGGTGTAGGTGATGACGATGCCATCGGGCTTGGTGAGGTTTTTAAGATGACCATCTAGGTTATAGGCGTAGAGTGTAATTTTTTGATCGGCTTCGCTGAGCTCTGTGAGACGGCCTCGTGAATCGTATTTCCAAGAGGTTGTGAAGGTTTTATCGGGATTATATAGTGTGCTGACTTGTCTGATTTTTTTGCCGTTTAGGTTGGTGTAGAAGTGTTCTTCAAGGAGGGTCGTTCCTTCTGCATTTTGTTTTTCTAGGTGTGAGAGATTGCCTAATGTATCAAAAGTCTCAATGGTTTTTTTGCCTTTGGGATCGGTTGTAGTTTTTTGGATAACGCTCTGCCCATGCTGATTTTGAAAGTGGTCGGAATAGGCGATGGTTGTTTCGTGACCTAGTGGATCGGTTTTGCGGATGAGGCGTCTAAATGGATCGTATTCGAATTTTTCAATGGCCTCTCCTGAATGGACCTCTCTTGTGAGGGCAATTTTATTACTATAGTCGTCATATGTGTACAGTATGTATGCATAGAGATTGCCTTGTGCGTTGCGCTCTTCTTCTTCTAGAACACGATCTAAGAGATCATATTTTTTTAGTGTGACCTGTTCGCCTTGTGTAATTTTTTCTACACGGCCTAATGAGTCGTAATTGAAATGTATGGCTCGGTCTTGAGTCTCTTCTTTGATTTTTCGTCCGGCATAATCGTAGGAGTAGGTGGTGACAACGCCATCTGGAGCGGTTTTTTCAAGGAGATGGAAGGTATTATATTTGTATGTCTCTACGGAGAGGATTACCTCATTCTTGGAGAGTGTTCTGCTGGTGATTCTGCTGCGGTAATCATAGACGTAATCTGTTCTGGTTCCCTCGGGAGTGGTGTGGGTCTCGACTGGGCCACTTAGAGTATATGTGTAGCTTTCTTCGGCGCCATCGGGGTGGATGATGCGGTAGGGTTTCCCGCGGCTAGTATAGAAATATTTTGTGGTATGACCTTCTGGATCTGTCTCTTGAGTCACGCAGCCTAAGGCGTTGTAGGTTTTTTTGATTGTGGAGCTGCGCAAGGTTCCCTCTTCATCGGGCGTGGGTGGAAGGGTCGTAAGAACTGGGTGTCCAAAGGGATTATATTTATAATGGATGCTATTGCCTTGCTCATCGGTCTCGCTCACTTTTTGGTGCAAGAAATTGTAGGAGTTTTGAACGCTGCGCTCTTCACCTGACTCTACAATTTTTGTGGAGGATAGGGGACGATTGGAGTAGTCGTAACTGTTTTGAATGATAAATCTTTCATTTGGGTCTTTATCAATTATGGGATTGTTGTTGGTGTCATATTGAATACTTCTCCGACGCCCGAGGGGATCTTTTTGCTCCTTAAGGCGCCCTTGCGGGTCATAACGATACTCTAGGGAGTAGCGATACTCTTCATTTGTATCGAAGAGATCAATCTTGGTAACCAAGCCTTTGCTGTTATATGTAATGATCTGCTTTCTGAGGAGAACGGAACAATTTTTTGCTAGATCGAAATATTTTTCTTCTATCACCTCTGGGAAGCCATAAAAGGATTTGGATCTCCTGGGTGTAATGATTTTGATTAATCTTTGCGAGACTCCCTGGAGGTTGGCAGCGCTCTTTGTCTCTCCGTCGTCAATGATCTCTTTTATTAGGATGCTCCCTTCATAGAAATAAAAGTGTCGCTCAACAATACTCTCTCCGTCGTAGAGATATCTAATTGAGAGGAGATCTGTGCTTCCTAAATAGATGTTTTCAACTCGTTGGCCACTTGGATAGCTCTCAAAGTGGACTAAACCATTGGGCCAGTAAACCCGCTCGACAAAGTAGCACTCTGTGAGCTCCTGCTTATTTTTTCCAGTTAGATTCCCCCAATACTCTTCTCGTTTAACATTTCCTTTCTCATCGTAATGGTAGCGGTAAGAAAAGAGTGGTGAGCCACTTTCATCCTGCAGAGTCTTTTCACGGAGCCAATTAGGTTTTTTGGAATCTCCAGGATGCCAATCAAAAATCTCTTTGGAAAAAAGTCTCTGGGTTCCTTGAAAGTGTGAGACCGATCTCAGTAAGAAATTCTTATCGTAATGGTACTCGGTGAGATTTCCCTCAGCATCATAAGATTCGGTCCGTCCGGCGCTTTTACCATATCTTCCTGGGTAGTATCTGATCTGGTGAGCATAATGTAGTGTTGTATCGCCCCCAATGGGTCCCAAAAGTGCTGATACTCTCTTGAAACGATCGTCACTCTTCTTTTTGATCTTAACGCTTCCGATGGGAAGGTAGTTCTGACCAAGTGTATAGTAGTTAACTTGGAAGAGCCTATTCTCTGGAAGACGACGATCTACTAAGTAGTAGCCTGATTTCCTTCCTTTCCAATACTCATAAGTTTCATCTGGTCGTTCGCTATTCTCTATCTTTTTTAATAGCCAAAAACGCACGCCCTTATTTTTTTGATGGGGATCAAAATGATATCTTGCTCTCTGCTCATCGCTCCCTCTTAATGAGAGATTGAATAGATGCTTTTTATCAGGAAAGTTATAGTTGAAATAGAGATAAGCATAAGTGTGCTGGCGTAGAAAATCTGAGGTGCGGATAGAACTCAGGAGGATTCTTCCATGAATCTTTTCATATAGATAATAGACCATGTTCCCATTAGGCAGTTTTTCCCAGGTGAGATAGAAAGGAACTTGCTCTGTTATGATCTCACTTGTGCTGGTGAGTTTATCGAACTCTAGACTGCGTTTGCAGCGGTAACAACGCTTTGAACCATCTGCGCCATCAACAATAATTTGCTTTGGATCGTTAAAATCTCGATAGACCACATTATTGCGTAGATTCATCCGCGCTCCAATCTCTCCCCGTGCACAATTGGTCAGTCCCCCAGGAGATCCAACAAGGCTAAAATAGTAGTGCTCTCTGTTACCTTTTTTTCGTTTACGAGGAGCATCACCATAAATAAGATGGATTCCCATCTTTTCTGGCATATCGAGTACGTAGGCCACTCTCATGAAATTTCGATGAATTTCTAGAGTTGCGACTAGATGATTGGGCCAAAAGTTCCACCCTGCACCACTCTCTCTTCCACGATGGCTGATGTAACTGCTTCGTAATCTGATGGGTTCATGCCCTCGGACAACAAGTGTATCTTTATGGAAGAAGTAATCTCCAGAGATGGCGCTGACGCATCCCCCAATGAGTGATGAGGGATCTCCGCCAAGTGTCGCTAATTCGTATGGATCATGGGATAAGGAAAATATGGTTAGTGGATAAAGGATAAGGAATAAGAACAACCGGTGCATCTATTCATCCTTGACGATGATGTGAAACAATAATTTTAAGAGGAGGATAGGTTTTAAGCAAGGGGAAGATAGAGAGTGTTCGTAAAATTAAGTCTTGGCTGTTAATAGTAGGGTAGCTAGGAAGAATATGAGATCTTTGAGTCGCGCAGCGCTATTCACTCTCTATATGATCTATGCCTTGGATCTGATAGGGCTGGTCTTTGTCTTTGTCGTGATTCCTCCATTAATACTCGCACATGACTCCCCCATGATCTCCTCTAATCTCTCTCTATCATCGCGTAACTTAATCATAGGCTTCCTTGTCGCCACTTATCCCTTTGCACAGTTTTTTGCAGCGCCTACACTAGGAGAGTTGTCAGACCGATTGGGGAGAAGAAAAATATTGCTCGTCTCCACGATTGGTACAGCGATTATGTTCTGCCTCTCGGGGTTATCGATTGCAATGGGAAGCATCACTCTTCTTTTCATCAGCCGACTTCTTGCAGGCGTATTTGCGGGAAACTTGACTGTTTCTCAAGCAAGTGTTGGGGAAGCCATTCATAAAAAGAAACGAGGGCAGTACATGGCTGCTTTTGCACTTGTGGGAGGGCTGGCATGGACAGTGGGGCCCTTCATTGCTACTATTTTATCTGATCCCACTCTCGTGCCCATATTTAGTTACTCTACTCCATTCTGGTTTCTAGGGATCGTCTTCATCATCGCCACCCTTCTCCTCTTCACTATGCCTAGGGATCGCGCTACGAAACGAGGCCAGAAACTCGACCTTCATAAGGTGGCTGGCAACCTTCTAAAACCCTTTAAAATTCCCAATGTGACCCGTCCCTTTATGGCTTCGATAACCACCATGTTCGGTTGGATGATGTACCAGGGATATTTAGCTCCCTATCTGATAGAAAAGTTTCATTTTGATGAGAGATGGGAGGGGTATGCCTATGCTGCTTCCTCCTTTGCCTGGCTCATCGGAGGACTTGCTGCAACATTGTGGATATTGAAACGTTTTAGCCCTATCAAATCGGCGACTCTTCCTCTGCTTATTTCAGGAATTGCCATCTTCTGCTACATCTTTGCTTACCATTCGAGCTTTGTATGGGTCATTTTCTCTGTTGCAAATCCTATGCAAGCTATCGCCTTGTCTTGTTTTTTTGGGATATTTGCCCTTCTTGTTCCAGGGAAGCACCAAGGGAAAATATTCGGAGCTTGGAATGCTGGTTTTGCACTCGCCTCTGCTCTCGGCCCGGCACTATCAGGATTGCTCGTAAATATTAACATCGCCCTTCCCTTCTTTGTCGCCTCGGTCATCTTGATTACCACTGCCATTTACTACTGGCGTTGGCAGGTTACTGCTAGAGCGCAAACTTGAACCACTCTAGCCTTTAAGCCAGAGAGAGTCCTCCATCAGAGTCAGAATATAAACTACTGGATTTCATCCATTTAATAAATTAAAGCATAATATAAAATGAATTAATTCGTTATTGTGATAAAATATTACTGAAATTAATTAATTTAAGAATTAAAATGAATTGTATTACACCTTCTTCTACAGATGCTATAGGGATTATCTATAGGTTTGGCAAAAAGAAAGTCCCAGTGATCTACAGGAAAGTTGGAATAATTACTGAAAATGTTTCGATTTATCCATCGGTATTTGCTCACACTCTCCAAATACCATCTACAGATTTATGCAAAAAACTGAAACTAAGAAGAGAGAAAAAATGGCCCCGAGGAGAGTCTATTAATTGTTATGCTTTTGCTGTTGGAAGAACTCCATATACAACAGCAAAAGACCCTGTGCCTGGAGGATATCATGTTCAGAAAATAAGAGATGAACTAAAGCTTCTCTTAAGAAGCTCCATAAAACGTTACAGACCGCTATTACGTCACACACCCTGTGAGGTATTGGTGGATACCTTTAAACAATACAATAAAACTAAAGATAACCAACAGAGCGAAACTGCTGTCATTATTGGTATTATGAACAGTAATACCAATGCAAAAATTATAGGTTTGATCGAGAGTTTTGTAGAAGTTTACTACAATAAGAACTTACTCAAGTTTTCAAACTCTCATGAAGATTTTGAGGATCTTGTGAAGCTGCTTTTTACTGGTTTTGAAATCGACAAAAAAAAGATGATCCCAAAAGTTATGACCGGACTACTACTACTAGACGGATTAAAAAAAATTGATTTCTCGACAGAACTAAAAATGAAACGTGATGAGTGTCCATTTGGTACTTTTTTTATAGCAGCCTTTTCAAAAATAAACGATGACTACCACTTTTGTAGGCTCTTCCAAGATGGCTGGTATGAAAGGAATGGAGCTAATATTGAGAGCTATAAGACAGGCACGGGGGAAAAGCAGAAGAAGTTAGTGGGGATTCCTGTTGGCACACAGGAAGAAATCAAAGCTAGATTCTGTTTGGGAAGAAAAAACATGGAGTTTATTGGATATTTTCTAGTTCCTGTGAATGCTCAAATCGTTGACACTTTTGGAAGAACGTATTTTTTTGAATCTCAGAAAACCTAAATTTGCAAAAAGGTTAACCTTTGTGTATAATTTAGGATATTTTTATAGCTTAAAAATTTTTGGAGGCAAAGACAATGGCTAGTTTAACTACAAATCCTATAAGGAGTGTAGGTACAAATACAGATTATTCGATGCTAACTCGCAACAAAGATTCCTCAACACTCGATGCTTTAGTATCGAGATTTTTTGGAAAGTTAGGAGATAAAACTCCAGAGAGTTTACGAAACCACAGTGAGTATTCGAGCGTTCGAGAGAATGGAAACTACTTCCTGGCTTTTGTTGACAACAATATCGGCAAAGTGATCGAAGAGATAATCGCCTCTAATAACTCAGATTTTACTTCACAAGATCTGAAAGATCTCGAGTCAGAGGAGTTCGAGGAGCAGATAATCGCTGCAATTTGTAATGATACTGTGCTAGTAAACACCTGGTTTAACCATGGAAAGAATTGCTAGTATTGTAAAATTTGAGATCTAGCCTATACTTTTCGAAAGAGCTTCTTGGACTTACGCCCGAGTCTGTAATACTCTCAAAATATATTCGACCCTTTTCTCTGTCTAAAGTACAAATTTCTTCTAGCAATGTTTTTTCTCATGAGGAGACCCATAGAACAGATTTAATTGGGGAGGAAGAGGATGCCGGAGGTGGGGAGGTCGCGGGAGAGTTTTTTTAGATAATGGTAAGAGCCACAAGGTTTGCGACAAATGTCGATTTAACATCTCTGATGGAAGGGGATAGAGAGTTCTGGTCTATAACAAGTGGAAAGTAACATGACTCTCTTGGTAATCCATTCTTTATTCTATAGCCTAAAAGAGAAGGTCTGCCTGCTGAATCGGGAATATCAATCGGTATGAGGGCGAGTCGTTCTGCAAATCCCTTTGAAGCAAAATGCACTATTTGGAGTTTACGTAATTGACACATGACTTTCTTAATCGTTGTTATGTTTGCATTTTGGTCACGCAAAAGAGCCGCTAACTGATTAGTTTGAGGATATTTAAAGGTGCTTTTTGCTCCGCCAAAAAGGGAAAGGGCCACCCTTCTGGCATCTTCAACCGTTCGGATGAACTTGATTTGAGTCGAGTCTCCTAAAAAGAGTTTGAGCCGTTTCGAAAACTCTCTCTGAACTTCTTTTCTATCGTACTTGTCAATCCCTACAGCAACTGCATAGTGGATTTCGATCTCATCAAACTGGGAGCCACTCAGTTTGTCGGTACATACTTCCCAATATGCTGCAAAGAATTGATTCAGCTCTGCATCGGCTGCGTTGCCAAATCGATAGGAATTTAGATCTTTTGCCGCCCACTTAGCGATTTCAAAAAGCTCGTCTTGACTCAACGCCTTGAGATCGTTAATGAAGCTATCTTTAACTCCAAAATCTTCTGTCAGCCGTTTAAAAAAAGCGTACTTTTCATCATGCGTTAAACAATCTGTAAATTTGGAGGGTGAACTCTCTCTGCCCGAGTTTAAATTGTGAGAAATACTCATAGTAGGATTTGTCATGCGCACCTTCTATTCCTTTTTCGAAATATTGTGCATAGGCCCCTATTATTTGTCGATTTAATTGGGGAGGAAGAGGATGCCGGAGGTGGGGAGGCCGCGGAGAGGTAGCGGGAGAGGGCGGTGTTATAGAGTTGGGCTTGGAGGAAGTAGTGAGAGAAGAAGGACTAATACTCTTTCAGTAAGGTTGACAGGAGAGTCGCCTGAATCATGAATCATTCCCCAGTTGCACCACATGATGAGCTGACGGTTTCAGACCACCTCGCACCTGAGAAGATTTTTTTGTAAAAAAATCGCTCGTTAGGACTTCTGGCATCGTAATCCTAGTTTTTTCAGGGGATAGCATCTTGTTTAAGAGGTCCCAACATGTATGATCGTCTATAAACTCATTATCTTTAGAGATGGAATCCTTAGCACATTCTTCTATAGATTTAACACTTTGAATATAATTAACGACCTTACTCATTGTCTCAAAATCATTCTCCCCTTGGAACGGATAATTATCAAAAAGCATGCAAAACATTAGAACTCCAAAAGACCAGACATCAACTCCATAGCTATATTTGGTGCCCATATGGACTTCAGGTGCGATAAATTCAGAAGTTCCACAAAGTGTATCTGCTCGACCATTGGCTAAACTTCTTGATGTGCCAAAATCAATGAGTTTAATCACCAGCCTATCATTAACAAGAAAATTATTATGTTTAATGTCACGATGTATAAATTTGCTTTTATGCAACACATTTATAGCAGATGCAATTTGTCTTAGGATGAGCTTTGACTCTGAGTTAGTAAGGCGTTCTGTTTTGATATCAGAGAAATTTTTAAACTTGGGAAGATACTCTGTGAGAATCCCTGAAACTTTCCATGATGAATACTTAGATAACTCTGAAGTTTTGACAAATTCCCATTTGTTCCTCTCGCTCATTATGACCCCATGAGTCTGAATAAGATTACGATGTTCCGGAAAAAGGGCTACTAATATATCACCCCGCAAACCATAAACATTTTGAGATTCCTCATCCCCGGATTTTTTTGGAAAGAGTATCTTTAATGCGTAGGATTTCCCACTCGTTGTCTCTTTAACAACGACAACCCTCCCTTCTCTTCCTTCACCGAGGGTCTTGCCAACAAGCCTAAATCCCAGAGCGCTAAGTACTTTTTTTGGTATTCGGTGGTCTCCTATGAAGTTTAGTTTTTGAGAATTGACTATCTCAGTTTGACCTTCTATCAAACTCGATTTACTCTCTATTAGTTTCAACTGAGACATCCCACCCTCTATTTTAATAATTATAATATATATTATAACATAGTATTAAAATTAAATCTATTTAATTAATAAGTGGTTTATTGTTAGATGGTTAGTGGCTGGTCTCCAGCGACTGCCCTAATTACCACTGCCATCTATTACTGGCGTTTGCAGGTTACTATCAGCGCACGAGCCTAAGGAGGCAATATCAATATTTGGGGAGGAAGAGGATGCCGGAGGTGGGGAGGCCGCGGAGGAAGATGTAGTAGGTGCCGGCGAGGGAATCTCTTGGGAGGTAGCGGGAGAGGGCGGTGGTGTAGAGCTGGGCTTGGAGGTTGTAGTCATGGTGATCCATGGCGGCGAGGAGTGAAGCGTGGGAGTAGTCGGGAAGGAGGTTAGTTTTCCAATCGAGGATAAAGGTGCGATCATTATGGGTGAAGACGAGGTCGATGAACCCTTTGACATAGTTGGACTGGGTGGGGTAGAGGAACTCAATTTCGGGGTGGAGGTTGTGAGGGGAGATGTCGCGGAGTGTAAAGGTGTGGGGCGAGAGGGGTGTGTTGAGGGCGTGATGGATAAGTGTTTGGACAGGTTGGTAGGGAAAGTTGAGAGGGAGGTGTTTTTTTATCAGATCGGGGATGGCTGAGTCGGGGAGGGAGTGCCGAAGAATGGTCTCTAGAAGGGAGTGAAGAAGGAGCCCGGTCTGTGGACCTTTGGGGAGGTCGGTTTGGGTGGTAACGGGTGGCTGTGGAGTGCTTCTTGCAAGGGAAGAGTAGGAGTGGAGGTGACGCGGGGGAAAGTTCTTGGTGATCTTTTTGGGGTGGTGGAGGATGGGTGGCTTTACAACTGGCTGCGTGAGTGTGTGGGGCTTGAGATAGGTAGCACTCTTGGGGGTTGGATTGAGGAGTTCGAGGGGTGAGGCTTGGCCCGGGGGGATCTCTCGGTTGGCGCTATCGATGAGGAGTGGGATGTAGAGGCGCTTCTTTGCACGGGTGAAGGCGACGTAGAGTTGGCGCATCTTCTCTGCCTCTTGATTCTGGATGGCGGCTTGGCACTCTGGATCATCGGGGTCATTGATCAGCCACTCTTTTTTATGGCGGATGAGCTCATCGCGGCCGGTGTAGCGGTTGATAAGCCCGAGGGCAAAGACGATATTGAACTCTAACCCTTTACTCATATGAATTGTCATGATGGTAACGGCTCGGCTATCGGAGAGGGGGCGGCGGGGGGTATCTGTGAGGGTGTCTAGAAAGTTGAGGGGATCTTGGGGGTTTTCAAGGATGAGTTCGGTGAGTTTGAGGAAGTCGCTATAGTTTTCGAGATCACGGGGTTTGAAGAGATCGCGGAGGGCGGAGTTGAGGTCAGGGGTGGCGCGAAAGGTGTTGATTGTTTCGGCGAGGAGCTCTTCGTTTAGGAGATCGTTCTGACTATAGGGTTGAAGTGGATGGGCGAGAAAGCGTTTGATAGGAATTTCAGTGGGCTCGAAGTAGGCCTCTAAAAGGGCGCGGATGAGGGTGTAGCTCGCCGTCTCTCTGAGTGGCTGGGTGCTTTTGGAGAGTGTGGGGATAGCTTGGGAGTCGAGGTAGCTTTTTAGGCGGGCAGCTTGGTAGCGATCTTTGACGAGTATGGCGAAGTCGGAAAATTGAAATTGCTCTTTTGTAAGGGCATGAATTTCGCTTGCTATGAAGGGAAAGAAGGTGCTCTTTTCGATCTCTGGGGAGGGCCAACTCTTCTCGCGTCTCTTCTCTGTCTCATAGACGAAGAAATGGACGGCCTCTTTGCTATCGGGGAAGGAGGTGTTCTCTCTATCGAGAT
The DNA here is from genome assembly GCA_011065165.1 of Chlamydiota bacterium. Classification (GTDB taxonomy): domain Bacteria; phylum Chlamydiota; class Chlamydiia; order Chlamydiales; family Simkaniaceae; genus JAAKFF01. The sequence continues at coordinate 10,676 of JAAKFF010000016.1, forward strand.
ATTTGACGGGATGAAAGGGGAGGGGAAGAGCGGGGAGGGAGAGCCAGTCGGGCTTTTCGGAGAAGAGGGCGTTGAGGCCCTGAACGAGAGCGGGATCGGAGCGGTAGTTGGTATCGAGATGAGCTCTGTTGGGAACGGATTTTTGCGCTTGAAGGTAGGTATAGATATCGGCATTGCGGAAGGAGTAGATCGACTGTTTGGGATCGCCAACAAGGAAGAGCGAGGAGATCGGGTGGTCGACGAAGAGGCTCTTAAAGATATGCCACTGCGTTGAGTCGGTATCTTGAAACTCATCGATAATGGCGGCGCGGTAGCGGCTCTGAACTTTTGCTTTGAAGGCGGGGAGCTCGAGAGCTTCAGCCATCTTTTTGAGGATGTCGTCTGGGGCAAGAACTGCCTCTCTCTCTAGAGCAGCGCGCGTTGTTTTGCTGCAGGCGCGCGCAATACGAACGAGGGTGCAGAGGGGGGAGCTCGCTTGCTGGAGTGTGGGAAGGAGCGCTTCGCGAAGTTTGTAAAGCGGCGAGGGATCGAGGGTCGATTTTTTGGCAAGGTTCTCCTCGGTGAAGAGGGAGAGAACGCTCTTGTCAGAGGCGATGAGAAGGTCGAACTCTTCGGGTGAGAGATCGGATCTATCTAGAAGCTCCAGCTGGGTTGCCCAGGGCTCCTTCACACCGCCGAAGCGGTCGTAGATTTTATTAAATTGGGAGACAAGGTCTAGGGGGGCAAGGTAGTGGGTGTCGAGATAGCGTCTATAGGAGTCAGTAAAGCCGAGATAGTTGGGATACTCCCCCTCTTTCTCTGTCAGTGAGAGGATCTTATTTACGAGCGCCTCTTTATCTTGTCGAAATCTCCGCATGAGGGTGGCAATTTGTGAGGTGCTATACTCTGAATGGGAGAGCGAGGTGCGCAAAAAATCGGTGATATGCTCTTTAAGAATTTTGCGGTAGTCCGACTCCTCTTCGCTTAGAAGGGCAAATCCCTCTCCAGCCTCGAAGGCGTATTCGGTGAGCATTCTATGGCAGAAGCCGTGGATGGTGAAGATCTGGGCTTGATCGAGGAGGATCTCTAACTCTCTTTCGCGAAGGGTCTGGTAGATGCGCGTTTTGAGGTCGCGGGTAGCGGCGCGCGTAAAGGTGACGATAAGGATCTCATCGAGGGCAAAATTCTCCTCGGCGATGAGGCGTGCTGTGATCTTCTCAATCGCAAAGGTCTTACCGGTTCCTGCTGAGGCTTCGAGGAAGTGGTGGCCGAGAATGGGGGTCTCTGGATCGAGGACGTCGAAGCTCTTCATATGATCTCCTTAAGTAGCACGCGGAGGTAGGGAGCCCACCTTTCGAAGACGGTGCGAGGATCTGCGTGGACGAATGCCGCTTGCAAGTAGGGGTCGGGGGGGAGCCTTTTTAGCCCATTTGCAAAAACCTCAACATCCCCTCTTAGAAGGAGCGCTCCTATCTGAGGATGGAGCGGCGAGGGGCTCATTTGCGCAATCTGGAAGTAGCGCAGGTAGCGCAGAAGCGGCTCATCTTGGTTTGCTTGAAGCAGAAATAGGGGGTAATTTTTAATCGTCTCAGCAATCTTCTTCACTTTTGGTAAACCCAGATCTAACCGCCCAAAAAGGTGGAAATTCTCGAGGGTGATATCGATCTCCATCGGCTGAGGAGAGAGCTCTTCCTCTAAGGTTCGCTGCGAAACTTCCTTAAAACGCCCGAGAGGAAGATGACCGCGCAGGTCAGCCTCATGGAAGGATTCGAGGGAGAGTTGGCTCTTCATTAGGGGGCTAAGTTGAAACTCTCCATCGCTCTTATCGTCATAGTGCAGGTAGAGGTTGAGGCGCTGGTTGCAGTAGTAGCGAATGGGGTTCTTTGCAAAACGCAAAAGGTGCGTCACATCGATGTCTATCAGCTCGTTGGAGGGGGCAGGCAGAGGCGATGGGGTCAGAAATTCAGGAAAAAAGGGGAGCTCTTTTTTTGCCGCGTAAAAGTTTTTTGCCATTGTAAAGTGGCGCTCTGGATAGGACTGTTCTTTTGCGAAATAGTGATGGTGAAAAGAGAAGGGTGGGTGGCAGATCGCCTCTAGATTGAGCTCTTGAACTAGGAGGGAGGAAGGCTGCTCTTTGCCATCCTCCTCGCTGATGTTCTGGTAGGAGATGATGAGGCTCTCCCCTGCTGAGATGAGGGCTTCAAGAAAGAGGTAGCGATCTTCGTCGGAGGGGAGAGGCGAGAAATCGCTCTTGCTTCCTAAGAGAGAGAGGGAGGAGCGGAAGGTGGGACGGGGGTAGCTCCCCTCATTCATTCCGATGAGTACAATGACCTTTGAAGAGAGGATGGAGCCGAGTTTTAGCGAGCGAAAGGTGATCGCTTCAAGCTGCTTCGATGGCCGCGCGCCCTTCTTCTCTTTTAGTAGGGTTGCAAGGTAGCGTTTGATTGAGGAGAAGGAGTACTCTGCTTGAGTGATCTCTCCCAACTTATCCATCATCTTCAGCTTTCCTTGGAAGGATTGATAGCTCTGCATCTCATCATCGGAGACGGTAAAATAGCGCTCGAAGAGGGCGTGCAACTCCACTGACCAATCGGAGAGAGGGAGCGAGGCGCCATGCAGACGATCGATATCTCTGCGCAGAGAACGTATGAGGGCGATAGCTCTTCCCAAAAGTTCAGCTTGAGAAAAATTGAGATAGGGAAGGTCCCATGAGCTCGCTTTTTTAGGAAGAAAGATCAGGTTATCTAAGAGATGGGAGAAAGCCTGCTCCCATGTTCCGCTCTCGCCCTCTTCCAAATAGCCAGGCAGAAGATCTTGCCGATGTTTTGCATCCACTCCCCACTTAACCCCTCCATTTTCTATCCAAGAGCGCAGCTCATCAACCTCTTTTGTCGAGAGTTTGGAAAAGTGAGGGCGCGATAGAAGTTGAAAGAGGGCTGAGGGCTCGAAGCGCTCTAGATTGAGGAGAGCAAAAAAACTTTCGAGTAGAGGATTTTTAGGAAGGTCGCGAATGGTGAAATCAAAGGGGGACTCTTCCTCTCCAAAGACGTAGTTAATAAAGGGAGCGTACTCGGAAATATTGGGAGCAAAAACCTGCACATCTGAGGGGAGTATATCCATTTCGAGGAGGGTGTGAAAGAGGATCTCCACCTCGCGCAATTTTGAGGGGGCGGAGAAGAGACGAATGGAGCCATCTTGGTTAAAGCTGCTCTCTTGGAAGTTCAGAATATCCGATTGGATGGTGGAGAGTGCGCTCTCACCTTTGGGAGTGATATAGTGTTCATCAAATTGAAACTCTTCCTCCTCAAAGATGCGGAAGTTCTCCCTGCCCAGCTTCCCGAAGTTTGCAAGAAGCGGATGGCCCTTCTCAAGATAGGGCTCAACCTGGGGGTCTCTCTTTATCAGCCGCACTTTTTCACGGTCAGTTACGCCGTCGCTCCAAAACTCGCGGCATGGAGAGAACTGGTAGTAGTGGACGGGAAGAAAGGCGGCGAGTCTTGCAAAGAAGAGATGGTAGAGTCTCGGCAGAAAGGGAAAGTTAAAGAGATGGATCTCACTATCGCCCTCTATTTTTTTTAGGGGCTCTTCGAGAAGCTGGTAGGGAGTGTTCCACTCTTTAAACGCTCCGTCCCAGAGCTCCTTCTGCCATCCGCTTAAGGGCTCGCCGCCAAATTTTCCAAACTTCAAAAATTCAGAGGACAAGGCGTCTGCAAAGGAGGGGTTCTCATCATCGATGAGCGATTCAAGGTGGAGAGAGAGGAGCTCTTGTGGAGGAATAAGAAGAGTTCTACCCGTTGCGGAATGAAAGAGGGATTGCACACCACTACCTAGCTCTTGAAATTCAACTCCTGCGACAACACTCAGCTTCTTATCTGCTACAAAGCGTGTCATCAACGTGTTTTTTAAATTAAGTTGTGGAAGGAAAACAATTTTTTTAGTGAAAGGTTTTGAAGAGGTAAAAAAGAGATGATCACGCAGGAGCGTAATCAAACTATCTATACTATTACTGACATGAATGTCTGGCTTTTTCATCGTTTTTAGGGTATTGTATGAAGAATGTTTTTATTTAAGAAGAAGAAGAATGAAAAAAAGGGATTTTTCTATACGATAGAGAAGGTGCTCCATCGTTTTGGCTTCTTTAAGAAGGTTACCTTTTTTGAAAAACACGCCATTCAATTCCTAAATATCTCACAGTTTCTAGGAGTAGTGAATGACAACTTCTTCAAGTATTTAATCGTCTTTTTGTTTATCGATCTTAAAGGAATCGCAGCATCGCCGGTTATCTTAACATGGGTAGGAATCGTCTATGTCATGCCCTTTCTTCTCTTCTCCTCTGCTGCAGGGGTGATAGCCGACCGCTATAGCAAACAGAGAATGATCGTCTTTCTGAAGTTTACCGAACTGATCATCATGCTCCTGGCAATCGTCGCCTTTCTCTTTAAAAGCGATCTGGCGAGTTACTCCCTTCTCTTCTTACTCTCAATGCAGAGTGCGATCTTTGGACCACCAAAATATAGCATCATCCCAGAACTTGTGAAGAGAGAACATATTCCAAAAGCAAATGGTCTAATTACATCATTTACCTATTTTGGAATCATTATCGGAACCTTTCTCGCCTCCTTTTTAACGCAAGTTACAAACAAAAACTTTCCCCTCACTGCAGGAGTAGGAACGTTGATTGCGATTGTCGGTTTTGCTGCAGCAGTTCTCATTCCAAGGACAGAACCAAAACGGTCGAAGAAGCGCATCAATCCATTTTTCATCTATGAGATCTATAAAAATTTGAAATATGCTGCGCGCACACCTAATCTTCTCCTCGCCATTTTTGGATCAGCCTCATTCCTCTTTATCGGAGCATACTTCCAACTCAACGTCATTCCCTTTGCCGTCCAGTCGATGGGGCTGACCGAAGTTGCAGGGGGCTATCTCTTTCTGCTTACAGCTGTAGGGATCGCTTGCGGAGCGCTTATCGCAGGAAGGATCAGCCACCAAAGAGCCGAGCTAGGGATGGCATGTTTCGCAGGGCTCGCCCTCTCAGGAGTGATCTTCTCACTCGGTCTCTTTTACCAGTACAATATCTTTATCTACTGCGCCTTTTTCCTCTTGGGACTGCTCGGCGGTTTCTATATCGTCCCCTTCGACTCCTTCATTCAAACCAATGCGCCAGAGAGGAAGCGTGGACAGATCGTGGCGGCTGCCAACTTTCTAAGTTTTTGTGGTGTCCTCATCGCACCCCTTCTCTTATACCTCTTTAGTGAGACGTTAGAGTACACTGCCGCCAAAGGATTTATGATCACTTCAATCATGATTTTTCTGATGGTGCTTGTTATCACCTCTAGACTCTCGGGATACTTCTTCAACTACTTGGCTCGACTCTTTGTCAAGCCGTTTTACAGAATTGAACTCCGCCACTCTCCGTTCGACCAGTCGCGCCCATTTGTACTGGTCTGGGAGAAGATCAAAGGGGTGCACATCACACTGCTTTCAGCCTTTAATCCTAAGATCCATTTCTACATTCCGCGCACTAAAAAGCGCTTTTTCGACTCTTTTCTGCGCCTCTTTTCATCGGTAAGCTTCATCTACGTAGAAGATCTGAAGGAGGCCGCGCTGAAGTCTTTTATTAAAACCATTAGTGGCGGGAGAGCCGAGATTCCATGCCTACTCTTCCCCTACCCAAAGTTTCTAGAAGAGAAGTCTTCAAGCAAGCTCATTCGGGAGCTGAAAAAAGTAACAAAGTTTGACCTAATCATCGTCAAGATTCATAAAACTTCGCGCAAAAACCAGATCGAGCGCAAACTCTTTAAGCGCGCAAAGATCCGCTTTGAATTCACCAAGAAGTCTTAGGCTTGAAGCCTCTATTTCTCATCAGGTCTCTCGAAAAGCTATGCACTCTGTTTTTCAAGGCGCCAAGAGAGCTGCTAGGATATATCGGAGATGCTATCGGAAAAGAGATGCAAAAGATTTTTCTGGAGATGATGACAGGCTAGAACCCGTAGATGATCTCAAACTCATACTGCTTGAAAGAGAATTGAGGGCCGATCCTAGATGTTTGATTGACCGATTGACGCCACGCTTGGTAGACCGTGATGTTACTCGTTAGGATGTAGAGAAGCTCGATGGAGATACCCTTATAGTTGCCGGTACCTACCGCCTGTTTCCGGGTAATTGGGCCTCCGTTGCCCAAGGGAGCGCGAGAGTAGAGGCCAAACTTGGCAGCGTTGCCGCGGCCGATTCCAAGGCCATCAAAATCGGGGACCGCCTGCGCTTGCACCCACTGGTAGTTGATGTCGAGCGACCAGTCCCACTGCTTGCGCAGTTCGCCAATCGAGAAGCCCGCATACCACGCCCAGCGCGCCTTTGTGCCGCGAGATATCTTAGTCCCTTTGGCGGCAGCATTAGCCAGAGCCGCTGCGTAGAGTGTCACGATCTTATCAAGCTTCTTTGGGACGAACTTGTAACCCCAAATCATCTGAATATTTACAAAACGAATGGCTCTGTTTCGCTCCTTGTTAGCTGTATGCTTCGTATCCCAATCGATGACAGATAGTTTTGAGTAGAAGCCAGTGCGACCGATATTTAGAAGACCAAACTCCCCAACATAGGCGTATTGATCGATCTCCTCATTGACAAGGAAGGGGCCGCCGTGGAAGTAGAAGTCTCCTGCCCTCTCAAACGCTTGATCATATTTAAACATGATACCATCCATAAACGATCCAAATTGTACCCTTGAATCGAAGGTATAGACGAGGTAACGGCGCCCAATCTCTACATCTATTGAGTAGGTGTCGGCGTTGACAACGCGTCCACCAAAGAAGGCGCGCTCGAGGGAGATGCGATTGAAGGTCCCGCTCTCAATTCCAGCGTTATTATCAAATTCTAGTTTGAATGTAGCCCAGGTACGATCGGTGCGATAATCCAACATGAGATTGACTTCAACATCCCAAGCACGCGTCGCTGCACCCGGCACCGCCCCCCCATTTCCGCGCTGTTTGACACCCTTCTTCGTCTCACTGGTCGATTGGAGCTCTGCACGCACCTCTCCACTGATCGAAAGGTTGCCGCCACGCTCTTTCACCGTCACCTGACGTTTGGTGTTGATCCAGTCGCGGAGCGCTTCGATATCCCGCTGCTCTAAGCCAGGAGATCCATCATCGATCGCCGATAGAGTGCTCAGAGCAAACGTTGATAGAATAAGAAAAAAAATACGATATCGGTTCATGTCTCATCAATTCTATTAGAAAAGAGTGACATTTTACTAAAGAAGGGGATTTCAAGCAATCACTCGATCATCATCCATGAAGGAAAGCCCTCATTTTCTGGCGATGAGAGGCGCTGGTCGATGATTCTTTCGATTTTAGGCATGAGCTCTCTAGCTTTACGACGCCCGTGATCGTAGATCTCCTGGTTATGGGCATCAGAAAACATACCGAGGTCGTGAAAGCGCATGCGGATCACCACATCTGCGCTCCGCGTCACATACTCAGAGAGCCTCCGATGGGAGATACTCACCCCCCGTCTAGCGATACCGAAGAAGTGAAGGGGATCTTCAGAACTCAAGTCCTCCCCCACATCTACAGCAATGATTATTTGAGGATGGAATTTTTTTGCTACTTCGACAGGAATAGGATTGGCTACCCCCCCATCGACTAAGTAGCGGCCTAGATATTTCACAGGACGGAAGTATCCGGGGACTGCAGAAGTAGCCTCGAGCGCTGGGATCAACTCCCCGCCACCTAATTCAACTAGTGCTCCCGTCTTCAGATCCGTTGCAACGACGACTAGGGGAATCTTCAGCTCCTTGAAGGTCGTTGCACTTAGCTCCTTCTTTAAAAATTTCCGAAGAGAAGCTCCTTTGACCAGTCCATATTTTGAGGCAAAAAAGGAGAAATCGATAAAATCTGATTTTTTTAGTTCGACGAGAAGGGGATGAAGCCGCTTTACATGAGGATCATCGGCATAGAGAGCTCCAATAATCCCTCCAGAGCTACATCCAATGATTAGATCTGGGTAGATTCCCACTTGCTCCAGCTCATAGAGCACCCCTAAATGAGCCAGCCCCTTTGTTCCACCTCCACCCAAGACAATGGCGACCTTGACCGGAGATTCAGGCGGTTCAATCCAAGGGAGCGGTTCGGGCTTGCTCATAGAGACCTTGAGAGAGTGACACCCAGCAGTGAGAATTAAGAGAAGAAGAGAGATTACAAATTTACCCATCAGAATTTTATCTCCGCCGCCAAGGTTAGAGAGTTCTCATCAATAACGCGCGCCTCGACACTCGCGGAAAAACGGGAGCCTGTTGAGAGGGTCGTTCCAAGGGCCATGCCGAACTTTCGGCGATTTTTAGCATTAAAATGACGACCTGCTTTGAAAAAACCCACAGGCAGATGTTTGAACCGGGCGCTAGCATTCGAATACTTCACAGCGATATAGGGAAAAAATATGGCGATCTGATAGGCCGCACCAACTCCTACCTGCCACTCATGGTAGGTGATCTTTGATCCTCGTCTTGGAGTGACAGGCACTCCATTTATCGTCATCCATTTGATGGTAGGGTAGGTGCGTTCATAGGCCAAATCGATGCCAAAGGAGCCCTTTCCCCACGTCGCAAAGAGTCCACGGCCGCCAATCCCCCACATAAACTGATCGCTTGATTCATACTCATCGCGAATGGTTTTCATCGGCCGATGGCTTGCAAAGATCCGAGCTGCCCCAGCAGAGCCATAGAGCTCAACCCGGTTGAAGAGATTAAAGGTGAGGACCCCTCGATCTGAGATGAGCTCAAACTCATCCATACGCCCAGTGACCTTCGAAACAGCCTTCATATCACGGTCGAAGACCCAATCCCGCTGATAGCCCACCTTCACAGCAAACCAATTCTCTTTGCAGAAGAGAAAGCCCTCATCAACCATACCTGGGAGAGCTGGATTACCCATATAGAGTGCAAAAACTGAATTAGAAATACCCAGTAAAAAGAGCCATTTTTTCATATCTCTGGATAGTAGAAAAATTTGAGAGGAAAAGCAAGCTTGTTAAAGCTCTCGACTAAGGTTTGATGAGCCGCCCCTCGCCATCTCTAAACGAACCCGTGGCAATCTGATAGAGATCATATAACATCCAAAGCCCAAATCCGCCGCCGACCGTTAAGAACATGAGCAAGCCAGTAAGGGGTTTGCCAACATAAAATCGATGGGCTCCTGTACCAGGTAAAAATAAGGCAAGTAAAAGTGTGGTGTTATAATCTTTTTTGCTTTTGAGGTTGAAAATCCTGCCACCCAATGAGGGACGATGGGTTGAGAGCTGTTGTTGTTCAGAGACAGCACGGATATCACTGCACCTCTCTATGGAACTACCGTAGAAATGGGCACGATGATTCGCCCGTCCTTGACTCTCCTTAGTCTGCTCAGAGTCAGACCATTGATCAGAATCGTAACTCTCAATAAGAGTTGACTCTGCTCCTTCAACATTGTCTACTGACATAAGATCTCCTCACTTAAAATTTTTGATTGGTTTACTATACGTGAAATTGAAGAAAAAAGTCCACCTCTTTCACTTAAAATCTAATATGTCCAGAGAGGGTCAGAGCCTTCTCCCCTACTAGCCTAGATTCTAAGTTGAAGGAGACAAATTGTCCCTTGGTAAGACCTGTTCCTAAGATGAGGATGAAGGGCTCACGGTTTTTGAGATCCTCATCGGCTATCTGAAAAGGGAAGGAGGCGTCGAGAGGCACATTGTAGAGATTGGAGCGCATCGAGGCGTAAGCAATCCCCAAGTAAGGGATGAGAGGGCCGATCTCTCTGGAGAAGCTGATTCCGACCTGCCACTCGTAATATTTGAGCCGGGCACCAGAGGATCTTCTAGGAATGCCGTTATCTAAGATCCGATCGATAGTGAGGTGGGAGCCTGTGTAGAGAGCATTCACCCCCATAACCACCTTCTCCCAGTAGACAAGGATAATTCTCCCCCCCAAACCCCAGGCCATCTGCCTCTTGGTCTGATATTCAAGGCGCGTTCCACGAACGGGGCGCTGGGAGAGATCGATCTTCATCGCTCCTAAAAACGTATAGAACTCGAAGCGATCGATCACATTGAAGGTGAGAGTCCCGATATTTTTCATCGCATGAAAGCCATCATAGCGATCGTTCCTACTCGACACTCGATCGACCACTTTGACACGCTTTTCAAAGGTGTCATCCCACTCATATCCAACTTTAAAGCCCCACCAATCATCATTGGAGATCCAAAGTCCTAACTCAGGCATATCAGGAAGAGAGGGATTCCCATTATAGAGGGCAAGAAGGGGGGAGGAACAAAAAAGAAAGGCAGCAATCCAAAATCTCATGGCAATGACGATAATCTAGCGCGAATAAAAAACAAAGAGTTGAAGTAAATGCAGGGTAAGAATACCCCTGGATTCATGAAAGCAAAGAATACAACGCTTAGCGTTTTCATGCTTGCGATGATGAATGTTGCGATCATTTTAAGCCTCCGCGGCCTTCCGCTTATGGCAAAAGAGGGGCTCTCCCTTCTCTTCTACCTATCTCTTATAACGCTGGTCTTTATAATTCCTACCTCTCTTATCTCTGCCGAGCTAGCAACAGGGTGGCCAACAGGAGGAGGCGTCTACAGCTGGGTGAAAGAGGCCTTCGGTAAGCATGCGGGGTTTACAGCGATCTGGCTACAGTGGAGTCAAAATGTAATCTGGTACTCCACCATCTTAGCCTTTGCTGCAGGAGCGCTCTCCTATCTCTTCCTTGATCCCTCCCTTGCAGGCTCCAAATGGTTCATTGTAGCCGTCATTCTGATCATATACTGGGGATCTACGCTTATTAACCTTCGAGGGCTGGTCGCCTCAGGGTGGCTAAGCTCTGTAGGGGTAATTTGCGGCTCTATTGTGCCAGGAGTCTTTATTATTTTCCTCGGATTTTTTTGGTTTATCAAAGGCAATCCGCTCGCATTCATGAGCGATTCAGCACCTTTTCTTCCCGACTTTACAAAATTCGACAACCTCTCTCTTTTAGCTGGGGTGGTCCTGCTCTTCTCGGGAATGGAAGTCACCGCCGTCCATGCCTTAGAGGTAAAAAATCCAAGCCGCGACTATCCGAGAGCTATCTTCCTGTCAGCACTCCTCGTCCTCATCGTCTTCACTTTAGGATCGCTTGCGATCGCTGCCGTCATTCCTGCTCAAGATATCAGTTTAACAGCAGGGCTAATGCAAGCCTTTCAACATCTGCTTATCCTCTTTAATATGGAGTGGCTCCTGCCGATCTTAGGGTTACTCATCGCTTTCGGAGCCATTGGTAGCGTTGCAGCGTGGGTTGTTGGTCCTAGTAAAGGGCTCTTTGCTACTGCTAAAGAGGGCGCTCTCCCCCCTTTTTTACAGAAAAAAAACAAAAACAACGTTCCCATTAACATTCTTCTCATCCAAGGAGTTCTCGTTACAGCTGTAACGTTTGTCTTTCTGCTGATGCCCAATGTTAGCAGCGCCTTTTTCCTACTAACTGCGCTAACGGCTATCCTCTATCTTATTATGTATATCATGCTCTTTGCTACCGCACTGCGGTTGCGCTATAGCGCTCCCGATGTCGAGCGGGCATACAAAATTCCCGGAGGGAAAATCGGAATGTGGCTCATCTCCTCCATCGGGATTGTAGGCGCCCTCTTCGCCATCGCTGTCGGCTTCTTCCCACCGGCGCAACTCACCATCGGAAGCCCACTATTCTACGTCTCCTTTCTCATTGTCGGGATCATCCTCTTTTTAGGAGCACCGATCTTAATCTTTCACTTTAGAAAACCATCCTGGAAAGTCGAAAATGCTAACAAGAAAAAAGAATCTTAAGCAGCTTAAAGATTCAGAGAAAGGTCACACTTCGACTTACAGCTCGCGTTACTTCAAAGAGTCGATTCCAAAATATGAGCTGCCAGAAAGAAGCATGCCTGCTAACGCAGCCTATCAACTTATCCATGACGAACTTAATATGGATGCGAATCCCTCACTCAATCTAGCGAGTTTTGTCACCACGTGGATGGAGCCTGAGGCAACACAACTGATCTCAGAAAACCTCCATAAAAACTTTATCGACCATGACGAGTATCCTCAAACTGAAGTGATCCATAACCGCTGCGTTAACATGCTCTCCCGCCTCTTTAACGCTCCAGAAGAGTGCACCTCCATTGGCGCAGCAACGATCGGCTCTTCCGAAGCTATAATGCTAGGGCTCTTAGCCCACAAGTGGACGTGGAAACGCCGCGCAAAAAAGGGGGCATCTCCCAATATCATCTTTGGAGCAGAAGTGCATGTATGTTGGGAAAAATTTGCCCGCTATTTCGATGTAGAAATGCGGGTGATCCCTCTTGAAAAAGGGTGCTATACGATCAAAACGGAAGAAGTAGAGAGCCGCATCGATGAAAATACCATTGCTGTAGGCGCCATTTTAGGAACCACCTATTCAGGGCAAGCAGATCCGATTCAAGAGATCAACGACCTTCTGATTCGCATTAAAACAGAGAGAGGGTTGGATATTCCCCTGCATGTCGATGCGGCGAGTGGAGGTTTTGTCGCCCCTTTTACCTCTCCAGAGTTTGTCTGGGACTTTCGTTTAGAGCAGGTAAAGTCGATCAATGTTTCGGGCCACAAATATGGTCTAGTCTATCCTGGTATAGGTTGGATCCTCTGGCGCGATGAGAAAGACTTTCCCGAGGAGCTCGTCTTCAAAGTAAACTATCTTGGGGGATGGATGCCCACCTATACCCTCAACTTCTCATGCAACGGAGCCTTCGTGCTTGCGCAATATTACAACTTCCTAAGGCTCGGTCGGGAAGGCTACACCAACATCATGAATAACTGCGTAGCTAATGCGCAGCATCTTTCAGAAAAGCTCAAGAGCTCGGGAAGATTCGAGATGATCAACGAGGCGCAGATGCTACCCATCGTCGCGCTCTCCCTTAAAGACTCCATAAAAAACTACTCCGTATACGATCTGTCGAGCAAGCTAAGAGAGCGCGGCTGGGTTGTCGCCGCCTACACCATGCCACCCAACGCCGAAGAGGTCTCCCTCCTCCGCATCGTTGTGCGTGAACACTTCAGCCGCGATATGGCTGATATTCTCTTCGAGGACATTGAGAAGGCGTGCGCCCTCCTCGAAGGCGGCGAAACCCATCAAGCGCCTACGAGTAGAGAGAAGCACCATCCTATCTGTTAGATCATAACTGTGCCCCTCTGGTAGAATCTTCGTGAAAAACTACAGGATATTTCTAGAGCGCACCGACAAGTTTTAATTTCACTTGTTCTAAAAGCCAGTTTATGGTATATTCTTCGTAAAAATCTACAAGGAAGTGTTATGTCAAAGGCAATTTGTCACCATTTGGGAGTGAATATACTCCCATTAGAGCTCTGGATAGAAACCCTTCAAATGCTGGAGCTAAAAGAGATGGCACGCATTAAGGAAGTATGTAAAGCCCTCCTTAATGTAGTCACCGGTGAAGTTTATGAAACCCAGCTTAGAAAAAATCACCATAAGTATTGTGACCTCTCTCGTCGCGTCTGGACCCTTCCACTAAAGAGGATATCAGTTAAAGTTTTATACTTATTATCATCCACCTGCTCACCCTCTTCTCACCCCTTCATCAATCCAAAGGGTAGCTTCCGAAAAGAGTTTTCAACATTCTCGCACACTCCCAACTCGCTTATAAGGAATCATCAGAGTGCCCTTAGCATGGCTATAATCAATGAAGCTGGTGAAATTATTGTTTCAACAGGTTATAGAATTATCGTCCTCTCTGCCTCTATGCTAGTCATCCGAGAGATAGAGATAGAAACTGAGGGGGAGAGGAGATCAAGCTTTCTCAATACGGAGATGTGGAACTTTCTAAATATTCCCCATCACCTTCGAATCAGTGAATTTAAACAACCGCCATCAGCACCTGCATTCGACAATGATGGAAATCTTGTCTGCTGCACTTCTGAGGGAGTCGTCAAGGTTATCGATTATAAAAACAAGGGGATACTCTCGAGTTACGATCTTCAAACAATCGCACGCTCTTCTGTAGCTCTCTTCTGTGATGGGATCGTTTGTATCGGGGATACGAAGGGTTATCTCCATTTTCATGACAAAACATTGACCCCTTTCTGGAAATTTAATGCAGATAGTGAAATCCGCGCGACCCCCATTTTTGATAAGTATGGTAACTCTTACGTGAGCTCGATCAAAGGTACTGTTTATGCCCTTAATCATCGAAAAAAGAAGCTGCTCTGGTCTATATCACTTGGGGCGAATCCTTTTGCTTCTCTAGTCGTTAATAAAGAGAGGCTTCTTCACGGAAGTTTATTAAATGGAAATCTGTTTTATATCGATCTAAAAGAGGATCCCGAGAAAATTACTCACCACATCTATACGACTCGGGAAGAGGATACCTTTTTGACGCCAACTCCAGCAATTAATAATAAGAACCACATCTTCTTTAGTTCGAGGGCGCTATCTCGATTTGGGTCGTCAGATATCAATATGATAGAGAAGCAAAAATCTGTGTCCGATAACGTAACCGTTTTAACCGAAGATATGTTCCAAGCAGCCCCGGTAGCTGATCATAATGGATTTGTCTATTTGGAAAGTAGCAAGAGGTTGTATGCTACTAATTCAAGGGGCGAAAGCTTTTCTTATTCTTTCAGTAATAATGTGATATCTAGAGTGCCCTTAACCATCGCAGCAGACGGAGATCTTATCTGCGTTTCCGGCGATAGAGTATATAAGTTCCACCTCTATGATAGGAGGAGGAAGAAGTAGGCTCTCTCTGCTAGACTTTCTTGAGTTTAAGGGCGAGGTCGGGGAGATAGCCGCCGCTGATGTCGCCTGGGCGAGTGAGGACGCCCCACGTATCATTCCAGACATCCCAGATCGTCATTGGAACCCCAACCTTCGTGGTTGGATCATACCTATAGAGATCTAACTCAAGTGTTGCAGGATTTACAGCAAAAGCGAACGAGTAGTTTAGCCAGTTGGTGTCGGCGAAGATGAGGGGCTCTGGGTGGGGGAAGGCGCTAAAAAGAAAGCTGTCGATCTCATCTCTCCTTTTGGGGGCACATTCAACAAGTAGAGTGCGGAACTCAGGAAGGTTGAGCCTCTCGCCATTCGTATGGAAGTCAGCGCCCAGCAGCAGCGATCCAAGCTCCCTCTGATGGTCGCGATCTAAGAGAATCCCTCTATAAGCCTCTTGACCTGGAAGCAGCACACTGTCGCGAGCCCAAGTATAGGTGAAACCCTTGTCAACCCAACCCTCCATAAAAGGGCGAAGGCCAGGCTTAAAGAGAAAAGCGTGGGTTGGAGAGAACATGAGCAAGCTGCGCGATGCCTCCTCCTCAAAGCGTCTTGTCACAGAGTAGGGAAGCGACTTCATAAGTTCGAGAAGGAAGATGAGAAGATCCATTGGACCCTCAAC
>JAAKFF010000017.1 GCA_011065165.1 Chlamydiota bacterium
AGAGAGCTTCGAGGGTGTGCTTACCCATGGCAAATAAGATCCTCTCGGCGATGATATTGATGAGCGGGATAAGACAGATGATGCCATAGACTAAGTGCTCGATCCGTTCTAAAGGAGTTACAGACCTGCCGTTTAGGGTGCCTTCATACGCCACGTTCACGTGGTAACGTCCTGCATCGTATGGTGTTGTGATGATATTGTAACTTGCCATCTGTTTTTTCTTCCCTTTCTTCTATTTTGTTGAAAAGTAGTCTGTTATAATCAAAATCTGTATCCAGTATTTCTTCTTAATGCTTAATCTATTCTCATCGAAAAATTCAGACGGGTCCTCTTTCATCTCCTCACTTGCATGATACTTAAGAAAATCGAATACTTTTTGCACTGATTCTGCTTTCTCATACTGTATTTTTTCATGCATCTCTTTGAGAATCGATTCGCAAGCCACTGAGTTATATCTGCTATCAAATAGTGCAAGGAGAGTGTCTTTGTGAATAGGGTCCCCCCCACATCTGACATAAGGATCTTCATAATCTGCTAATTCCGCACCAGGGATGTTTCGCTCTCTCCCAATCTGCTTAAGGATATGATTTTTCAAATGTGAAAGATCACCCCCATGACGTTGTCTATGACTTTCGGCAATTGCATCAAACGCATACTTCCTCTCGCCCGCCAGTGTCTCCTTCTCAAGAGAGTTCAAGTGTGTCTCTATGATCTCTATAACCTGTGCATCAATAGTAGGAAGTCCATGGATGTCACGTTCTCGTACGCTATGGTAGATCGCCGAGGTGGAATAGGGCTTGAAAGCGTTATAGACGTTGAGCATCCCCTGTACATGCTTTCCAATGCATGCCGTTCCTCCATTGGCAAGAACAGAAATCGTCCTGGCAAGAAAGCTGTCCTCTTTAGTTCTATCCTTCTTTACATCCTCCAATAAGTAGAGAATGTGCTTCAACATGATTCGATAATTATCTCGGAAGCGTTCTCTCTCTCTCGGTTCATGAGGTAGACCAGAGTGGTTACCGCCGTTGACAACATTAATGATGTCTTCTATGCCCCGTTTAAGTGATGGATAATCGTAGCCAAGCTCTCCTGCCGCCTGTTCTGGTAAGAGTTGGAACGCCCTACGTAAGTCTCTGTCAATATTGATATTTCGCGCTTCTTCCGGAAGGTCGGGAAGTGGTTCGAAAACAAACTTGTTACTATTAAGGGTTATTCCGTTCAGGCTCTCTTTGAAATCCTGATCCAGGATGTAGCATCGGTAATAATCCTCTTCGCCTTCGATCCTTCTTTTTGAGAAGTTGGTGATATCTTTCCCTAACTTACTTCCATTAATAGAACTGGTCTTGACAATCTGTTCAACCTCTTCTCGAGTCAGTTTACATACCAAGAGGAGATAACGCACAATCGTTTCAGGATCTCTGCTATAGAGCATAAAAAAGTGATTCTGTCCCTTCTCATTAAAGGGCTTCGTAGTGAGGTCTTCCGAATTAAAGGATAATTTTACCTTTTTCAACGCCTGCTGGGTGCGCTGGCCATGAAACTTACTTGCTTTCTGATATTCCTCTTCTAAGGCTATGCTCCCCTTTTCTGCAGGAAAATAGAGGGATAAGCCTCTATCAGCACTTAGAGTGGCGTGCACAATGTTTTTATATTCTCTGGCATCTCTCAGGGATTTATAGCCCGGAACAAGGAGTGATGACGTCGCTCCGATAGTGAGGAGAGGATCAGTAGCCCAAATCTTTTCCGGAATAGAGAGGTGATTGCCAACTAGCTGTGTCCGCTTGGCTCTCCAACTCTTATAAGGCTCGTGCGTTTTATTATAGGAGATAGAAAGGTTCTTCCGCTTGTTGGTCAATTCCGATAAGATTGTTGGCAGTTTGTCCTTATGACGAGTGCGATGCTTCTTGAGAATATCTCTTACATCAGGATAACTTTGCTGGCAGATCTCTCTTGCGAAAAAGAGGAAAGACTTAGCACTATTAAAGACAACAGCACCGCGATAGTGCTCATAGTCTTCCTCGGTAGGAATCATATTGACCCTTTCGAAATCAACAGGGCATCCTATCGCCTTCAAAGCGTTTGAGACCTCCTCTGCATAGCCCTCATCAGGAAAACAGATCTCTATTGACCGATCCTTTATGACAATTTTCCCGCAGCCGTCAGGGTTTTCTTCATAAGAATTTGGCATCGCATTGCCACCATGTCGGAGGCCACTAGCGATAAATCCCAGGCGCTTCTCTGGGCTTTTGATCCCACGGTGCCCATCTTTCCCGCACCTATACATCGCCTCAGGCCACCTGCGGAGGGCAGTCTCGGCTATAGGCAGAATTTCCAAAGGAGGAATTTCCCCCATAGCACCAATACCTACAGAGACACGCACCACAGTTTTAGGAGGCGTTCGCTTCAGAGAATGACTGGGTAACTCAGAGTTGAACTCTTCGGGATTTTCCGGGGTTATATCTTCTGGCTCTGCTAGGGGAAATTGCCACTTTCCATTTCCGGTAAGGCTCTTTAAGAGGATAATTTTTGCAATGGAAGCAGTGGCAATAAAGATCGTACCCATGCCCAGACTGTACCGCTGAAGGGTCACCCAACTAGTGAGACCTTTGATTTGGGGAATTTTTGTAATGCGAGCAAGGGTTGGGATGACCATCATCGCAAGAAGGATGACCTGCTGAAGGGACAACCTTCTGGAGGGCTGAGGTATAAGAATAATCTTGCCAGACTCTATTTTTGTTATTTGATAGCTCTTTCCAAAAGCTACGAGTGATGCCAAATGAGCACAGCCGTACTGGGCAAGAGTAAAATCCTTACCGTTATCAAGAGACAAATCATCTATGATGCGAATCGTCAACTGAGACATCGTTCCCTGCAAATGTTATCTTTAATTTATATCATATATAGTAAACCCTGTGTGACTAAAAATCAAGCTCAACGTAAGGAATTATTTCGACTTAAACCCACTAATACTGAGTTAGATAGAATTGAGCTCAGGACCTTAACCTACATTTCTCATCAGAACTGGGAGAAACTACGCAGACTATCTTTTCGAATCGTCAAGAGTGCCTTTGGATGATCCCGGATGCGAGGAGCAGCTCTCAAAGAATAGAATGGATAGAGTTGGAAAAGATCTCATGACTCAGAGTTAGCGATTGCTCTCTGATCGAGAGTAATCTCCCTTGTAATCAAGCTATTCGCGATTGCGTTCCAATATCTGCAGACATTGAGTGCGCTATATATCTCAGCTACCCGTAGGTACTCAAAGATGTGATCAGTCGCATCCTTAGAGATGGGCTGTAGTTCCCCCATATCAATAGTGGTTGCATCGAAATTGTTGATATCCTCGGACAGGATGTTCCAGCCGTTGCGAGGCGTCTGACCAAATTCTCTCCAAGATAAGGAATCAGGCTCTATTCTAACTCTACCAATTAGCGAAAGAATGACCTTATGTGACCAGCTTTGCTAATTGCCAAAAAGACTGTCATTTTACTTGTTCTGTAAGTGAGATCGCACCTATCAATCGCCATCAAAATAGGGTCATCAGAAAAACTATGAGGGATGATCAACTCCACGAGCTTGATAGACCGAGAGGGACATCTATCAATCATATGCATAAGACGTCGATCGAAACACCCATTTTTGGGAGGCATCTCTCTAATATGGAGGATAGATTTAATGCCGTTCAAATTGCATCGATCAAAATAACCTTTCAGTGCCCAAACACACGTTGAGAATAGCCCCGATGGATAGCTAAAGCGGGGATAGTTCCCCACCTAGAATCTTCGGGATGAAATTACGGACCATCCACGTTCTCAATCAACTTCAAAACAGAGGCCTCTGATAGACCCATATTGATCGCACGTAACACATGGCGTCTTGACGCCTTATAATGATTGGGAATAACATAGGACAAGAAGATCACTCTAGTAACTACGATTGATATTAAGCTAGAATATGGGTATACAAAGAATAATTCAAGATACACATTAGTAACATAAACATGCACACTATTAAATCTAAGATACAGGCCATTAATGGGTCTAAACTTTGTGGTTACTTCTTTTCTGAGAAAAAACATGAACACAACAAGATTTATAATGGAAGTTGTCGCAGCTAGTCTAAGGAAGTTGGAGCTTGCACCATCCCCCTTTTGCCAATATTCGCGGCTGCGTTGAATCCCTATGGAAGTTATCGCAGCGGTAAGAATGGTAACAGTTCGCGGAACTGAGGGAGTAAAGATGCGGCAGGACAAGTACCCTAGAGCTGAAACAATGGCCATCTCTGCAGTTTGAGGGCGCGCTAAGAATGCTTTGATTCCCTGAACCGACATTTTTTCTATTCCCTTGTTATGGCCAGTTCTCTTTCGCACTCTATCTTAATCGAGCGTCTCGCACATACGTTGAAATAAGCACTGATATAGATGGCATTGAATTTGCCATATAGCGGTATGAACTCAAAGATATAATCCATGAGAGTATGTGGTAGACGACCAAGGTTATCTCCAAGTGGAGTGTATACATCATTATTAGCTTTGCTGATCTCGCCAAAGCGATCGTAATCCGTCATATTATCAACCTTTGAAACGCCGGGTTTATCCCTACCAAAGATTCCAGCAAACAGACCTTTCCCTCTATTCTCTTTTTTCAAGGGCCAAGTCTCAAAGGCTCCTCTGGTAAGAATTAAAAAGACCATGTAGTCATCAAGCTTCTCTAATATTTTTATCGTTTTAAACCGAGGTTGACCTTGAACCTTCTTAAGTCGCAAATCTATTAATCCTTTCTTCGGTGCATCCGGACCACGACGGGGAGGGATTCCTTTGACAGCCTTATCATCAGGGGTAAGGATTGCATCGACAGCGTTTTTATACTCCCTAAATTTTCCATCTAGCTCACTTTTACGCGTCACAAGCTCTCTATTGTACTGTCTCAGCCCTTCCTCATCGGCAGCTACAGGTGGATCTGCAGGGATAGGTTTCGGAAAATTCGGATCGTCCTCAACAACTTTTATGAATAGTGCATCCACAGATATCTTAATGAGCTGATCGACGGATGATTTTGTGTTAAGCAAAGTCAGAGCTAAAGAGAGGGTCTTTTTTGGTAGTGAACCATGGATTTTCTTGACCGCTTGGAACTTAACAGCATCGGAATAATCACTTTTGAGAATATCTTCGGCTTCAGCGCTAGTTAATTCACCCCGATACTTCTCTATCAAGGTCTGAACGGTCTTATCGGGCCACCCTTTGTTGACAGCATTGAGGAGATAACAAGTAGGTACCCGATTACGGTCGATCAGAGCGAAGTGTTCGAAGATGAGTCTCGTTACTGCGGCTGCGACCACTCCGCAGAGTGTGTAGGTGAGCCATACTCTAAGGAGACGGGGAGAAGCTCTGAAGGAGCCTCGTAGAATTCGGGAGGCGCAGATAGAGATAAACAACGCGGGAATATTGATAAGAAGATATTTAAACACCTTCTCTTTCATGTTAAGAAGCTTGGATTTAACTTCCTCCCCATAGTACTCCTTGAATTGGAAGGATGCTAAGTTAGCGATCACCATAAATAGAGGTGACAATTTGAAATCGCGCGCTATTGGGGAGATCAAGTAGCCGCAGAGAACTCCTACTGATGTGCCAATAGCAAAGTCTGCTAATAGGTAGGGTGAGATACCGGGAGTTATTCTTCGGGGCCGAGCTGCTACTGGTGCTGCCATGATGGTTGATCCTTCTTCTAATCTCTAGCAATTGGTATTTTTTAAGGAAATTCTACCATAGTTGGGATATAATTGCTCTTTTTTTTCAGAATTACTATCTAGCTGATCATAAGTTATTTAGGTAAGGCGGCTTCATAGACAGCCTCCTTCTTAGTAGCCGACCCCTCAATCCAACTTCCTGGAAAGTGCTCTCTTAGATCTCGCTTGAAGGAGAGGATATGCAGAGGTAGATTATTTTTTGAAGCGAGTAGGATGGAGCGGGAGTGGAGGGGGTTCTGGAATTTGAGTGCCTCTTCGAAGGTTAACTTCTCCAATAGAGCGGCTCGTGGGTTCTTCTTAGGATCCTGGGAGTAGATTCCCTCTACATCTTTGTAAAACTCCACTTTTTCGGCCGCTAGAGCGATCGCTAGGGCGACCGCCGAGGTATCTGATCCCCCTCTTCCAAGTGTAGTGATCTCTCTCTCTGCACTGACTCCTTGAAATCCTGCGACGATGACGATCTCTCCTCTTTCTAGATGGTGGTTGATGCGCTGTGGGCGTACTGTGAGGATCTCCGCTTCACGGTGGCGGCTGGAGGTGATAATCCCCGATTGGCTTCCTGTTAGGCTGATCGCTTCGACTCCGAGATCTGAGAGGGCCATTGCCAAGAGTGACATACTGATTCTTTCACCTACTGAGAGAAGCATATCCATCTCACGCTCTGCCGGCTCTTTTGCCACCTGATGGGCGAGTCCCATCAGTTCGTCGGTCACTCCTCCCATCGCACTGACCACTACCACGAGATGGTCGTAGTGCAGCTTCTTCTCCGCGATAATCTCCGCCACGTTTGAAAAATGGCTAGGGCTCTCTAGCGCTGCGCCCCCGAATTTCATGATGATTTTTTTCATACTTTTAGTGTAGTCTACAGGGGAATATTATCACAAATTCAAGCATGTGAACCCTTGGGATAGACAGAAATTAACTACCACAGAGATCACAGAGACCACAGAGAGGGAGTCGGATCCTTGGGTCTGAGAAATCAAGTCTGCATAAGAGTTAGGTGCTATTAATGAAGCTATCTGATTGTCGCAGGGGCGTACTCATCAAGTTTAATGTAAAGATGTTATAAGAAGGGGTCAAGCGTCTGATGATTTAACCTCTCTCTGTGATCTCTGCGCTCTCTGTGGTTTTATTCCCCTATTTGAACCACACCCAAATTCAAGAAAAGTTTTACCTTCTGTCGATGCGGAAATCGAAAGCATTCACGAAAGAATTTTCTTGGGTTTGCTTTTATTAGGAATTTTTTGCTAAACTGCTACTTTTAACTAGTCTTGTTCGCTAAAAAAGGTTTGGCTTACAGACGCAGATTTATTAACCCATGGAGAAACCCTACAAATGTCTAAAGAAGTTGAATACGACTGGAGCGAAAGTAAGATTATTGATGATGTCGACTTTCAAGATGAAGATGCAGCACTATTTCAAAAGTTACTAAATAATAAAGAGGATAGCGACCAGAAAGGTTCTATCTCTAAGATGGAAGTAGGACAGATCCTTAAGGGTAAAATTGTTGAGCTAACTCCTGACTTTGTAGTGGTGGATGTAGGGCTTAAGTCTGAGGGGCTGATCCCGGTAAATGAATTTATTGATATGAGTGAGCTCACTCTAGGTAATGAGATTGAAGTCTACTTGGACCGCACCGAAGGGGAAGATGGTCAGATCGTTCTCTCTCGTGAAAAGGCACGACGCCATCGTCAGTGGGAGTATATTATCGACCATTGTGAAGAGGGGTCAGTTGTCGAAGGGAAGGTCATCCGAAAGGTTAAAGGTGGCTTGATGGTAGATATCGGGATGGAAGCGTTCCTTCCTGGCTCCCAAATTGATAACAGGCGCATCAAAAACTTGGATGAGTTCCTCGATAAGACTTTCGACTTCAAGATCCTAAAAATCAATATCGAACGAAAAAATATCGTCGTCTCTAGACGGGAACTTCTTGAAGAGGAGAGGAGCTCTAAAAAAGCGGAACTGCTCGAGAAAATTAAAGAGGGTGAGACCCGCAAAGGATTTGTTAAGAACATCACCGATTTCGGTGTCTTCCTCGATCTCGACGGCTTAGATGGCCTCCTCCATATCACCGATATGACTTGGAAGCGTATTAAGCATCCTTCAGAGATGGTGCAGCTCAATGAAGAACTTGAGGTGGTGATCCTTCACATCGATAAGGAGAAGGGCCGCGTCGCTCTGGGGCTTAAACAGAAAGAGCCCAATCCTTGGGAAGAGATTGAACAGAAGTATCCCCCAGGAACACGCATTAAAGGGAAGATCGTCAATCTTGTTCCTTATGGCGCCTTCATCGAGATTGAGGCGGGGATTGAGGGGCTCATCCACATCTCTGAGATGTCATGGGTTAAGAATGTGACCGATCCTAGTGAAATTGTAACGAAGGGAGATGAACTTGAAGCGATCGTCCTCTCTGTTCAGAAAGATGAAGGTAAAATTTCTCTAGGGATTAAACAGACTGAGCAGAATCCCTGGGAAGGTGTCGATGAGAAATACCCTGTTGGCAGCAGCGTTAAAGCGGAGATTCGTAACCTCACGAACTACGGTGCTTTTGTTGAACTTGAACCTGGCATCGATGGTCTGATTCACATTTCTGATCTCAGTTGGATCAAGAAGGTTTCGCATCCATCAGAAGTTTTCGAGAAGGGCGACAGTGTAGAAGCGATTATCTTATCTGTAGATCAAGAGAGTAAAAAGATTACTCTAGGTGTGAAACAGTTGGGCACCAACCCCTGGGAGTCGATTGAAAAGACTCTGCCGATTGGTACGATCGTCAAGGGCGTGGTCACGAAAATCACGGCTTTTGGAGCCTTCATCGAGCTTGATAGCGGTATTGAGGGATTAGTCCATGTCACTGAGCTCTCCGATCAAGCTTTTGGAAAGGTCGACGAGGTTGTCACAACAGGAGATGAGGTGACCGCAAAGGTGATCAAACTGGATCCCGAACATAAAAAGATCTCTCTCTCGATCAAGGAGTACTTAGTCGAGCAGAATCAAGAAAATCGGGATGATATCGTCGTCAAGAAGAAGAAGAAGAAAGACGAAAAAAAGAAGACGAAGGAAGAGAAGAGCGAAGAGAAGGAAGAGGAGTAGCTCTCTTCACGCTTTCAACCGGGATTGGTTAAATACAAAAACATTAAACATGTAGAAGGTAATGAATAAAGATCTTGTAGCTATTTTTGAGTATTTAGAACGAGAAAAAGGGATTAAACGCGAGACGATCATTAGTGCGATCGAAGAGTCCCTCCAAGCCGCTGCGCGCAAGAGTATGAAGAGTGCGGGCCCTGTCAGCGTCTCCATCGATCCCAAAAATGGCACCATCGAAGTGATCGCTGAAAAAGAGGTGGTCGAGAGTATCTCCTACCCCGATGAAGAGATCTTACTCGAAGAGGCGAGGGAGCTCGTTCCTACCGCCGAAATCGGTCAGTTCATCCAAGTCGAGATCTCCCCTGATAAATTTGGAAGAATTGCAGCTCAGACTGCCCGCCAGGTGATCTCGCAAAAACTGCGTAGCGCCGAACGCGATGTCATCTATGAAGAGTACCGCCACCGCATCCACGAACTCGTCTCTGGAACTGTCAAGCGTGTGGTTAAAGGGGCAACACTCATCGTCGATCTTGGAAAGGTAGAAGCGATCCTTCCCGATCGCTACTATCCCAAGACGGAGAGATATTTTGTCGGCGACCGTATCCAGGCTCTACTCTGGGAGGTTCGTGATACCGATAATGGCGGAGCCGAAGTGATTCTAACCCGCAGCCACCCCGAGATGGTCGAAGAGCTCTTCAACCTTGAGGTACCTGAACTGAATGATGATACGATCGGCATTAAGAAGATCGCGCGGGATGCTGGTTACCGCACAAAACTTGCAGTCTACTCCAATGATCCAAAGGTCGATCCTCTGGGAGCTTGCGTCGGTGTGAGAGGAACACGTGTGAAGAATGTCATTCGGGAGCTCAACAACGAGAAGATCGATATTGTCATCTACACAGACGACAAAGTTCAGCTTTTGCAGAGTCTTCTTCATCCAATTGAAGTCAAAAAGATCAACTATGATGAAGAGAAAGGGGTCATTTTTATAGTTGTTGAGGATGATGACTACCCAATCGTAATTGGAAAGCGCGGGATGAATGCTCGCCTTAATGCGGAACTCGTTGGAGCACAGCTCGATGTCAGAAAGATGACTGAGTACCAAGCTACACTCTCCTTTGAACGGAAACAGATGCAGCTTGAGGAGGGCCCTGAGCTCGATGTCGAGATCACTCAAGTTGAAGGGATGAACCAATTTGTGATCGATACGCTCAAGGAAGCGGGTTTTGATACCCCCCGAAAAATCCTCAATATCTCTTCCAAGGATCTTTCCAAAGAGACTGGAATTAGTGTAGAGATGGCCGATGATCTCATGGAGAAATTGCGCAAAATAAGGACGTAAATTTTGGCAAAAAACCTAAAGCTAAAAGTAAAAAACACTCAACTTGCTGCTGCTCTGAAGAAGACTAAAGAGAAAAAAGAGGAGCTTGCTGCTCCAAAGAAACCAGTCGTAAAAGCGCCTGAGCAGACGAAAGAAGCAGTGGTCAAAGTGAGGGCAGCTCCCAAAAAAGTTGAGGAGAAGGCTGCTCCATCAGTGCCCAAAGCCGAAGCAGAGGCTAAAACTCAAGTGAGCCCCGAGCCCAAACGCGCGCTTCCAGAGAAGAGAGCCGCGCTTGGAGCTGTTCCAAAGTCAAAGACCATCGAGCCCAAGCAAGAGAAGAAGGCAAAGCCTAAAGCTGAATCCCTTGAAGATATCAGAAAGCGAGAGAAGGAGAAGACTCCTCAGCCAGAACAGAAGGAGGGTTTTAAAGCGAGCTTTGGTCGCACCGCCCGTCCCCCACGTAAACGGCAGGACTCTCGTTTCGATGCGCGCGACCGCCAAGGATTGCGCGTTGGTGAAGAACGCGGTTGGAGACGGCGACGTCCACGCTATAAAGCGCCAAGAGAGATCATCGAAGTCGTACGTCCAAGTGAGCTCGCTATCCGTATCCCCATCTCAGTGAAAGAGCTCGCCCAAGCGATGAAGCTCAAAGCTTCCGAGCTTATCTCTAAGCTCTTCATGCAGGGCATTGCCATCACCATCAACGATTTTCTAGATGACGAGACCACCATCCAACTTCTTGGCCATGAGTTCAAGTGCGAAATCACCATCGACACAACCGAAGAAGAGCGCCTCCGCATCACTGGAAAAACGATCCAAGAAGAGATTAAAGAGACCGACTCTAGCAAACTTGTGTTGCGCACACCTGTCGTTGCCTTCATGGGCCATGTCGACCACGGAAAAACCAGCCTCATCGATGTCATCCGCAAAAGTAACATTGCCGGCGGAGAAGCAGGCGCAATCACTCAACATATCGGTGCGTTTAAATGTCACCGCGAAAAGGGCGACCTTACCATCCTCGACACTCCCGGCCATGAAGCCTTTACACTGATGCGGCAGCGTGGAACAGCCCTTACCGATATCATCGTACTCGTTATTGCTGGAGATGAAGAGATTAAACCCCAAACGGATGAGGCCATTAATCTCTCTAAAGAGGCCGGTGTCCCTCTTGTGGTTGCACTGAATAAGTGTGATAAACCGGGTTTTGACGCAGAGAATATCCACCGCCAGCTTGCCGATCGCGACCTCCTTCCTGAAGCTTGGGGCGGCAGTGTTATCACAATTAAATGCTCTGCAACAACGGGTGAGGGAATCCCTGAGCTACTTGAAATGCTCATCCTTCAATCAGAGATCCTAGAACTTAGAGCGAATCCAGCAGCGCGCGCCCGTGGAACGGTTTTAGAGTCAGAGCTCCATAAAGGTTTTGGCCCCATCGCTACCCTCCTCGTTCAAAATGGAACGCTTGAAATCGGTAACTCTCTTGTCTTTGAAGACTTCTACGCCCGCATCAAGACAATGCACGATGAACATGGGAAAGCACTAACTGTCGCCGGACCCTCCACCCCTGTTAAAATCACTGGATTGTCGGGAATTCCTAAAGCTGGATGCGAGTTTATTGTGGTGGAGAATGAACGCGCTGCCCGCAAACTGACCGAAGAGAGAACCTCCGGGGCGAAACGCACCTCTCTCCAGAGGGACCGCGGTGAACTCGAAAGCCTCCTCACTCGCCAGCAAGAACTCTCAGCAAAAAAAGTACTCAACATCGTTCTACGTGCTGATGTCCAGGGATCGGTTGAAGCGATCCGCAACTCGCTGCTTGCTATCGAAACGGAGAAGGTTGAGCTCAACTTCATCTCTCAAGCTGTTGGAGAGATCTCCGAATCTGATGTCGAACTCGCTGCCGCATCAAACGCTGTGATCATCGGATTTCACACCCGAGTCGAGAGCCATGCCGAAGCGCTCATCAAACGCACTAAAGTTGTCGTGAAAAAACGTGATATCATCTACCAGATCATCGACGATATTACAGAGATGATGCTTGCTACTCTAGACAAAGTGCGCCAAGAGAATGAGAGTGGTACGGCTGAGATTAAACAGATCTTCAAAGCCTCGCTGCTAGGCTCCATTGCCGGCTGTATGGTTACCGACGGTATCATCAAACGTAATCAATTTGCTAAGCTCATCCGCGGTGGTGAGATCATCTGGGAGGGCGCCATCGCATCTCTTAAACGCGTTAAGGAAGATGTCAAAGAGATGGGCAAAGGACACGAATGCGGTATCCTGCTTGAGCGCTTCAGCGACTACCAAGTTGGAGACCTTATCAAAACTTTTGAAATCACCTACATCCAGCAAGAGTTATGACAAAACGCACCAAACGGCTCAACTCACTCCTTAAAGAGGTGATCAGCGAAGTGATCCGCGATAGCGTCCGCAATCCTCTCGTTTCAAAGTTCACAACTGTCACTGACGTGGAGATCACAAAAGACCTCCACCACGCTAAGGTCTACATCAGTGTGATCGGCACCGACCAAGAGCGGAAAGACACTGTCGACGCCCTCGAAACCGCAGCAGGCTTCATCTCCGTCAACGCCTCAAAGAAGGTAGTGATGCGAATATTTCCAACGCTCACTTTCCGTGCTGACAACAGCGTTGACAAGCAGATGAAGATCGACTCCCTCCTCAAGAAGATTCATGTTGAAGAGGAGTCCCGAAACAGCAATGAATAATCCTAAAGGTGAAGGGCTCCTTCTCGTTGACAAAGAGAGAGACCGCACCGCCTTCTACCTTGTCAAAGTCCTGCGCAAAATCTCATCCATCAAGAAGATTGGCCATGCTGGCATTCTCGATCCCTTCGCAACGGGCGTCATGGTGATGCTTATCGGCCGCCCCTACACCAAAATGTCCGACCGTTTCCTCAATGACGATAAAGAGTATATCGCCACCCTTAAACTGGGCGCCGCCACCGACACCTTTGACTGCGATGGGCAGATAACAAAGGAGAGTGACCTAATCCCTACTCTTGGTGAGATTGAAGAGGTGATCCAAACTTTCCAAGGCTCCACTCTGCAAACGCCCCCCATGTTCTCTGCAAAAAAAATCGACGGTCAGAAACTCTACCTCCTTGCACGCAAAGGGATAGAGGTCGAGCGCAAACCCATTCAAATCACTGTAGCACTCGAAATCCTCGACTACTCCTATCCCGAGCTAAAAATTCGGGCTAGCTGCTCTAAGGGCACTTACATTCGAACCCTTGCTCACGATATCGGTTCAAAGTTAGGAACATGCGCCCATCTCATCGCCTTAGAGCGCACCCGCAGCGGGTGCTTCACCCTCAAAGATTGCATTGACGCAAAATCCCTCTCTGACCCATCCTTTTCATATATCCCCTACCTAAGGAAGCATCTATGAAGATCGTATCACATCTTGATCAGATTCCTCCCATTAGCGGCCCCATATCCCTCACAATTGGTGTCTATGATGGTGTGCATCTCGGCCATCAACTCATTTTCAAAGAGCTTCACAGACAGACCCGCAAAAGGGGAACGCGTGTCATCCTCACCTTCTCCGACCACCCCACCACCCTCTTCACTCCCGAGTCGCCCATGCCACTCATCACAGCGCTCGAGCAGCGCTTACATCTCTTAGACTCTTTCGGCTTTGATCTCGCTATTGTTCTTCCCTTTAATCAAGCCCTCACCAGACTCACCTACGACACCTTCATCAAAAATCTGCATGCAAAACTCCCCTTCACACACCTCACTCTCGGCTCCGATGCCCGCTTCGGTAGAGCGCGCGCCGGGGATCCCCCCGCCATTCATGAGCTGGGCAGGGAGCTCAACTACACCGCCCACTATCTCTCCAAAGAGAGCTACCATAGAGAGCCGATCTCTAGCGGCCGCATTCGCAAACTCCTTGCAGAGGGAGATCTCAAGAGAGTGAAAAAGATGCTCGGGCGCCCCTACTCCATCCGCCTCCCCTTTATAGAGCCGATCAGAGAGAATGAGATTCAACACCGCTTAGAGTTCACCCGAGAGGGGCTATGCACCCTCCCCTCTGCCGTCTACGCCGTCGATATTGGAAAAGTTCCCGCCATCGCCTTTTACAAAGCGACCAATGACGCGACTGGACGCACTAAGTTCTCATGCGCCCTCTACTTTGAACAGAGCCTTCCAAAGACGACCCACCTCACCCTCAACTTCATCTCATACCTCCATAACGAACTCGATCCCGAACTCAGCCAGAGCGCCTCCCTCCTTGAAAATCTCAACCCCCAACCCAGCCTGCATCTCTCACCAGATCTCTCGAAAAGCTACGCAGCCTGTTTTTCGAGGCGCCAAAAAAGTCTCGAAGAAGGTTTTTACACTTTTTTGAGAAATAGATGCGAAAGATTTTCCGATAGCTGGTTAGAAATGCAGGCTAGCCTATCATGAGTGATCTCTCTTGCGGTATCGTCGGCCTGCCTAACGTCGGAAAATCTACCCTCTTCAACGCCCTCCTCAAAAAAATCCAAGCTAGTGCCTCTAACTACCCCTTCTGCACCATCACTCCTAATGTCGGTATCGTCGATGTCCCCGATCCCCGACTCAAAGCGCTCTCTGATCTCTCCAACAGCAAAAAGATCCTTCCTGCCACCCTCACCTTTGTCGACATCGCGGGCCTCGTAAAGGGCGCCTCCAAAGGGGAGGGCCTCGGTAATCAATTCCTCGCTACTATCCGTGAGACCGATGCGATCATCCATGTTGTCCGCTGCTTTGAAAATGATGAGGTGATCCATGTCGAGGGCAAAGTCGACCCGTTGAGTGACATTGATGTGATCAACATCGAACTCATCCTAGCTGACATGCAGATGGTTGAAAATAGCCTTCAGAAGATCGAGCGTCAAGCGAAAGGGAAGAGAGAGCTCATTCCCACCCTTGAAGCTCTGAAAAGAGTGCTCGCTCACTTAAGCGAAAATAGACCCGTTCGTTCCCTAGATCTCACCAAAGAGGAGAGAGAGCTCCTCCGCACCTACCACTTCATCACAGAAAAAAAAGTCATCTACGCCGCCAACATCTCAGAAGAGGATATCCTCACTCTCGACTCCCCCCACTACCGCGCCATTGTAAACTACGCCTCTGATGAGGGGAGCCAAGTGATCCCCTTCTGTGCCAAACTCGAAGAGGAGCTCGTTCAACTCTCCGATGATGAAGCCGCGGAGTATCTCGACTCCCTCGGTCTCAAAGAATCGGGCTTAAACCGCCTTATCAAAGTAGGCTACAAAACACTTGCGCTCATTACCTTCCTCACATCAGGGGAGCAGGAGACGCGCGCCTGGACTATCACCCAACAAACCACTGCCCAAGAGGCCGCTGGTAAGATCCACTCCGACATCCAGAGAGGCTTTATCCGCGCCGAAGTCGTCTCCTTCGATGATATGATCTCCCTTAAAGGGCGCACGAAGGCGAAAGAGGCTGGAAAGGCCCGCGCAGAAGGCCGCGACTACATCGTCAAAGATGGCGACGTCATCCTCTTCTTCCACAACTAGCCTAGAGGTTAGCTTGATCTTTTTCCGATTTCTGCGTTACAAAAAGGTAATAAGCAGGAAATCGCAATGCCTATTCGCCCTTTTGTTCTCTCTCTCTCTCTCCTCCTTTGCCTCTCCCACCTATTAGAAGCAGTGGATGTAAGTAGTGCAACAGCTCTAGAAACGGCAATCATTGCTGCTAACTCGGCAGGAAGTAGTACTACGATTAATTTTCTAAACGACATTGACTCTACTCAACAATTCCAACCTTTCAATGCAGACAACGTCCTCCAATCGATTAATAATGGATTCACCACCACTATCGATGGCAACACAAGCGGTGGCAAATTCACACTTGACTGGACTTCAGCAATTGACCCTGGCTTCTTTGTTCGGACAAGCGACAGGCCTATCGTCATCCAAAACCTCACCCTTAAAAGTGGTAATTCACAAGGAGGTAGTGGTGGATTCAGAACTGGTGGGGGCGGATTAGGCGCTGGTGGTGGAATCTTTCTGAGCACGGGATCTACAACTACTTTGGATAATGTAACTTTCGATTCCTGCCAAGCTAGAGGAGGCTCGGGCCCGGGCATCACTGGTTTTGGTGGTGGCGGCGGTGGCTTCGGCAGCACCGGTGGAAATTCCCCCAGCTTAGGGGGTAGCGGCGGCGGCGGCGGCTTCGGTGGTACTGGCATCGCCACCGGTAGCGGGGGTAGCGGCGGCAGCAGCGGCGGCGGTGGCGGCGGCTTCGCCGGTACAGAATTTGGCACGGGCAGCGGCGGCAATGGTGGCAACACCGGCGCAATCAGCCCAGGCGGCGGTGGTGGTGGCGGCGGCGGGGGCTTCAATGGTGGCTCCACCTTCACCGCAGGTGTCGATGGCGGCGGCGGCGGTGCAGGGGACGGTGGTAACGGCGCCGATGGAGGTGCTACTTCCGGGGGTGCAGGAGGCATTCGTAGTAGTGGCACTGGCGCTGGCGCTGGCGGTAGTGGTGTGAACGGTGGAGGGGGCGGCGGTGGTTCTGGTGGTGTTGGAACGACCGCTGGTAATCCTGGTGGCACTGGAGCAGGTGTAATTGGAGGAAAAGGGGCACCCGTACCACCCTTGCCACCCCCACCATTCGCATCTGGCCAGGGAGGTGGTGGCGGCGGGGGTGCCTCAGATAGCAGCGGCGGCTCTGGTGGTAATGGGGGCAGTGGTTTTGGTGGTGGGGGTGGCGGTAAAGGCGGTTCCACTGGCACCGGGGGTGATGGGGGCTTCGGTGGCGGCGGTGGAGGGGGTGGCCTCTCAGCTTCCGGCGGTAATGGCAACGACTTCGGTGGCGGCGGTGGAGCTGGAAACTCAGGAACTCCTATTGCTGGCAATGGCGGCTTCGGCGGTGGCGGCGGCGGCGCCGGTAGCAGCGGCGGTACAGGTGGTGATGGCGGCTTCGGTGGCGGCGCCGGCGGTGCGGTCGGTGGTGGAACCCCTGGTACAGCCGGCTTTGGTGGGGGCACAGGCGACTCCCTAAAAGGCGGCGGTGGAGCCGCCTTTGGAGGAGCAATCTTCCTCCAAGCCGATTCTACCGGTGGAGCCGATCTGACTATCAAAACTTCCATCTCTTTTAATGCTAGTAGCCTAACTCCTGGCCCAGGAGCCACTTCTGGAACAGCAAGTGGTATTGATATTTTCATGATGTCGGGCAGCAAGATTCTCGTAACAGATCTCACAACGAATTCTACTGTGCCAAACCCGATTGAGAGTGACATTGGTGCAGGTGGCGGCACATTAGGAGCGGTATTTGATCAAGGAATCACACTCGACACGGGAAATACCGCAATCTTTACGCTCAATGGAGCGAACACTTATACTGGAGTGACGAGAGTTAATTCAGGTACCCTCAATGTCAATGGATCGGTAATCACACCTGTGATAGTAGACGGAGGAACCTTTGGAGGAGTGGCAACAACGCTTCTTGTTAATGGATCTCTACCCTCTCCTATCCCCGGCACTGGCATTCCAGGCCTATCTTCCGGAGACCTTCAAGTCATTCAAGGGACCATTGCTCCTGGAGGTGATGGCGCCTTTGGAACCATGACTGTGGGTCGCAACCTCATCTTTTCAGGGGGGGCAGGTGTTATAGTTGATGCCGAAGTCGATAGTGTGGGCAACACTGATAAGATCGATGTCACAGGAACAGCCACCCTTGCAGGGAGTCTCGTAGTAGAAGCTGCTGTGGGTAACTTCCTAGAAGGGCAGAGGATTACCATCCTTACTGCCGAGAGCATTTCAGGGACGTTTGATAGTGAGGAGCTTCCCTTAACTCCTATTGGAACTCCTCTATTTGAAGTGCTCTATCCCCCCGTTAGTGATAGCGGCTCCCAGACCGTACAGCTTTTAGTACTCGAAAGTCGATTGTTCGATAACCAAATAGTCAAGCCAGGGAACCCAACGCATGTCAAGGATTATATCATCTCGTTGCTTCCGATTCAGCCTAACTCTGATCTGGCATTTGCGGTGCAAGTGTTAGGGTTGTTATCTAATAAGGCCCTGAATAAAGCCCTCAACTTAATGCATCCGGCAGCCTATGGATCGCTTGAGTGGATTAACATGACGAATAACAGCCAGGTGACCTCCATTTTTTCTCAGCATCTCTTTGAACTCCCCTGTTCACCGAGAGGATGTCGCACCTTCAAAGAGGAAGGTCGAAGAGAAAATGTATGGGTGCAGCCTTTTGGCATATGGAATGAGCAAGATAAGCGGGGGCAGCTGCGAGGGGTTAACTCTGAAAGTGCCGGCGTCGTCCTGGGATATGATCAGTGCCACCGTCACTTCTATGTGGGAGGAGCCATAGGCTATACGTATACCAACTTTCGTTGGAAAGGATCTGCTGGAAAGGGGCGCGTAGACCAAGGTTATGGGGGGATTTATGGCAGCTACTTTCGTGAGTACTTCACTGCCGATCTCTCCACGATGGTCGGTGTGAACTTTTATGATGTGAAACGCTCCATCTTTTTCACCGCTCCCTTGCATCCCGGTGCTGTTGTGAATGAGACACCTGAGAGCCTCTTCACAGGTATTCAATGGAGCTCTCATTTAGGGCTAACCGGAGATGTTACTCCATGGGATGTTCCCCTGCAAATCATCGGCAACGTCGATCACTTCTATCTCCATCACCCACGCTTCCAAGAATTTGGCAAAGGTGAACTCAACCTCAATGTGAGAGCAAAGACCTCTAACATGCTCCGCACTGAACTGGGACTCAATTTCACCAGCGACTATAAATTTGTTGGGGGGTGCTGGGCTCCTTATCTCCGTCTTAGTTGGGTAGCAAAAACCCCCTTAAGTAGTAGCGTCTACCGCTCAAGCTTCCAGGGACAAGAGGGCACGTTTGCAGTCAATACCACCAGTAAAGGAGCGAATCAAATCGCTCCTGCAATGGGGATCAAGATTACTACAGACAATGGCTTCTCACTACAGCTCAATGGCCGCGCTGAACTCAGTGGTAGAATGAAGAGTTATTTTGCTGACATGCGCATGGACTATGCGTTCTAATACATTTCTCGCCCTCGGCTTGTTAGCAAAGTCTGGGAATGTCCTGATCTGAAGGGTGTGACTACATCGTCCAAGATGGCGACGTCATCCTCTTCTTCCACAATTAAGGAGTATACTGCATTTTACTCCATCTCTATCCGGTTTTTTCTCTGCCCTCATTGACTGGATATTTTAGCAAATTTTGGTCTTTATATTGGTATCAACCTAGAGTCTCAATTTTTTTTGACTTATAATTGGACTTCAGATTATTCTGCTTCTTAAATATTTTTCTATCGTTTCATAACCCCCGAACAAAGGAGAATACTCATGACTGCTATAAGACCCACTTTTCAACCTAATGATTTTCTTAATGAGCTTTTGAAAAATTTAGCTGATCAAGCTATTGATGAAGTAGCCCCAATCGTTGGGGAGAGTACTACTGAAGGAATAAATGATCTTTCTCAATGTGTACAAGCAAATGCTGAGTCGTGCCCAGAACCACTCGCTCAATTTTCAAGGGACTGTGTTGACACAGTTCAAAGAGCTGCTATTTCAGAAATAGAAAATTGTGTGCAAAACACAGACTCTATCAAAGCACAAGCCCATGAATTGATAGATTCACTTTGCTAGAGATTGTTTGGATAATTGATTTTTATTCGCGTTTATGGAGTTTGTCCACTGATGTGACTTAAGTTTTTTGGGTTGTTAAATGACATTTAATTCTTACCCTATTTCTTTCTGTGAACGCGAATGATTTTATTGTTAGAAGTCCAAACAAATATTTATGTAGATTTAAAGAAGGTTCGTTAGATGACGTCTATTGAAAGTTCTATTAGACCAGCTCTTAATGTCATTTGTAAATGGCATCAGGGTGGAAAGGAGATAAGCTTATTTAAGGGGAGGGGTGAAGCTAACTATATAACAGAAATAAGAGGAAACAGCTCTGTTTTTCCTCTGGATATAGACAGGCTAAATGCTATTGAGTTAACGACTTACATGCAGATCGAGGGAATCACTGATGTGTCAGAGGGAAGAGAAAAGTTCTATGAAGAGTATATCGCTCGCTTTATCGAGTGTAACATACCAAGTGTGGGTTCTGGTGGAGATTTCAGTTGGTTCGCCGTTAAAACTGTACATCTGTGGAAATTAGATACTGAAAGAGAAACGAAAAAAGTCGCCTTATTACAGAGGCAAGATTTTTCGTTACTCTGGCGTATATCTATAGGGAAAATTCACTCAATAGTAGAAAAATCTTTTAAAGTCTTATGCCATTTTCCGAGAGCTAATCCAAAATATCTTAGTGACAGTACTTTGCCATTTTTTCTTCCTTGGTGCATTGCAAATACTAATTTTTACAAGAAAGAGTTTCTTAAAGACCACAAATTGACAGGGATTGTAGAGAACAGAAGAACCTCACATGAATACTTTGAGTTATTCTTTTCTCAAACCAGTCCTATATTGAAGAGTAAATTTAACCCTTCAACTAATATTACTAAATATGAATGGGGAATTACTTTGATTAGTTATAGCCCTGGGGTTGATTCAACTTGTGATCAAGGCCATGCAGCAATCATCATTGAAAGTGTCAAAAATGGTAACTATCATGCTGAACACGCACATGTTACTAAGTGGGAAGAGAATCAAGTAGAGAATGCCGGTAAAGTATGTTTAAAAAGAGAGGCTTATTGTTATGATAAGAATTCTAGACGTCGTGTTTTTTTAAAAGATGTTGAAAATGCTAGAGAGTGTTACAAAAACCTTACATACTCAGATACGTTGATTAGGAGAGGGAAATCGGTCGAACATATGATAGCAGAAATAAATCGGCAAATAACACTTCAGACACTATCTGCACCTAAGGTTTGTTTAAATAAGCTTGGGGACAACATTGACTCTTTGAAATCATTAGTAAAAGGCATGCTTTTTACTTCAACAAGTTTAAAAAATTATGAACTTTCTAATTCCCTAGAAAAAGATTTTACTCTTGGGCAGCATGGCCTAAAGTGGCAAAATTGTGTAACTTGGTCGAAAGATATGTTACTTGAAGCGGGCATGACAGTTATCAAATCTCCAATAGTAGACTGTTTTGTAAATTTACCTAGAAATCCCATATTACATGGTAGGTTTACAGTAGAAGATGAAGATCACCCATGCAAGCCTTTGAATGTACATAAACGTATTTTATTATCACAAAGAGCAAATGCAGCTATTATCTTAAAGTGGATTTTCAAAGGGAATCTCCTAATGAGACAGAACTATTTTATTCACCAGGGTAGAGTTAGGGATGAGCATAAGACTAGAGCTCTGATTCACCAAATTTGGTGTAATTATAGTCGCAGTATTAAATACGAAACTAGAAGGGCAATGGCCTTTAACAATCAAAATGAACTTACTTTTAATAGAGATCAGTGCCGATATTTGATCTATCCCCTAATGGAACGATTAATCTACGAAGAGGTGATTTCAGACAAAGTATTGCAGATGTTATCAGATAACAATGTTTACTTAGAAATTAAACAGCGTGGAGATTGGGAAGATAAAGAGGATTACTATTTTTTTCCAAAGACTTATCAAAAAACTGTTACTAAAATTCTTACCAACTGCTTAATATATGAAGTCTGTGAGAAATTACTTTGGGCTACTAATTTTTCATCAAACAAGTGGACATTTTTTTAAGAATGCATGGAATAAGCAAGAGGGTTGGACTTTTTCTTCCCTGATTGACGAGGCCCAGTGATTGCCACAACTGAAAAGAAATCTATATACTCTTTTAACTTTTCCTCGAGAACTCTATGGCGATATTTCATTATTGGTTCTTTGTGTTAAATTGGTATCTCATGCCATATTTACACAACAAATTTGATTGTCAATCTCTTTCAGTTAGTAATGTGAATTAGAGATCTCGATGAGGTTCTCATCTGGATCTCGGAGATAGATGGAGAGGAGGGGGCCGGTGGCGCCGGTGCGCTTGACAGGACCTTCAATGATAGGAATGTCTTTAGCCTGGAGATACTCGATCACTTCATCGATTGGGGTTTTGGTGAGAAAGCAGAGGTCAGCAGAACCGGGAGTGGGATATTTTGCCTTAGGCTCGAACTCTCTGCCTTTTTCATGGAGATTAATTTTTTGTCTGCCAAAGGAGAGAGCTTTGCGCCCATCACTAAAGGTCACTTCTTTCATACCTAGCAGGGTGTAAAAAGCTATGGCTGTGGAAATGTCCTGAACGGTCAGTACTAAATGATCTATACTTTCTATCATGTCGGTGTTTCGGTTTATTTCCACATTGTCTATCATGATATCAATTAAGTAATAGCGATTTTTCATGGCAGAAAAGACCGAGAAGGCGACCCCAAAGAAGCTGCGCGATTCGCGGAAGAAGGGGCAGGTCGCTAAATCTAAAGATTTTCCATCGGCATTTACCTTTGCAACGTCGTTTGCAGTGATCGTTCTAGCTTCGGGATATTTCTTCAATAACCTCGCTGGCTTTATGATTCAGTCGTTTAAGGGGATAAGAGAGGGAAGCCAGATTGTTGAGCATATTCCGCAATATTTGACATCGGCGATTCAGGTGATCTTCAACACATCGATGCCCTTTATGGTTTTGATTTCTGTGGTGGGTGTTCTGGTGAACTTTTTGATCATTGGTCCTCTTTTTTCGATGCAAGCTATGAAGCCTGATGTCAAACGGATGAACCCCGTGACGAATCTGAAGGGAATCTTCAAGATTAAGACCTTTGTTGAGCTCTTGAAATCGGTTTTTAAAATTTCTGGGGCCGCTATTTTGATCTATACGGTGGTCTACAACAGTCTACCGGAGATTATGGCAACGGCTACCATGCCTATCATGGGAACAACGATTGTCTTCAGTGAATTTTTGGTGAAAGTAGCGATACGTGTCGGAATTTTCTTTCTGGTCATCGCCATTTTTGACCTTGTCTTCCAGAAAAAGAACTTTGCAAAAGAGATGAAGATGGAGAAGTTCGAGGTTAAACAGGAGATGAAGGATACGGAAGGGAACCCAGAGCTCAAGGGAAAGCGGCGGCAAATACAACAGGAGATCGCCTACCAAGATGGCCCCGGAGCTACAAGACGTGCACGCGCTGTCGTGACAAATCCTGTGCACATTGCTGTCGCGCTTGCTTATGATGCGGAAGAAGATCCAGCACCGAAAATCATCGTTATGGGAAAGGGCATTACGGCCGAAAGTATTATAAAAGTGGCTATCGAAGAGAATATCCCCATCATGAGAAATGTTCCGCTCGCTCAAGAGCTATACAATAAAGGACGGATGGGACAGTATATACCTGAAGAGACCTATGAAGCGATAGCCGAGGTCTTGAAGTGGTTGGATCAACTCGAAGCTCAAGCTGCGCCGGAATACAACGTGGAGATTTTCAAATAAGATGAATGGATTTGGGGGCTTTTTAGGAAACAGTAAGATACTCCAGATGCTCTCTAGGTCTGCTGATATCGTGATCGCATTTTTCATAATTGTGATTATCATGATGATCATTATTCCGGTACCACCTGTTGTAATCGATATGCTGATCGCGGTGAATCTGAGTATTTCGATATGTCTCTTGATGGTCGCCCTCTATATCCAAAAAGCTGTCCATCTTTCGATTTTCCCTTCGATCCTTTTGATTACCACTCTGTTTCGATTGGGGATTGAAATCGCTGCAACAAGGCAGATTCTTCTCCATGCTGATGCTGGAGAGATCATCTTTGCTTTTGGAAACTTTGTCGTTGGGGGGAACTTCATTGTCGGGGGTATAATCTTCCTTATCATCACGATCGTCCAGTTTATCGTTGTGACAAAGGGTGCTGAGCGTGTCGCGGAAGTTGCCGCCCGTTTCACCTTGGATGCGATGCCGGGCAAGCAGATGAGTATCGACGCTGATATGCGCAGTGGAGTGCTCGATGCCAACCAGGCACGCGAGCTGCGCCTAGGATTGCAGAAAGAGAGTCAACTCTATGGTGCGATGGACGGTGCGATGAAGTTTGTCAAAGGAGATGTTATTGCCGGTATTATCATCGCGGTGATCAACATCATCGGTGGTCTCATTATCGGGATAGTGATGCACAAAATGACAGCTATGCAATCGGCTAAGATTTATTCGCTTTTATCCATTGGTTCAGGTCTAGTAACACAGATCTCTTCTCTTATGATTTCAATTTCAGCGGGTATTGTGACCACACGCGTTTCGAGTGAGAAGAAAGGGGGCAACCTCGGAAGAGATATCGCCTCTCAGATCTTCTCACATTCTAAGGGGCTAATCCTTGCTGGTAGCGTCACCTTTGCGATGGCCTGGCTCAAAGGCTTTCCAACGTGGATCTTCCTA
>JAAKFF010000018.1 GCA_011065165.1 Chlamydiota bacterium
GTCATCACGGCGAGCATGGGCATCAATCCGACAAGTGAGCGCACTCTAAGGGGCATCTCTCTCCCGTCGGCTAGGGTGAGTACATCGTAGTAGAAGCCATCCTCTTCGTTCCAGAGGGGGTGGCTGCGCTCTTCAGAGAAGTTGATGGCATCGGCGATGAGGAGATAGTGGTTGTAGAATTTATTGGCCATATCTTCATAGGTGGGATCCTCTTTTGCCAGCTCAAACGCAATAGTGAGCATATTGAGGCAGTACATCGCCATCCAACTTGTCGCATCGGACTGGTAGAGCGCTGCCCCCTCGGGTAGATCTTCACTCCGGTTGAAGACGCTGATGTTATCGAGCCCTAAAAACCCCCCTTGGAAGATGTTCTTCCCCGAGTTATCTTTTCTGTTAACCCACCATGTGAAGTTGATGAGGAGCTTCTGAAAGACGCGCTCTAAAAAGAGCCTATCCTCTTCACCGGTTCGCTTCTTTTCGATTTTAAAGACGCGCCACGTCGCCCACGCATGGACGGGGGGGTTAACGTCGTAGAAATTCCACTCATAGGCTGGAAACATCCCGTTGGGATGGAGGTACCACTCTTGGGTGAGTAGGTTGAGATGGTGCTTCGCATATTCGGGATCGACCATAGCAAGGGGGATCGAGTGGAAGGCGCTATCCCAAGAGAAGAACATATTAAACTCCCACTTATCTGCAGCCGAGATCACGTCATCGCAGTAGAGATGGAGCCACTCACTATTGCGCGCGGTGACAGGATTATGAGGGGGAAGGGGGGGGTAAAAATCGGGATCTCCCTTAAGCCACTCTGGGATGATGAGATTGTAGTACATCTTGTTCCAGAGCATTCCCGAGAGAGCCTGCCGCGCGATCAACCTATGATCTTCGCTCAGTGACTTTGGGAGGAGTCCCTCATAAAATTCGTCGGCCTCTTTGATGCGCGTTTTAAAAACCTTCTCCAGATTGGCTAGAGGATTTTTACCTCCCTCATCGGTTGTGAGCCGCAGAAGCACCTCTCTCTTCTCCCCTGCTGGAATGGAGAGAATAGTGTGAAAGGATGCCTTGCTCCCCTCTTTTGCAGGGTTGACTGCGCCCTCTATCTTTTTGACAACGTACTCATTGATTCCATCTTTTGCGTAGCTCTCTTTGCCCTTGGTCTCATTCTCTGTAAAGAGCAGCTTGCTGCTCGGATCACCATAGAGAGACCAGCGTCCTAGCTCTTCATGCTCCACTTCGATATGGCCATCGACAGCTCTTAAGAGCGGTTTTTTTACTCTCTTTGTAAACCATCGATTTCGAGCCCAAAATGTGGGGAGAAGATGGAGGTTTTTCTCTTCGTTGCCGCGATTGTGAGCGGTGATACGGATGTAGATATCTTCGGGACTCTTTTTCGCATACTCCACAAAGATGTCGAAGTAGCGGTTGTGGTCGAATATGCCTGTATCGATCAGCTCATACTCCCCCTCATCTTGGCTGCGAGCGCTATTCACCTTCCGGATCTCTTCATAGGGGAATTCAGCTTGCGGGTATTTGTAGAGGTATTTCATGTAGGAGTGGGTAGGCGTATTATCGAGGTAGTAGTAGTACTCTTTGACATCCTCTCCGTGGTTTCCCTCGGGATTGGTCAACCCAAATAGGCGCTCTTTCAAGAAGGGGTCCTGCTCATTCCAAAAGCTTAGCGCAAAGCAGAGGCGTTGGTGGCTATCGCAAATCCCTGCAATGCCATCTTCTCCCCAGCGGTAGGCGCGTGAGAGGGCCATCTCATAGGTGAAATAGCCCCACGTATCTTCATCTTCACTGTAATCTTCCCGAACTGTCCCCCACTGACGCTCCGCTAGATAGGGGCCCCAACGTTTCCAATAGGCTGTCCGCTTTTTATTCTCTTGAAGCCGTTTTTTTTCTGCATGCATGGGTGTGTTAGAATTTAATTCCTAAAAACTCTATATAGAAAAGTAGAGGGAATAACTTCAATGAAGAAACGATTTGATATCATTGTTATCGGTGCGGGAGCTGGAGGATTGGTGGTCGCGATTGGCGGCGCCAAGGCGGGTAAAAAAGTCCTCCTCATAGAGAAGGGAGCGTATGGAGGTGACTGCACGAACTATGGTTGCATTCCAAGTAAGTCGCTGATCGCTTCGGCGAACCAAGCGCACGCTTTAAGCCGCTGCCAAGAGTTAGGCATAGAGAGCTCTCCCTTCTCTTTCGACGCAACCGGCGTTTTAGATAGAGTCCGCAAAATTATCTCTGAAGTGCGCATGCGCGAGGACGCTTCTACACTCAATTCATTTGGGGTGGAGACTTTAGATGGAGCTGCCCTCTTTCAAGATGGCCAGACTCTCTCTGTGGGAAGTGAGAGGGTCCGAGGAAGAGATATTGTCATCGCAACGGGCTCCTATCCAGTTATCCCAAATATCCCGGGACTCGAAGGGACGCCTTTCCTCACTAATGAGACGGTCTTCGATCTGAAGAAAATTCCCAAGAGCATCATCTTCATTGGAGGCGGCCCGATCGGATGTGAACTTGCCCAGGCATTTGCGCGGCTCGGCTCCTCCGTCACCCTCGTTGTAAGGAAGCCCTACATCATGAATCGTGAGGACGCAGACGCCCGCCAAGTTGTGATGGAGCGCTTTCAAAAAGAGGGGATCAACCTCTTGATGGAGTGCACGACAGAGCGCATCTTCTATGAGAACTCTTTTGAGGTGGAGGTGCGTGGTAAAGCGGTCCAGCGACTCCAAGCAGAGCAGCTCTTTATCGGAGCGGGTAGGCGCCCTCATATTCAAGAGCTCAATTTAGCTGCTGCGGGAGTTAAATTCTCGGAAGAGGGGGTGCAGACTGATGCGTATGGCCGCACCTCCAACAAGCATATCTGGGCTGTGGGAGATGCTGCGGGACCTCCCTTCTTCACCCACTACGCCGAAAATCAGGGGCGGACGGTCCTAAAAAACCTTCTGCTTCCCTTCTATTTTAAGAAGAGTAGACAGCCTATCCCACGCTGCACCTTTACAGACCCTGAGGTGGCGAGCATCGGAGTGATGGAGAGTGAGTGCGACAGGAGCAAGGTGGCCATCTACACCGTCCCATTCAAAGAGGTGGATCGTAATATCACCTCTGGGCGTACTGAAGGTTTTGTGAAAATTATCACAAAAAAATGGAGTAGCCAGATTTTAGGTGCTACGATTGTCGGTCCGCGCGCCGGCGAGATGCTGATGCAGATCTCTACCGCCATGCTGGCTAAGATGCCACTTAGAAAGTTCAGCAATCTGATGCATCCTTATCCGATAGAGAGCCTAGCGATCCGCAAAGCTGCCGACAAGTGGCTAACACAAACGATCTTACCAAAATTCCGCAAGTGAAAAAGTGGATTCCTCTCATCATCATCGTGCTCCTCATGGCTATCGCCTACGCTTCGGGACTCCTAGACACCCTCACCTTTGAAAATATTAAAACCCATCGCGAGATCATTGTAGATTATATCGCCCTCCACCCTATCTTGACGCCGCTCCTCTTCATGCTCCTCTATATCGTTGTGATTGCTCTATCGCTTCCTGGTGGCGCGATCCTGACTATCGTTGGTGGCTTCTTCTTTGAAATCCCCTTGAGTACCCTCTACGTCGTTGTCGCCGCAACGATCGGCGCGACGATCATCTTCTTAGCCGCCCGCACCGCGCTCGGAGATTTTCTTAGGAAGAGAGCGGGCCCCTTCTTAGGCAAGATGGAGAAGGGGTTCCAGAATAACGCAGCAAGCTATCTCCTCTTCCTCCGTCTTCTTCCCCTCTTTCCTTTTTGGCTTGTCAACTTAGCTCCCGCTTTTTTTAATGTGCGCCTCTCCACCTACATCTGGACAACCTTTGTCGGTATTATTCCAGGCTCCTACGTCTTTACCCAAGCCGGCAGCGGCCTAGGTGCCATTTTTGAACAGGGTGAGGCCTTTTCAATCGACTCGATCTTCAATACTCAGGTAAAGATCGCTCTTGTCGTGATTGCCCTCTTTGCTTTTATCCCGATCTTTGTTAAACGTTTTGTTAAAAGACCATGATTGACAGTTATTATCGCTCACCCTACCAAC
Source organism: Chlamydiota bacterium (assembly GCA_011065165.1). Lineage (GTDB taxonomy): Bacteria > Chlamydiota > Chlamydiia > Chlamydiales > Simkaniaceae > JAAKFF01. The sequence goes on from JAAKFF010000018.1 coordinate 4,067, forward strand.
GCCTTTTTTTACAGCCGCTTATAGAGCGCGGTCTCTTTGACGCCCTATCGCCCAAGAGTGCAACGGCATTAGCCCTGCTTGCGGGCGTTCTCATCCCCCTCTTTTTAATGGCCCATCAGAGCTATCTCGCTTTCCTCTCTCTCTTAGTAAGTGGATTTTTCGACACCCTCGATGGCTCACTTGCCCGTCATAAAAACCAAACCTCCCCCCAAGGGGCAGTGGTTGACATCGCCTCCGATCGCTTAGTAGAATTCTCCATCGTTCTAGGCCTCTACCTCTACGCTCCACTCGTGCGGGGACTCCCCTGTCTCTTGATTCTAGGAAGTGTCTTTTTCTGCGTGACCACCTTTCTGGTGGTGGGGATATTTCAGGAGAACAGCTCCGAAAAGAGCTTCCATTACAGTCCAGGAATTATAGAGAGGGGCGAAGCGTTTATCTTCTTTTCGCTCATGATTCTACTCCCTTCATTTTTCACCCCCCTCGCCCTCCTCTTCACAGGGCTGGTCTTCCTCACCTCATTCCTTAGAATTAAGAAGTTTTTTAAAGTAGTCTGAAGAGATCTTTTTTTCCTCTGCCGCCAACGAAATGGAGGATGAAGGTTTCGGGAGTGTAGCCATATCTGACTTGACGGTTGTAGATATCAGGAAGGGTGGTCATGGATGGTTTTTGTTCATGGATGATGCGACTGAGGATGTCTTGATCACCATAAAAGAGATGATTGTCAGAGAGTGTGCGCTTGGCCCATTCTGGAATGAGGGGGCAGGTGCGTAAAAAGGAAACCACACCGGAATTATAGGAGACTTCTCCCGGAAGCAGAAGGTTGAGTTTACGACTTTTTTTGACAGTACGTTCTGGTTCAAGAACCATGGCGATGCCGGAAGCTGAGGCATCGAAAAGAGAGTGCAGGGGTTTTAGAACTTGGCAGTCGATATCAAGCCAGATGGTGCGATCATAAGGGGTTTTAAGAAAAGCGAAGGGTTTTCGTCCCCATCCTTTCCTGGCATCCCAAAGGGTGGGTCCATAGATTGATTCCCAGATTTCTTGGGTCTCATGGGGGATGGCTTCTTGAGGTTTTAGAGGGGGGGGAGAGAGGGTGATGACAGGGGCGCGATTTTCACACCATATGCGGGCACTTTTAGACATGCCAAAATCGATGAAAGTGACAGGGAAGGTATTGTGCTTAATATAATGACCCCACCACCATTTGAGCAACCACTCAAGCTTTTCGTTGGTTGCAACAATGATGCCATCTCCACCTTTGTAGTGGGTATCATCCCAATCTGTTATCTCTTCCATAAAACATCTCTATATCTTTTATGGCAGATCCCTTCAAGTTAATCTTCCATGTTATGGAAGACAGCGTTGACGTCGTCGAGATCTTCTAGCCAGATGTTTTTCAACTAGACATAGTGGGGTTATTAAGCGTGTAGCTTCATAGGTTTCACGCTGATTTCGAGGCCATAAACGTCAAGGGTATCCACGAGAGTGTTTATACCAGGATTTCCATCTACTGAGAAAGACCGATAGAGGCTTTCTCGGTTGCGTTCGATCTCCTCAGCGAGTTTTGACATCCCTCCGTTAGCCTTGATTACATCTCGCAGCGCAATAAGAAAAACAGCAGGATCTTCGTCCTTTAAGCACTCATTGAGATATGCTGCGGCCTCTTTAGGATTTTGAAGCTGTTCGTATAGATAATCTTCTTTGTATTTTTTTGAGCGGTTTCCCATATTACCCCTTGTTGTTCTCCATGTAATCCTGCCAATATTTTTTAGCTTTTGAAATCTCTTGAGCTTTTGATGAGCTTTGCATCCCCAAAGTTTCCTGCTTCCAATCGAGTTATACGCCTAAGAATCATTGCCCTAACTGTGATGGTTAAAGAGTTGATCCATTTGATGTATGGAGACTTACCGTTTGCATTGATATAGAATTCAATTTCAATCTTTTTCATCTAATTAGAAGTGTAACATATAAGCTACACTAGTTCAAGGAGAATTGTTTGGAGTTGATTCTGTATGGTTACTCTTCCATGTTATGGAAGACAGCGTCGACGTCGTCGAGATCTTCTAGCCAATTGATCAGCTCTTGGTTGGCCTTAGCTGTGGCCTCATCGCAGGTGACAGAATTTTTGGGAAGCATCTCGAGGCTCGCCTCAAGTATGGAGAGTCCATCGGCTTCGAGCTTCTCCTTCACTCGCATAAGTTTATCGGGGGGAGTGACTACAATGTAGCCATCTTCGGTGGTATCGAAGTCATCGGCACCGGCATCGGTAGCCTTCATGAAGAGCTCATCTTCATCGGCTTGATCTTTTGCGATCTGAATCACCCCTTTTCGATCGAAGTTAAAGGCGACCGAGCCGGGAGTAGCGACGCTCCCTCCTCTCTTATTTGTGGCGATGCGCATATCGGAAGCTGTCCGGTTCTTATTGTCAGTCATCGCATCGACAATAATCCCAACCCCCCCATGGCCATAGAGTTCATAGGTCATCTCATGGAAGTCGGCTTGATCGCTGCTTGCAGCCTTCTTGATGTTGCGTTCGATGTTATCGGAAGGGAAGTTCGCAGTTTTCGCTTTTTGTAGCACTAGACGCAATTTGGTATTAGCTTTGGGATCGGGTCCGCCTTGTTTGACCGCACTGATGATCTCTTTGGCTAGCTTTGAGAATATCTTCCCTTTTTTTGCATCGGCCCGCCCCTTTTTGTGTTTGATATTTGCCCACTTACTATGTCCAGCCACTTTCTACAACTCCTTCTGCATTAAAATTTTATCGTAATAGTTGCCCTTCTCATCTTTAAGATATCGGGGATGGCGTCCATACTCCTCAAAGCCCAACCGTTTATAGAGATTGAGGGCGGGGTTGTTCTCGTAGACCTCCAGATGGAGGATCTCAACCTTAAACTTCTCTTTTGCTATTCTACTGATCTCCTTGAGAAGGAGCGTGCCGATGCCTCTATTGCGCATTTTTTCATCGACAAGGATAACGAAGAGAGAGTGGTGCTTCATCTTCTCAATATCATTGATATAGAGGTTGGCAGAGCCGCAAGGCTTTTTCTTGTAGAGCGCTGTAATCGAAGAGCCCTTTTTGGCGTAGAGCATCCAGATACGCACGGAGTCCTCTACCTCCCTCTTATCTGTCATGGGGAAGCCATCTAAGACGCCCTCCTGCTCGAACCATTTTAAGAAAAATGGGCTATCTTTCTCGGTCGTCTTACGCATCGTTACTACGGGTTTACTTCCCACTATTTCTCCTTCAGTTCAACTTCATAGAGTATACGCGGAAGATAGTTGCCATCGCTCTCTTTGATGAAGTGTTCTTGAGAAAATATCTTATGGTAGCCTGCTTTTTCCAGAATGGAGATCGCGGGGCTGCCTCCATAGAGTTCGATGTGCATCTTTTCGAAGCGGAAGTAGCTCTTTCCCAGATGGGTGATGTTGCGCAGGATGGAAGTTCCAATGCCGCGCCCAGCAAAGTCGGGGTCGACGATAAAGTAGAGCAAACATTGATGGATCACCTTACGATAGGGCATCAAAAAGAGGGTAGCGATGGCGACAGGTTCATTCTTATAGGTCGCCGTTAAGCTCGCACCAAATTTTGAAAATCCTATCCAGTTTTTGGAGACCATTTCAACATCATCCTCTGTTGAGATCGGAAACCAGCGCTGCACTTCTGGCACTCTTAGCCACTTCTGCAGGTAGGGCAGATCTCCTTGGTTCGAGTAGCGAACCTCATACTCAATCTCTTCAGGTACTCTCTTCATCTCATCCAAACTCTTTTAGGTAGGCATTGACAAATCCATCGATCTCTCCATCCATCACCTTCTGAATATTCCCCTCTTCATACTTTGTTCGCGTATCCTTTACAAGAGTATAGGGCTGAAAAACATAGTTGCGGATCTGCGATCCCCATGCGATCTCTTTTTTCTCGCCCCCCATTTTTTGTAGGGCCTGCTCTCGCTCGGTTACCTCTTTCTCATAGAGCTTCGAACGGAGCATTTTAAGACAAGTTTCCTTATTCTGCAACTGGCTGCGCTCCCCTTGACAGCTCACCACAATAGAGGTGGGAATGTGCGTGATGCGCACAGCTGAGTCGGTGGTATTGATATGCTGCCCCCCAGCACCTGAAGCGCGGAAGGTGTCGACGCGGATCTCATCGGGCTTAATTTCGATCGAAATATCATCTTCAATCTCTGGAGTCACCTCGACAGAGGCGAAGCTGGTATGGCGGCGGGCGTTGCTATCAAATGGAGAGATCCGAACGAGGCGATGGACCCCTTTTTCCGCTTTACAGTAGCCGTAAGCGAAAGAGCCCATGATACGAAAGGTGGCATTTTTAATCCCTGCAACCTCTCCCTGCAGAAGCTCCACCGTCTCTAGAGTCCACCCTCTCTTGGTGGCCCATTTTTGATACATCCTTGCGAGCATCTGCGCCCAGTCGCACGACTCGGTGCCACCAGCACCCGCATTGATCGTTAAGTAGCAATTTTTGCTGTCGAGCTCGCCAGAGAGCATCTTCTTGATTTCGAGATCTTCTAGACCCTCTTCGACCTCTTTGAGCTCAGTGAGTAGATCTGCGTAGAGCTCATCCTCTTCATCGACCTCCTCAAGAAAAGATTTTGCATCTTCAAAGCGCTTCTTTACTTCGCGATAGGGAGTGGTCCACCCCTTTAGAAGGTTGCACTCTCCAATAACTTTTTGAGCCGCATCGTTATCCGTCCAGAAATCCCCCTCTTCCATCTTCTTTTCGAGCTCTGCAACCTCTCTCTCCTTCTCGGCTAAGTCAAAGATACCTCCACATATGAAGGAGGCGTCTGTCGATCTCTTTAAGCTTTTTGCGGGTCTCGTCGTTCATTTTTTACTCTCCAAAAAAAGGGTTAACAGCAGTATAAATGAATAGGGGAGAGGGAAGCAAATAAAACCTCAGAAGACCATTAAAATTTTTACTTTAAGTAGTTTCCTCTTTACATAAATAACTATTCTTGTATAATTTTGCCTAATTAAATGTGGTGGAGAGCCAGCCTACGTCTCTTAACAGAGAATTTTTTCTCAAGATGTTGAGAGATGCAGGCTAACTCTTCAAAATAAATTTTAAAATATGGAGGATATATGGGATCAATAGGAACCTTTTTTTCAAAATCATTGCAAGGTATCAATAGTGGTATCAAACAGACTTACGCAGCAGCTTGCAACTATACAAATGCTGCAATGAAGAGCAGCGCCTATATCAAGACCGCTGGCGTCATCGACAGATGCTACCCAAGATTTCTAAGATTCAAGCCAAGTCTTGGAACTGCAGTCGTAACTGGTGCAACATTGATTGGAGTGAGTCTTACCGTGCGAGGGTTGAAATCTGCTAAGAGCAAGGATCTACAAAGAATTGATGGGCTAGTGAAAAATCTTAATAAGCTACCTACGAAAACCGGGCTTCATAGAGGTTTGATCCTTAACCTTGGAAACTACAAAAATGCACTCAATGCGTAACTTGTAGTGGTATAGTTCGATCCTACTGATCAACTCTTAAAAATCGGAGTGTGACGTGTTCACATTCCGATTTTTTTTATCTCGATGGAGCACGCGTCACCTATGGAGTAGCGCCATAGCGGCCCCTCATCCTCGATCGGCTCTAGAGTGAACTCAAGAGTCCCCTTCTCCTCCTTTGCGATCATACGCATCCCGTCATCCACCTCTAGCGTTAAATCACCACGAATAGTGAGATCTCTTGCTACAAATTGAGAGTGGCCATGGAGGATAATCTTGAGCGCAGCGCAGCGTTTGATCTCATGCTTCCAATAGAGGTGGTCCTCCTCCCAATCGATCCCGGCATTTTCTACGCGCACATTTTTTAGGGAGCACTGCCCGGTCCGGTCGCTATAGTGCAGCTCTCCCTCTTCATCGATGTGGCCCATCACACTCTGTGCATGGATGAGCAAGCTTCCTTCAAGCTCTAGGTTCTTAAGTTCAAGATCGGCAATCTCCAGTTGCAACTCTGCTCCTTCATGCAACGAGCCCCCCTGGATCTTCTCTCCGATGATGGAGTAGAGAGGGCCTAGAGCGGGATGGAAGCTGAAGAGAAAGGGGGGGCCTTTCGCGATAAACTCCTCTTCACTGGGGAGCTCTGGGAGTGAGAGGTTGCAGTGCTCTTTAAGCAGCTCTGTTGCATTGAGTATATGGTCGTAGTAGCACCCTTCGGGGGTCTCTAACAGCGCCCCCTGGCCGCTCGACTTGCGCTTTGTAGTAGAGATCGTCTTACGCCTCTCATAGAATGTGAGATAGGAGTCGTCGGCATCGATCACATCGGCGATATTTTGCATGGTGGTTTCAAGGCGCGCAATCTCCTCCTCTCCCCCTTTCGAATGGTGGTGAGAGCCTGTGCGGAAGTTCATTAAGAGTCCGGGGAATGGATGTTTTTTTACCGCTTCATCGACCTCTTTTAGATCGGCGAAGAGAATATTCGTATTTGAAGGGAAGTGGGAGTATCTGCTTCCAGCTTGGTGGGGTCGATCTTGGATTCCAAACTTTGCAAAGTCGCAATATTCGACGTTGGTGAGGGCGCGCTCTCTGCCGCTCACTCTGATGACATTCATCCCCTCATGGGCGTTGACAAGTCGGGGGCAGGAGGCGAAACCAAAGCTGCAATCTCCTAGATGGCCATAGCCCAAAAATGCTAAGAGGCCATAATCTGTGGCCGCCATCGGATTGTTGATCTGGCGAATGAGCGCTTTCTTGCACCCTTTTTCCTTAAACCATTTGAAGAGGCCTCCCTGCTCAAGTAACTTCCAGAGCATTCCATGGCCCCCCGGTTTCAAGAGGAGCTTTAACGGCTCCTCTAAACACCAATCACCGCGCCGATTAAAGAGTGGGACTGTCGGCTGGGTGACAAAGTGAAAACTCTCTTTGCCCCTCCCAAACCAGCTGTTCTTCTCGCAGATGGAGCGGATATGTTCATCATTGCGATTAAGGTGTGAGGTCATCATGGCGATCGGAGTCGTCACCTGCTTGTTAAAGAGCTTATAGTGCAGATATTCTCGCGCTTGAAGATCCCCGATCACCCCTTCAAGTAGAGGTTTTCCTAAGAAGAGCAGGCGCGCTGCAGGGAGTGCTTCATCGGTGTTTTCATCTTTAAGTTGCAACCGGTCGGCCGCACCGCCTACAGGATAGAGCTCTGCCATCTGACCCTGCATACGAATGGCTGTCAAGATCGCTTCGTTCACTTCTCTTGTGACCTTAGTTAAATCGATAGGCTTTGGGGGCAAGAGACTCTTTCCAGCTTGCGGATCTTCACCCTCTAGAAGGAGCGTCAACACCATCTGCTGGTAACCCACAATGCCACCGATATCTGCATAGAAGCTCTCAATCGAGAGCAATTCTTCTAAGAGAGTTCGGAGTTTCGGAGTGGGATCTCCTTTAGGTAGCTCAAATAGACGGGGCCCCTGACCTATTGCGCAGATCGCTTTGATCACAACCTCACAATCAGGAGAGAGTCCTGCAAGAAAAGATCTGATGGCGGAAGGAGAGGAAAAAAATGCATCCACCTCTGGGAGTGCATCGAGAATTTCTAACTTCTCGTGTGTGGTTGATGCATCAGTCAGGGCGTCCTTCAAATAGGTTAGCCGCTCTAGCTTGAGTTTTGCACTAGCTATGGGAGAATCTTTCTCATTAAATGTGGTTTGGACCATGGTCAACTTTTCATACATCTTGTGAAATTCATTCACTTTCCACTTTTTTCCTCTAAAATGCAAGATTTTCTAGGGCTGATGAGAAATGCAGCTTATTTTTCTTTTTTTTTTGACTATTAATCCCCAATAGGGATACAAGAGGACACTAAAGGGCAAAAACTTACTGACACATACCCTTTCAAGAAAGGAAAATATTTTTAAAGGAGAGACAGATGGCCAAAAAAGCCGCTTCTAAGTTTATGAAGCCAATGAAAATCAGTTCTGAGCTTGCAGAAGTTGTGGGAAAAGGACCGATGCCAAGAACTGAAGTGACAAAAAAGCTTTGGGCTTACATCAAAAAACATAAGAGACAAGATCCAGAAAACATGCGTAACATCATTCCGGATGACAAACTCTCTAAAGTTTTTGGTAGCAAAAGAGCTATCAACATGTTCGATATGACTAAGAAAGTGAACAAACACCTTTCTTAAAAAGTCTTTATATTTCCGCGCTATCTCTCTTGGTGGTGCGGAAAATCTCTCGATAGTGTAGACTCTTATCCATGATCACTCTCCATCTCTTCAAAATTTACAGCTTTGCTGCATCGCTATGAAATATAAGATGACCATCAGTTATGACGGCACGAAGTATGGGGGATGGCAAGTCCAACCCAATACTCTGACGATTCAAGCGCTCATCCAAGATGCCTTAAAGACCATCCTGCGTACGCACACTCCTATTATCGCATCGGGACGCACTGATGCTGGCGTCCATGCTCTTGGTCAGGTTGCCCACTTTGAAGCGGATGAAGAGTTAGATCGACGCTCCCTTCTCTACTCTCTCAACGGGATCTTACCACGTGATATCCGCATCCGTGACCTTGTTGCTGTGGCAGAGACCTTCCATGCACGCTTTAGCTCTAAAAAAAAGATTTACCACTACCACCTCAACCTCTCTCCTGTTCAAAATCCCTTCCGCTACCTCTACTCTACCCAGATGCGCGCTCCCCTCGACCTAAAGCTACTTGAAGAGGCCCTCCCAGCCTTCCAGGGCACCCACGACTTCTCCTCGCTTGCCAGCGCAGGGTGCGGCTCCAAAAACCCGATCAAGACGCTCTACCGTCTCGATATGATTCTCGAGCCCGATGGCCTCCGTCTCGAGTTTGAAGGAGATGGCTTTCTCTATAAGATGATCCGAAATATCGTCGGGACCCTTCTTGAAATCGCTCAGAATAAGAGCCCTATGAGCGTTATCCCCCACCTCCTCACTCAAAAAGGGCGGCAGCGTTCTGGCCCCACTGCTCCCCCTAAGGGGCTATTTCTCTATAAAGTCGAATATTAAATTATTAATTATGAACTGACAATTAATCTAATTTATACTATTATACTCATAAAGAAAGAGAGGTTTTATGTCATCAATAGGTCAAGTCACATCAGCTCAATCTGTCCCACCAGCCGGGCACGGGAAGGTGAAAAAAAAGAAGAGCTCATCTAAGAAAGATAGTGACTCCCTCTCTGGTAGCCCTGAAAAGGCCTTCGTCGGCTTCTGGGAAGCCTGCCAAACAGTGGCCTATAAGATTTCCTGGGTGAGAGACTTTGCAGCAAATGCGTGGAAAGACTCCATCCATCTTCTCATACCTGACTACCAGGGGAGAGAGCCCGATCTTAGCGCTAAAAAACCACCCAAAGAATTTACTGATGAGATGAAAAAAAAGGTGAGTCCGGCAATTGCCGAGCACTACCAGCGCGTGATGAACAAATATCAAAAGCTTCGCATCGACAATACTAACGACCTTGCAGAGCTAGGGAAAGCTTTCACCTCCCTCTGCCACGCTTCCTATAGTGATCCGCTCGATAAGGACGATCAAACAGGTATTGATCGGTGCCATAACGCGCTTGCCCACGCAATTAAAGCGTACCTAGGAAAGAATCCGACAGAAGTTCACATAGGATCGACCTTCCACCAGGAACTCTCATCAGACTTCTTCACCGCATTTTGCCCTCAACTCAGAAGATCTCAAAGTATCACTGACCTCTATATCCACGGATCCTTTGCCTGCAATGAAGACAGAGAAAAACTGATGAATGCGATCGAACAGACCGGCTCTATTGTTCACCTCCATTTCGATCTGGACAGAGAGTCTTCAGAACATATCATCTCACTCCTTCCTCCACTCATAGAAAACATCCAGGGACTCACCACTATTACTCTCCATAATTACGATGAAGATCGAAGTTTTGTGGTCGAGAATGCGTTATGGGATAGGCTCAATCGAGCTATAAACACCCGCCCTAACTTTACAAAGCTGCAGCTCGAATATACCCCCCAACCTACTACACTCCAAATTCACAAACTCTCTTTTGAACAATAAACAGATTCAGGGTATCATCGATCGATCGTGCCGATGTGGTGGAATGGTAGACACGGTAGATTCAAAATCTGCTCTTAGCAATAGGGTGCTGGTTCGAATCCAGTCATCGGCATACTCTTCCTAGATCAAACATAAATTTTACGATTTGTCTTTTTTTCAGAAACTCTGTATGATCTTCGTAATTTAAGATCAATATGAGGAAGCAAAGATGGCTCGGATTGAAAATAGAATTTTACATCATGTCGCGCAACCCGCCCTTTTTCTAGGGTGTGCACTCTTGCTTAATCTACCAGGTACGACTAGAGGAAGCCGTCTCTTTTCAGCTGTAATAGGAAGCTCTTTTGCATCCCTTAGCCAAACACTTCCTGACAACAAAAAATCTGCTTTTTATCGTTTCAGGCGCGTCACAGTCGCTCTTGCCCTCAGTACCCTCTTCATCCCCTATGCTACAGAGCTATTAAAGGGGCGCGTGCAGAGCATCACTATGCTAACCTCTCTGCGCACTGGTCTCATCCAGACAACCATCGCCACAGCTCTAGCCGGCGTCTCCTCTTACTTCACTCGCCATCACTATAAAACATATAAAAGTGATCCCGTGGCATGGGAAGCACTACAAAACGAAGACCTCAAAAAGCATACCGACTTAAGGACGGAGTTTTATTATGCTGATCTCCCCACTTTTGGGCCCTCACCTGATAACTCTGTTAACCCTCCAGATGATGAGCTAGAAGACATGCCTCTTTTAGAGGCCGATGATGGGGATGTTGAAGTGTCCAAGTATTTACATTGGACTAAGCCACCAATAATTCTCTTCGCACTGGCTCTACTCGCAGGAAGAGTAGAGTTTCTCACAAAGCACTTTGGCACATTCTCTCAAGGTGGACTACTTCTAGCTGCTGGGTGTGCTAGTGTAGGAACGATTCTCTCTGACAAGTTCACAAAGAGTGATAAGCACGCTTTGGTCACAAGAAGCGCTGCCATCGCCATCGGGGTACTCGTGGCATATCTCTTTGCAAAAGGATTGAAGGGACGCGTTACTCTCTCATTTAGATCTGCAATGAAGTTTGCCCACTTCGCTGCACTTCTAGTCGCCCTCTCTTATCATAAGCCTCCTACCTTAAGAATAGGACTGGCTGCTGCCACTCTTGATGGAGGAATGATTCTGCACTCGTCTCACCCTCACTATTCTTGAAACACACTCTCATTTTGCATAGAATGCTCTATGAGTGTTATCGTAGTTACCATGCATTGGATATTGGAATACTCACCCATCTTTTTTGATTTCGACGGACTGCTCGTCAATACGGAGCATCTGCACTATAATGCATATAAGAGTCTACTTGAAGGGCATGGGGTCTCTTTTCCATGGGACTATCCGACCTTTGCTGCTGTGGCGCAGAAGAGCTCGACAGGACTGTGCAAGATAATCACTGCGCACTCCCCCGAGCTACTAGCGAGTCGGAGCTGGGATGAACTCTATGGGGAGAAGAAGGCTATCTATGAGAAGTTCCTTGAAGAGGGGGGGCTCGAGCTGATGGCTGGGGTGGAAGAGGTTCTTGGGGCTGTCCAAGCTGCAGAGATCCCCCACGCTGTCGTCACCAACTCCACCCTCAAACAGATCTCTCTCATCAGAGAGCAGCTGCCTCTACTTAAAACAATCCCCCATTGGATCACTCGGGAGGAGTACAAGAACCCAAAGCCATCACCTGACGCCTATCTCAAGGCTATCGAGGTGGTGGGCTCATCTGATAGGATGCTCGGCTTCGAGGACGCCCTAAAAGGGATCCACGCTCTTGAAGGGGCGTCGATCACACCTGTCTTGGTCTGCTCTGAAAAACACCCCCAAATGGAGGAGGTCCCCAAGGGCTCTCTTCGCTACTATCCATCGTTGACTGACCTTCTCTAAATTAAAATCTTTATCTTTAATACCTTTTCTAACGAATTTTCCTGCTCGAATTTGACAACTCTATTCAAGTTGCCTGCATTCTCCGCAGAACAGATCTAATCTGGACTTGTTCTGCGAAAGGACATCCATACCAAACTGAAAATTTGGTAGATGGAAGCCTGGAGCAGTCGATGGCTTCAAGGCGCTTCTGGAAAATTGATCCGAAGGAGCCCAAAGGGCTTGGGGGTGCAGTACTTTGGTACGGCCCCCCGACGGAGAAGTGATTTGCCAGAGGGTCTCTTTAAGTTGCTTTCCACAGCAGAAGATAGGGTTTTTCCCTAAGAAGTTTTCTGGAGGCCGGAGTCAACTTATAGAGTTGCGCAGGCCGAAGAAATCTTATTAGGGGAAAAGACAGCTTCTATAGGTGTGGGAATGAATTTGAAGAGACCCTCAGAGTGGATTGAAGCTCAAAGGGGCAGCGGGGGATGCAATCCCCGACGCATCTATAAGTAAACCTCACCCTTTATTTCTAAGGCTCTTGACTAGCAAGTTCGTTATTTCTTGATAATTTTTAGAGCTTCTTGCTCTAAATTTTAATTCAGAGAAGGTCTCTTACTGATATAATTTAAGTTTGTTGCGCAGCGTGCGTACGCTTATACCCAACATTTTGGATGCCTTCGTGCGGTTGTTCTGGCAGTGCTCCAAGGTAAGTAGAATGTGCTCTTTTTCGAGCTGTTTGAGTGTGATAAGTTGAGGCGATATCGCTCTCTGCTTAAGATCACAGGAGTCGAAAAAGAGATGCTCCTCTTCGAGTTGATCGGAGTAGTCCATGACGACTCCGTGTTCGATGATGTTGCGAAGCTCACGGATGTTCCCAGGCCATGAGTAGTTGAGAAGTCTCTCTTTTGCCCCTTTGGAGAGAGTTTTGATTGGAATTTGGTTGCGGTGGCACACTTCACGAAGAAAGTGGTCGGCGAGTGGCAAGATATCCTCTCTACGCTCGCGAAGGGGTGGCAGAAGGATTGGAATCACGTTGAGGCGGTAGTAGAGATCTTCCCGAAAGTGGTTGCTAGCTATCGCCTCTTTCATATTTCTGTTGGAGGTGGAGATCAGTCGGACGTCGACGTGGAGGGGCTGCGTTCCGCCTACGCGTTCAAACTCTTGCTCTTGGACGACGCGTAGGAGCTTGGCTTGAAGATCGGAGGGGATCTCTGAGATCTCATCGAGAAGGAGGGTGCCGAGGTCAGCGAGTTCAAAACGGCCGATTCGTCTCTGGACCGCCCCTGTAAATGCCCCTTTCTCATGGCCAAAAAATTCCGATTCGATCAGGGTGTTGGAGAGAGCTGCACAATTGACACGGACAAAGGAGTGGTTTTTTCGTTTCGATAGCTCATGGATCATCCCAGCCACCACCTCTTTCCCTGTTCCCGACTCGCCGCTGATGAAGACGTTGGAGTGGCTCTGGGCAATTTTTTCGATCTGTTTGAGGATCTGCTTCATCTGGGGGCTCTTTGCGATAATGGTTGGAGGAGCCTTCTTGAGTCGTTGTAGGACTCTCCTCAGCCCCTTCATCTCAACAGGGCGATTTAAGACATCGTCGACCTCTGAGGCGACGGGATCGTCCTTTGCGCATAGGTGAATCAATGGGGTTCCCAAGGGACGGCGGTTCGAACGGTTTAGTGTTTGAATACCTTTTAAATCGCTAAGTATCAGGTCGAATGACCGTTTTTGCAGGAGCTCTAGAGCTCCCGCTCCGTCTTCAACGGAGAAGAGCTGCAACGCCTCTGCCTTAAGTAGCTTCATCAAGAGCTCTCGCTCCGAGATTTCTCTCTCTATGATGAGTACCTTCTTCATCCCTCTCCCCTTTCTCCCAAGCCATATACTGCTCGATTTTTTTTTGCAATTTTTGATAGACTCTCTCCAAATGGCAAAAAAGATCGTTTTACTTTTTATTCTTAGCACTTTAGTGGGCTGTTCTGGCTTGGAGAGATCTGAGCAGAAAAAGGTGAGACAGCAGAACCTCACCGTCTCACCGATAGAGCGTCAAGAGGATGAAGTTTTTTTTCCTTTCCCTGAAATAAAAGTGCAGAAACGGGCGAGTTATCCTTGGGAGTCGAAGCGGATCGGAGCTCATCTTCGCATCACTAAGGAGTTTTTTCGCTGCCGCGGAAATGTCCTCAACCCTCCTATTCAGCTTCATAAGTACAAGAAGCTCGTCTATCATCTCGACTGCGGCGGGATCGAGCGGCATAGCCTCCCCATTAAAGATGGCAGAGAGTTCATCTACCCGATCTTGATCGATCTCCTCAACCACATCCAAGAGAAGACAGGGAGGAGAGTCCTCATCACCTGCGGCCACCGCTGCCCAGCACATAACCTCTACTCCGACGCCTCAAAGGGTGCGCGCTCTTCCAAACATCTGATCGGGGGGGAAGTGGATTTTTATGTTGAGGGGTTTGAGGAGAACCCCACCGCTATCGTGGAGGTTCTGCAAGAGTATTATGGCGCCACTTTTCAGCGCTCAAACCGCTTTTCAAATGGTGCAACGCCCTCTTGGTACAATAAGGAGGTGGCGATCACTCTCTACCACTCCCATGAGGGGCGAGATTTTGATAACGACCACCCCTATCCCTACCTCTCACTCCAAGCGCTCTTTGACAGGGAGAGTCGCCGCGCCGTCCGCTTCAACTGGCACCAAGCGTATAATGGCTACCTCAAAAATTAGCCTGTAATTCTCACCACTATCGGAAAATCTTTCGCATCTGTCTCTCGATTCATCCAAGAAGCTCTCTCGGCAAGGTTTATAACCTTCCCTTCAAAACCTCTCTTGGCGACTCGAAAGACAGAGTAGCGTAGCTGTTCTAGAGAGCTGGTGAGAAATCCAGGCTAGCCTGCATGTGCATGAAATACATTTGACCCCAAGTGATGAAGGTGAAGAAAGCGAAAAAGTAGAGGATGACGATGAGTGTCCGGACCACTCCTATTTTTCCATGGAAGATCCTATACTTGTTCTGGCGATCCCAAGAGGTCGTCCCTGTATTTGAGAGTTTTACAGCTGCGACGATCATGGTGATAATTGAGATGATGGGCAAGCCTGCACCGACTCCTATCCACCATACGGAGAAGCTTCGATTGAGCGCATCGGAGAAGGAGAGTCGATGGTGATTCTCATCTTGGACTGTTGTCTTAAGCATCCATTTTCCTGGAGTTGTCCCCCATGTAGCGATCAGAATAGTCTCGACGAAGATCCATAGAAAGATGAGTAGCATCCCCAAAAGGGGCTGAAAAAACGCCATGGTAAAATGGAAGAATCCAAGGGCAAACGCTAAAACTAGAGCAAAGAGAGAGTAGTCGATCATCCGCGCCCAGAAGCGTACCCAAGGCCGAGGCAGCACTCGCTCAACGTCCGTCTCACGGGGATAGTCTATCTTCTTCACCATAGCAATTGTCGGTGTCTCATCGAGAGTAGCCATATTGAAGTGTTCGAGTTCTGAGATGGGCGACCACCCCTCTATCGACTCAGTCCAGACCTTTGTTGTTGGATCGATCTCTCCACTGTCGAGCAGCTCCTGCAACTCATCGCGCGAAACGGGCCCCTCTTTCTCCCCTTCACTCATAAAAAACCAGACGGCTTTATCCACGACTTTCATCCTCTCGTTATTGCTCTTCCCCAATTTTTACTAAATCGTATCTCCCTAATTTTGTAAAGGGAGGGTTTAAGGGAGAAGAGGAAAGGGGCCGAATGTCATCTCCCCACCCAGGAAGGCTGTGGCTGTCACAAGAAGAAGTAGAAGAGTGAGGCAGATTAGATAGGCTGATCGACCGATTTTTCCTCTGATCTGAAGTTCCTTGAAGGAGGCTGTGATAAGTGCGAGGAGTGCTGTAGATAGCCCTAGAGAGCGGTGCCACCAGAAGAGCAGCGAGTGGAGCTCGTCATAGCTCACATCATACCCATAGGCTAGACCAAGGAGCGCTGTTGGAAGCGCTGTGAGCGCTGCTGCACTGATCATGAATCGCGCCGCCTGTTTAAAGAGTGGAGAGGGGCTCTTCATGCCGATAAGCTCTGCAACTGCTGTCATGACAATGAGGGCGATAGGAAAGTGCAGGAGTATGGGGTGAAAGTTACCAATCCAGATGATCCATCTTTCATAGTCCCATAGTTGTGTCTGCTCTGGGAGATGGTCACCCTTCTCATGAGCAAGGAGATATGGAATCCATAATTTACTTATCTTCAAAATGCACTTCACAACATGATGCGGCCATTTCATCCGCATGTTTAAAAGCGTGATAGGCTTTTAGACACCACATCTCACCCACACAGCCTCCCATTGTTGAACCAACGGTTAAGAGCTCCCCTAACTCCTCTTCTGTAAGCCCCGCCTCCTTAGCCTTTACTGCATAGTATTTTAAGCAAGGCTCACACTTTGTAGCGATTGACCAGATTAGTGCCATAGAGAGTTTAGTTTTAGGGGAAAAGACTCCCTTTGAAAAGAGAATCTCTTGTCGCATTTTCATGATTGCCGATGCAGATTTACTTGTAATTTTTAAGAAATCTTTCATGGAATCAAACGCTGGATCTATCTGATTTTGCTCAGGATTGGGGATATGCGACTCCTCTTACTCTTTTCTCTCGACTTAGCAGAAGAAGATTTATTTATCGAACATATCTAGATAGAAATCGACTAAGTTGTCGAAGGAGAGCCACTTGGAGTGGAGGAAGTTCCACTTCATCGCATGGTCGGGAGCGCTCCACGTTGTGGGGCGATACTTTCTAGTGAGAACCTGGTGAAAGGTGAGATCGGGATCTCTTAGAAAGCAGGTGTAGCTATCGAGTGATTCGAGCTCCATTTGAATAAAGATAAGTCTCCCGGACTCGGGATCGCGCTCTTGCCCTTTAAGCTGCCTCAGTTCGGAGAGCGCTGCTTGCACGTAGGACTTCGCCTCTTTGAGGCTCGCTTTGAGCTGGGAGAGATGCAGATCGATCTGCGAAGTGGACGTTGGGAGTCTATGTCTCTCGATGAGCTGGTGGATTTTTCCATGTAGATCGCTAGAGCGCTGCAGCGGAATTGATTGGAGCGGCTGGTTGGGTATATTTTTGAAGCCGAGGCCGCCGGCTGTGGCGTTGATGAAGGTGCGCTCTGGATTCTTCTTTGCAAAGTGGCTGATCGCGCTCGATTCCATGACCCATTTAACGAGGGTATGGATCGGTTGACCGTAGATATCTTGCCGAGAGAGGAGCTTTTCCGAGACGCGGACCTCCTCTCTTCGCTCATCTAGTAGGAGGCGGGCCTCTGGAACAACTCCTGAGACATAGGAGCGCTCGGCGGTGAAGGCTAGATCGACTCCTGAGAGGATGATGGGGTTGCAGCCGAGGCTGCAGGCGAGCTGGATGCAGGTTGTGGTGACTGAGAGCGCTTCGAGATCGAACCCCTCTTGAAGGGGCTCCCCTTCGATCCCGAGCTTCTCTTCCATCCAGAGTTCCGCCATCCCTCCTGTCATCGTATGAAGGTATCCTCGCGGCCCATTGCAGGTATCGAAGATGCGAGGCAGCAGACGGTTCACATAGAAGAGAGGAATCTCAAAGGCTGAGCTCGCCGCGAATCGGTGGTACTCTTCAAAATTTGGATCGATCGCCATCCCGAAATGGGGAAGAATGCCCTGGTTACTGAGCGCTGTGATGGCGGAGCCCCCGGCAAAAATGAGGGCGCGGTTGTCGAGGGTGCGGAGCGTCTCGATATCTTTGGAGAGGGAGGGACCGGCGCCGCAAATTATCGCTGGAACCCCTTGAAACTGATCTTTTAGATGGTTACCAAAGAAGGCGCCGTTAAAACGTTTAAAGTTTGGAAGGAGGTTCTTGAAGAAGAGGTTGTAGTGGAGATTTTCAATGAAGATGGCGTGGTTGACGGTCGTAAGACGGTGGAGCTTTAGACGCATGCGGTAGGTGCGGGAGCGGTAGTGTTTTTTATACGATGCGAGGGCGATTATCTCGATATTTTCTATGGGAAAATCCTGGGCGCACTCTTCTAAGAATGCACTCAGTCGCCTTCTATCCATATTGAATCGGATGTGAATTTGAGGGTGGGCGAGGATGGCGCTGGCATGGTCGCTCTTTAAAAATGCGCGGAGTGCAGAGAGGTCCTCTTCTATAAAGATCAAGTCGCGTTCGCGATCTTCAGCGAGCCACTGCTTTAGGGGGGGGTAGTAGTGGCCCAGGCCGATGCCGAAGATGTAGAGGAGTTGAAGTTTTTTTAGAGGAAGAGGAGCAAGAGCGCGCTCCACCTCTTTTTCAATATCTTCGCTGTGAAGAGGGAAAGGGAGGGCCCTCTCTTCTCCAAAACGGAGCAAAAAATTCAAGTTGGGATAGCGCGCATCCAAAATCTCATCAGTTTGCATCACTCCTCCAATAGATTCCCGTCGGAGTCCCACTTTTTGAGGTCGAACTTCTGCGCTGTCTGGTAGATGCGCTGCTCGTGTGGCGTTCCATCTTCATAGAAACGCCGGTGTAGCCCCACTGGATCGCCTCTCTCATACTTCCCTTCATCCATCAGCCCTCCACTCTTATTCCACATGCGGTCGTAGCCATCGCGGACGCCCTCTTTAAAGATTGAGTGGCGCTTCTCCTTGCCATTTGGCCAGAAGAGGGTGACTTCGCCCTCTAACTTTCCCGCTTGGTAGGGAAGTGTGGATTTCAGGGTGCCATCTTCATAGTAGTACTCTTGGATGCCGTGCAACTTCCCCTCTTTGAAGCGTTCGATACTACACACCTTCCCGGATAGATAGGTGCGCATCGACCTCCCCTCTTTCCGATCTTTATAGAACCAGGTTTCGGAGAGGCACGCTCCTCTCTCGCTGAAAATGCGGGAGGGTCCGTGAAGCATCCCTGATGAGTAGAAAGACTCCGATTCTAGCTCGCCACCAGGATAGTAGCTGTGGCACTGCCCCTCAAGCTTCCCTTCTATCTCGAAGTGGGCAGTGAGGAGCTCCCCCGCCTCTCCATTTTTTAGAACTAACCCCTCTGTCGCTTGCGCTATCAGAGGAGGATCGAAGCTCTCTTCGATGTTGATCCCCAGCTGTGGATCGCAGATGGTGAGCTGCCGCTCTTTAAACTGATACTTTTCGTTCATTCCTAAATCCCTCTATGATTTCTTGAAAAAAGAGAGTTCGCTGTATGCTCTTCTCAACTTCGCTATTTTGCATCGCAGCAACAATCTCATCGCTCTGTATAAAGTGTCTCCAAACCTCCCAAGTTGGGAGTAGGTGCGCTTGGTAAAAAATCTCACTCTCGAGCTCCTCTCTCCCCACCTTCTCACTGCAGCGGTTGATACTTGCGTAGATCTCATCGAGTCTACTTGGAACCATAGAGAGATCGAGTAGGGGCGCCTCAAGAGTGGCGCGGTGGACTAGAGCTTGGAGATCGCGCGAAGGGCTCTCAACTTTTAGTGGCAGATCTCTTATTCCATAGAGTTGTAGCCCCCCCTCTGTTGCATTGAGAAAGCTCCTCTCGGGGTGGGACTTTGCAAAGGCCTCTAACCATCTTTTCGCCATGAGGAAATCCGGGCGGGTCATCGCCTCGTTCCCAAAACGATCCGTGCAGGGAATCAGATTCTCGCGCAGCTCTTCCATCCCCCCTGCATAGGATCTCCCCTGTGATAGAGATAGATCCATTCCAACAAAGATAATTGGATCACAGCCCAGCTGGTAGGCGATCTGAGTCGCAAAGGTCGAGACGGTCCATCCTACATCGCACTGAGAGAGGGGGAGATCTAGATAGCGCTCGAGAGGGAAAGAGCCGCTCTC
>JAAKFF010000019.1 GCA_011065165.1 Chlamydiota bacterium
CCCGAGCAGACAGAGAAGGAAGACCAAGAGCCCACATCATGGTTCAATGAAAAAACAATAGATAAATTAAGGAGCTTTTCATGAAAACACACACAACCAGAAACAAAATCATGCAGATCGTTAGATCACCACTTACATGGCGAGCTTTGGGGATATTCCTGCTCTTAGCGTCGACAAGTACAGCCTATTGCGATGCTGAAGCAGAAATCGAGGCCCAAGTCACAACGCTCATGGGAACTATCTTTTCAAAATCTATCCGTTTAATCGTTCTTCTTTTTGGAATGACATGGGGCTTTTTGAAAACAGTTATGAGCGGAAGTTTTCAACCGATCATCATGTATGGAGGCATATCATGTTGTTTCTTCTTCGTACCTAAACTCATTATGCTTCTAGCATCCATTGGAGTATAAAGTGGCTCAAGTCATCCTCAACAATCTAGACAATCCCATGAGGATTTTGGGAGTAAAGATCACCACTCTGGCGCTTTTTCCAATAGCGTTTATTTGTGGAGCTATTTTCGAGAGCTTCTTTGGGATCCTTGGAGCGCTATTAGTTCTTTTCTTCGTGAAAGGTTACATAGAAAAGCTTCCCAAATTTGCAGTGATTCGCTTTTTCTATCGCCACCTCCCTACAGACAAAATTTTTGGTAGAGCTGCGGTCCATCTTCTGCCCAGCCACATCAAAAAGTGGGTGAAATGATGGAAAGAGCCTTAAGAAAAAGCGCGATCTCGGTCATTGTCTTTCAGAGGAATGTCTTTCTTTGTGTCTCCGTATTTTTGCTTATTTCTGTGGTGGCGTTAGCAGTCATTGCCTTCAAACAAGAGACAATCACCATCTTTAAAGCCCCAGAGCAAAAAATTGATCTTCAAGCTGCAGAAAAAGAAGCTCTCTACGTGACACATCTAATCTTAAATCGCTCTCCAAGTAATTGGGAGAGGCAAAATGAAGCGCTTTTTCAGTGGGTATCACCAGACTATGCCATCCCCTTTAGAGCTAAACTAAAGAGAGAGAAGCTAAAAACCCTCCAACATCAGAAAACTTATGAATGGGAAGCCCTCTCAAGTCGCCTAGAGGTCGTCGATGCCCATACCATAAGAACCTTTGTTGAGGGCAAGCTTCATGTCTATATCCCAAAAAACGAAGGCACAAAGCAGCTGATTGAAAAACAGAACGTTAAATACCTCCTTATCTTCAGTTCAAGTGAAGGAAAACTCCTATTAAAAAGTTTTACGAAGGAAAATCTATGAAATACCTCATCGCCATTCTTCTGGCTTGCACAACGCTTTCAGCAGAGGAGGCTATCGAAGTTGCAATCAATGAAAGGAGCGCTCTATCAATCACCCTTTCATCCACCCTGCACAATCGAATAGCTGTTATCGACGGAAGTGTTGAAACCCTCATTGCCAATCCCCATTACTTCAATGTCGACATCATGAGCAAGCTTGGACAGGCAGTTATAACCGTTTTAAGGCCCCTTGAGAGCCCCCAATTGCTATCGGTGGTAACTTCCTCTGGACTAGTTCAAGACTTCCTTGTGACAGCCTCAGAGAAAGAACCAGCTGTCATTTTCTTAAAAGAACCCGAAGAGATAGAAGAGATTGCTCTCCAGCATTCCCTTGCAAACATTGAAACCCTCTCTGAGATTTTAGACGGAAAAATCCCACATGGATATGGCAAGCGCTCATTCCTTCCGCATGATTCTATTGAAGTGGGCAATTTGAATGATCATATTCAACATGTGGGCGTCTTCGAAGGAGCTCTTGAAAACATCTATGTATTGGATATCAGGAATAACAGTGTCTCTGTGCTTATCGTTGACAAAGAGCGGATAAAAACCTCCGAGATCAACTGGGTCTTTTCCACTAAATCAGAGTTGGAAGAAGACGAAGTTACAACCCTCTTGATTTCAAAAAGGAGAGAATAGATGTCCAAAGAGATCAAAAAGAGACAATTCAGAAATTACTTCATTGGGCTGGGGCTGCTTATTATTCTCATTGTCGCAGGAGTCTTCTTCTCTACAGAGGACAATATAGTGAAAAAAACATTAATCCCGGCAAACTATACAGAGGCGGCTCTTCCCACGGAAGACCCCGCCTTTTCTAATGACAGAGTGAGACTCTCCTTCGTAGAAAATCAAGCAGATTACTTACAAGAACATGTAAAACGACTTGAACGCTCACTCAAACAATTTGCTGAAGACAAAACGCTTCTCGAGAAAAAAAATGAGGATCTTCAGAAAGATACACGTTTACTACAAGCAGATCTAACTATCATCAAAACAGCTCGCGCAGAAGAAGAGGGCGCAAAAAATGAGATAATCACTCCTGGAGTTATCCCAAATGAGATTAAAACATGGGGGAAAAAATCCTCACTCACTACTAGGAACGTTTCATATGAAATTCCCGCTGGCACAGTCGTCAAGTGTCTTCTTGTCTCATCAGCCGATTGCGGTGTGGGAGTAAATGTAGCCTCTGATCCTCATACCGTTCTTCTTCAGCCTCTCGCCAACGGAAAGCTTCCAAGGAATGTTCAAGTGGCACTGAAAGGATCTCGAATCATAGGAACAGCCATTGGAGACATTGCATCTGAAAGAGTACGCATCCGCGTCGAGCGCCTAACATTGATGGTTGGAAAAGGAGGAGACTTCATAGAAACATCCATCGCTGGCTTTGTCTCAGGAGAAGATGGAAAAGAAGGTCTCAGAGGAATCGTTGTAGATCGTTCAGGGTCCATCATTACACGAGCGGCCTTCGCCTCCTTCATGCAAGGAATAGGGCAGAGCATACAAGCCACCTTAAACAACCAAACCATCGAAAAGATCTCAAAAGTTGGAGATACCCAAAGCATCCTAGATGTAGACGCCTTTAGAAATGCCGGATTTCAAGGGAGCAGTACCGCGCTGAACAAGCTAGCAGAGTACTACATCAAACGAGCCGAACAACTCCAGCCTGTTATCCAGATCCAAGCTGGGCGCATCGTCGATGTGATCTTCCTAAAATCGGTAAGAATTGGAGAGCACAACATAAAAAAACAGATCGAAGCAGAAAGACGCAGTAGGGGACTTTCATGATAAATAAGCTGATCCTTCTATGCGCCTTGCCCCTCACTATTTTTGCTCGCGATTTTAATACCTTGCCAGATTGCTATCGCGTACAAGTTGGGCAAGCTAGCGCTACCTCAACAATCGTCGAGTACTTTTCCCTCTCGTGTCCCCTCTGTCTCAAGCTGATAAAGCAAGAATTCAGAGAGATCTATGAAAAGCATGTGCAAACAGGCGAGATTTCTTGGGAATTTCATCCCGATCCTCAAGACATTTCGACTCTGCAGCTCATGGTCTGTCTAGAAAAATTACCTCAGTCAAAACGGTGGCCGTTTTTCTGGAAGATTGCACAGTCCGTTAAAGCAGGAGCTCCAGGAAGAAGTTGCTTTTTCATGCAAGAGCTCATGAAACACTATGAGAGGCCACTGCCTCTTCTCCACGACATCCACTTCTTAGAGACAACAAGAGCCTACCGTGAGTCCTATAAATACCTTAAACAAAATGGAATACCGAGCGAACTCCCAGCAATTGAGCAAGATGGAACCAGCATTAAGGGACTTCCTACGAAAAATCTTATTGCGAAAATCCTATTGCCAAGAAGAAAAAAATGAACCCGATTAAAGCCCTGATCTTTCTTGTCTCCCTCTCTGCTCTATTGAGCAGCTGTGGGGTTTACAATAACAATTTCGAAAAAGGGGGAGAGCTAACCTCTAGTTTTCTTGACCGGATCAAGGAAAACCCAAAAGGGGAAGATCTTCTATTGCCAAGCAATGAGGAGAGACTTCCATGACAGTGCTCAACCATTGGGGTCAGAAATTAGCAACCCTCCTGCGTCAAAGCACCCCTATCGATCAAACTCTATCGGGAGAGATGGATACAGAGGAAGAAAATAACTTCTTTCAATCCGCACTTCCCTTTAGAACATACTGTTCTGAAACGCAGCTCTATTACAACAAGAACTCTAGGGGTTTTTGCATCGAAGTGGTCCCTCTGATTGGAAGCTCCGATTTTTTAGAAAGTGAATTAGCATCGCTCATTAGCGATCTTGGAGAAGAGGGGGACTCCATTCAGTGTTTACTCCTTGCCGACCATCGGATAGCGCCTCTTTTAAAAACGTGGGAAGAAGCGCGCAAGAAGCAGGGAGGCATCTTTGCGAAAATTGCCTCCAAAAAAACCCAATTTTTCACTGAAGGGTTAAGAGAACAAACTGATTGTCCCCCTCCTAGAAATTTTAGGTTTTTCTTTTCCTATAGCAGCAGTAAACAGGGCGCGGCAGAGCTTATCTCTAAAAAAGAAAAAGCCCTCTCATTTTTTAGCCGTATCTCTCACGCCAAAGAGGTTCAAGTAGAGGCGTTTTTGACAGCCTTCTCTGGGCTCATTAACTTCAATGGGAAGGCAGATATATGCGCAAGAGCTGTAAACCCTTTTAATTACATCGCGAACGGACTCTGTCTCCCAGGATGTATTGAAGATGAGGGAACGCATCTTAAATTCACAAACGATGGAGAGGAGACTTATTTTAAAGCATTTGAGGTCTTAGAATTTCCAAGCAACTGGTCTCTCGGGGGAAATCAACTCCTCATAGGCGATTTTTTTCAGCAAGAGAGAGGTCTGTTTTCTGATTTCTTCATCCACTACGGCATCTTTTTCCCTTCTCAAGCAACTGCAGAAGCCAGGATCAAGTCGAAATCAAAACTTCTCGAGCAACAGCTCAAATTTAAAGCGATGAGAAAGCTTTTTTCTTCTGCCCCACGTGAGCATGAAGAGAGTCTTTTTGTCGAAAAAGAGATGCTTAACGGCAAAAAAATCATCCAAACACGGATGACAGTTGGGATGTTTGCCAAAGCCGATCGAATGGTTGATGCAGAAGGGGCGTTGAAAGCCACCTATAGCCGCGCAGGGTTTAAGATTGCATCGTGTGATTATCTCCATGCTGATGAATTTGTTCGCTCACTCCCTATGACCTGGGGAGAATCATCTAACCAACGAGAAACCAAACTTCTCCGTGCCTTCAAGACCACTACCACCCATGAAGTGGGAGTCTTTATACCACTTCTTGGCGAGTGGATGGGTAACTCTTCGACGGGGATGCCTCTAATTGGACGACGCGGACAGTTTGCAACCTGGGATCAATTTGAAACGGAAGGGAACCTCAACGCCGTTATTGTGGGGGCCTCCGGGACGGGAAAGTCAGTCTTCATGCAAGAGATGATCATGAGCCAACTGGGGATGGGAGGGAGAGTCTTTGTTCTCGATCTAGGGCGCTCTTTTGAAAAGCTCTGTGAACTACTTGATGGGCAATACCTCTTCTTCACCAAAGAGAGCAGGCTTAATCTCAACCCCTTTGCTCTTCTCCCAGAAGAGGGCGATAGCGAGGTGCTAGACGCCGCTCTAAACATGGTCTCTTCCATCGTGGCCACGATGGCTATGCCTATGGAAAAAATTGATGGAGATCGCTCCAACATGCTGAGTATTGCCGTCAAAATGGCTTGGGAAAACTCTGGAAGGAAAGCCACGATCGATCATGTTGTCGAAAGTCTTAAGAGCGGAAGCTACACAACTGAAAGGATGCGAGGGGGGAGCGAAAGCCTGATTGATGCTCTCCAAAAATACACCACTAAGGGAGAGTTTAAAAACTTTTTCTATGGGAAGAAGAAGGTCTCATTCCGGAGTAACTTTGTTGTGATCGAAACCGAAGAGCTAAAAAATATGGGGGATCTTCAGGCCGTGATTCTGCAAATTTTTTCATTGATGATCTCTAGCGAAGTCTTTATGGGAGACCGAAAAAAACGGTCCCTTATATGCATAGACGAGGCGTGGGATCTTTTAAAAAGCCCCCAGATGGAAGGCTTTATCGAAAGCATGGCCAGAAGGCTGAGAAAATATAACGGCGCCTTAATGGTAGGAACCCAGAGCCTAAAAGACTTTGACTGCTCTCCCGGAGCGGCAGCAGCTTTTCAGAACTCTAACTGGCTTGTGCTTCTTGGAAAGGATGGAAACACCATCCCTACGATCAAAGAAAAAAATCTAATTGAACTCGACGGACAAATCGAAAAATATCTCAGCAGTCTCAAAAAAGTTGATGGGAAATATTCAGAGGCTTTTATTTACAACAAGGGGAGTGGGTTTTATGGACTTGCTCAGTTAAAACTCGATCCTTTCTCAGCTCAGCTTTACTCGACTAGAGCAGAAAACTTCCATGCGATTCAGGCACTAAAGAAGGAAGGCTACTCGATAGAAGAGGCCATAGAAAAAATCTTAAGCCAAGGATCTGTCCATGTTTAAAGCCCTATTGCTCTTCATGCTTACCGCTGCGCCACTAATTTTTGCTGTTGATGGGCATACGTTCAACATTGAAGAAGAGGATATGGCTCAAGCTATTTTTGAGAGGCTCACATCTATTACAGAGAGAGAAGTAGAAGAGCTTCGATTGAAAGCCCAAGAAAAAATCATGACAGAGGCCAAAGCGCCCTCTGCTGTAAGAGGGCTCCGCGAGGCAACCGAATATGCTGCCTATTACTTCGATCCGACATACATGGTGAAGGAGGAGATCACTGATCTAACAGGAAACGTCATCGCCTATAAGGGGCAAACGATCAATCCACTTAAATCTATCGGTTCCCTGCAAGAGCTTCTCTTTTTTGATGGAGACAACCCCGACCACGTTAAGTGGGCAAAAGAGCATCCAGAGGCAAAGTGGATCCTTGTGAAAGGAAGCCCCATAGAACTTGAAGAAGAGAGCATTCACCCCGTATTTTTTGATCAAGGGGCAGCTCTTTGTCGCTTTTTCGGTCTTGAGAGGATCCCAACAAAGATTTCTAAGTCAGGAGATAGACTTATCATCGAGGAGATCCCATGCGCATCCTAGGGCTACTACTTCTCCTCTCTACCTCTCTCTTCGGCAAGTGTTGTTCCCAGGGTGGTGTGTTCTCCGAAAACCAAGAACCAACATTTTTGGCATTTGTCTCCTTCTCCATGCCTCAAGAGCTCTGGATCCAGATGTCTAGAGAGTTGGAACAGATAGGAGGAACGTTTGTTCTCAGGGGAATGCCCAACAATTCATTCCAAAATTTCTTAACCCACGTAATGGAGCTAAGAGAGAGAGGGGTGCATGCCCCGATCGGGATCGACCCTGACAGTTTTGAAAAATACAAAATCACAGCTGTTCCCACATTTGTCCTATTGAAAAAAGACGGGTTTGAAAAAACAATCGGCAATGTCTCAGTTACTTATGCCTTGGAGAAGATGGAAGGGTAGAATGCTACACAACAACAATAACAATTCACAATCGAGCAACCCCAAACACAAGGAGAGTAAAAATTGAAAATTCGACAACCCTTTTTCTACGCAATATTTTTGCTTCTAGCATCCTCAGGGTTTGCTAGCGATCACAATAAAAGAGACATCATTATTCAAACGTTGTTGCCACTCCCAGAGGATATCGATGCCGCTCTTAAGTTGCCTTGTGCAGAAAAATATTCTAAAAGAACTTTTGATCCTTTTCCCATGATGAAAGTCGATAGAGTATTCATTGAAAACTTCATCTCGTTAATAAAAAGTGATCCTCCCTATCAGCCGACCTTAAAACTCCATGGAAATTTTCTATTCATTGATGAAGATAACCGAAGACATATTGACATGGTTTTGGCCCATGACGAGAAGAAGTTCACCGTTGTAGTGGTTAGAGGAGGGGATATCTCAAAGCATCGAGAAATAATGACTGACTCTGGTTACTTTGCTATTAGTATGGTTGGATCAAGAGTGGTATATTATGATGTTTATGGCACTTTACTCCAACAAGTTGGAGTGGAAAAACTCCCCAGTCGCGTTACCCAAGTAGGAAATAGGATTTTGATCGAGGAAATTCCGATACGAGGAAAGCTCCCCCATGAACTTATTAAAAGAGACACCATTATCCAAACGATGTTGCCACTCCCAGAGGATATCGATGCCGCTCTTAAGTTGCCTTGTGCAGAAAAATATTCTAAAAGAACTTTTGATCCTTTTCCCATGATGAAATTCGATAGAGTATTCATTGAAAGCTTCATCTCGTTGATAAAAAGTGATCCCCCCTATCAGTGGACCTTAAAACTTCATAGAAAATTTCTATTTGTTGATGGAGACAAACAAAGACATTTGAACTGGGCACTAGCCCACGATATGAACAAATTCACCATTGTTGTGGTTCGAGGAGAGGATGTCTTAACACTGCGAGAAGAGATGAAGGACTCTATTGGTTACTATTCTACTAATACGACTGGGTCAACAGCAGTGTACTTCGATGTTTATGGCACTTTATTCCAACAAGTTGGAGTGGAAAAACTCCCCAGCCGCGTTACCCAAGTAGGAAATAGGATTTTGATTGAGGAAATTCCGATACGAGGAAAGCTCCCCCATGAACTTATTAAAAGAGGACAATAGAGTGTTCAAGACGCATATCAGTAATATTAAACATACTCGGCATACGCTTCAACTGCTCCTCAATCAAAACCAAAAAAGGAATTAATTATGAAGTTGAAAACCAGCTGCTTAAGCCTATTTGTTTTTCTAGCAATATCATTACAGACAAGTGCAGACGCCTTTCATTTGACTCATGAAACGATTTCTGCTGCGAGCACAGCTAACTTAGATAAATATTCCAACTTAGGATTTTTTAATCCAGGACATCATAAAACTATCATAAGGATCCATGGGTTGCCAGAAGCTGAAAATTATATCCTAAGATGGGAAAGACCTATTTTGCTAAAAAAGCAATATCAGCACGAATATTCTAAAGAAGTTTTTGTCAGACTTCAAGAGTTTCTGCAAGAAAAAGGTATGGTACTTGTTACTAGCAGCATGGGATTTTTTCCTGGAGAGAAAGTAACTTGGACTTTAGAAACTGAGGATGGAAAGTCGGTTAGTCAACCAGTAACTTTTTCCCCCAATCCAATTATTATAGAGATGCGCTCAGGAAAAGCAAAACTTCAAGCAGAGCTTGTAAGGTTGAGACCAACGAGATATAAAATCACTCTTGAAGGAATTGGAAGTTCTGAAAAATTGCGACTCACCACATTCTCATCAGGAGAAAAAATTGATAAAGAATTCTATTTTCCACAAGGGTCTCTCATTAGCCTGACACCTGGAGTATTTGGTAAGGAGGGCGGTTTTTGCGACCTATCAATTACGAGACAGAAGGGGGACCAATTCAGCCTCTCTCTTCCATGGGGGGAAGAATTGATCGACTGTTTGGGAGTTAATAGCAGACCTATAGTTTCAGATTTTTCACCGATTGTGAGTGGATGGTGGGGTCTAAAATAAAATGTTTGTCTTCCTGAGGTGTAAAAAAACGGCTTTTTCTAATAAGTTTGATATTATTAAGACACTGATTATAAATAAGATACAAGAAACATCCATCACTAGATCTGGAAACATCGATTTAGCGGTGCGAAATGAGAGTAAAAAAACCATCACTAGATCTGGGTATACAGATTTGATGATGCAAATAAATAGACAAAAAAGTATCATCAAATCAAGACAACCGGATTTAATGATACAAAGGACCTTTTTATGTTTATAGGTAGAGAAGAAGAACTTGAAGCGCTTGAAAAGAGCTTAGAGCGAAAAATATCAAGTTTTGTTGCAATTAGGGGAAGAAGGCGCATTGGGAAAAGTCGATTAATAGAAGAATTTTCGAAATCTTTTTCAAAGAGATTATTATTTACAGGGATTCCACCCACAGCTGGAGTAACAAAACAGTCTCAAAGAGAAGAATTTGTGAAGCAAATGGGGCGGCAAGGGCTTCCAAAAATTCTCAGCGACGACTGGAGCGATATTTTTTGGATTTTAGCAAAAGAGGCAGAAAAAGGGTCTATTTTAATAAGTTTAGACGAAATAGCTTGGATGGGATCAAAAGACCCACTCTTTCTAGGAAAACTAAAAATTGCGTGGGATACACATTTTTCAAAAAACCCAAACCTAGTTTTAATTGTGGCTAGCTCTATATCAAGCTGGATCGATAAGAATATTCTTAATAGTACTGGGTTTTTTGGGCGCATAGATTTGACTTTGACCCTAGACGAGCTTCCTCTAAGGGATTGTTTTAAGTTTTGGGGGAAAAGGGAAAAGGCAATATCAACATATGAGAAACTTAAACTTCTAAGTGTTACGGGTGGAGTACCAAAATATCTTGAAATAATAGATCCAAAACTCTCAGCAGAAGAGAATATTCGAGACCTATGCTTTTCGAAAGAGGGTCTGCTTTTTAATGAATTTGATCGAATTTTTCACGATCTGTTCTCTAGAAGAAGCGCAGCATATAAGGATATTGTAGAAGTCCTTGCGGATAAGCATTCCTTAAGTCAAAAAGCTATATGTAAAGGGATTAGTCGACCGAATGGTAGGGTTATTTCTGAATATTTGAAGGATCTATCGGAAGCTGGATTTCTTGCAGCAGACTTTACATGGGAGATTAAGACCGGAAAAGTCAGTAAATTACGAAAATATCGGCTTAGTGACAATTATCTTCGCTTTTATTTAAAATATATACTTCCAAATAAGGAAAAGATCCTAAAGGGAAGATTCAGAAAAAAATCTTTACATAGCGTCCTTCAATGGGAATCCATTATGGGGCTGCAGTTTGAAAATCTCGTCATTCACAATTCAGACGCTATCTTAACCTGTCTCAATATCCAAATAGCTGATTATACATTTGATGGACCCTTCTTTCAGACTAAGTCACGAGATCGAAAGGGGTGTCAAATCGACTATCTTATCCAGGCAAAAAACACCTTGTATGTATGTGAGATTAAATTTTCTAAGAACCCTATTAATTCAAAGGTGATTGAAGAAGTAGAGAAAAAAATTCAAGCTATTTCGATTCCTAAGTACTTTACATATCGTCCTATCCTCATTCATGTGGGAGGCGTAACAGATGAGCTTATAGAAAAAGATTACTTCGACAAAATTATCGATTGGACGGAGCTGATATGATCAGAACAGTCTTTTTGATGTTTGTTATCTGTTTGGGTCAACTCTTTGCTGCAGAAGGGAAGTTTTTTAACCCTATCGAAGACATCTGCTGGGACTGCCTCTATCCCATTCATATTGCAGGGGGGAACGTCACCCCAAAATCAAAAGATTTTATCAAGCACAACAAGACTCTATGTCATTGCCAAAAAGGGCTAGTCGGTCTTCCCGTTGCATATTGGCAACCAACCAAACTTGTAGAGGTCACGATGACCCCTTACAAGCTCGTGGCTTTTGGTGGAATGCAACTCTCCAAATCAAAACTAAAAAAAAGGGGGTATTCTCAATACAACGGGGGTCAGCTTGAGAGTGTCTACCATGTCCACTACTACGAATATCCCGTTCTATCACTGATAGGAGGAGCAACCGATTTCGTCTGTACAGATGATCTCTCCATATCGATTGGCTATATGTCTGAATTCGATCCCTTTTGGCTTGATGAATCTTGGAACAACGTGATTCATCCCGAAGTTTTTCTCTTCTCGACCCCACTAGCCATTGCAGCATGTCTTCCCGACTGCGGTCTATCAACAGCTAATAGGCCCACAGACAAGCTTTTTTGGTGCAGTGGCTGCCAAGGGAGTCTCTACCCATTCAATGGTTTTGTAGGGCATGTAAGAGGGGCTGTCCAGGCATCTTCTCTCCTTGTCCATAGAGTATTAGCAAAATTGCATCACTGGAGAGTTGCAAAAACCTTTGAAGAGGGGAATTATTGCGAGAAGACCTATTCTTCAAATGCTCGAAAAACTGCCTATAAAATACAGCTAGCCCAGCCAATCAAACAAACTGCCAAAAAATGTCCCCCTCTAGGGGCTAACGAGTTTCTATGGGGGGCATCTAAGACCTATCCGGGTCGAGGAGAAGAGTTCACTTATGTGATTTGGACAAGGGCCCACTGTTGCATTGACCCCTATAAGATCACGAAGAAAGCTGGAAGCGGAGGGGTATTATGAGCATAAAGAGAGCTCTTTTTCTTCTACTTCTCTCTCCTTCGCTCTTCGCCTCTTCGATGGGTGACTATAAGGCTGATGCCGAAAGAGTAGCTAAAGCGCAAAGGCCAGAGATTGCAAAAATTTTCGAAACCTTGATCAGTGGTGATGAGATCCTTCCAGAGAAAGACAGGGGAAAACATTTTGATTCCAACTCTGTCGATCAAGCCTCTCCTTTTGAACAGCAGATCGTTCAAGCCCTTGAAGTTGGCAAGAAGATCTCTCCTATGGACGAAACAGAACCGTTTTTGGCTAGGTCACATCAAATAGTTGCAGAACCAAGTAGTCAACTCTTCATGAAGGAACAAGAGGCAACACCCAGAAAACGAGAGTTTCTCTCTGAAACTTGCACCGAATCGATTATAAAGACACTCACGGTTGAACAGACAAAAAAAGTCACCATCACCCAAGAAAAAACAGAAACTTCATTCATCTGTCCAGGCCATTCAAAAACCAAGGAATTTTTCTGGGCCTCCGATGCAGGAGAACAACAGAGCAAATGGGAAAAACAGCTCACACAAACCCGAAATCTACAATTCTCACATGTATACACAGACAATAAGGGGATCTTCAAAAAGTACAGAGTCGTCAAAAAGTGGACCCATGGGCGTTCTCTCCCTTGCGACAAGAGCCAGAGAAGAAGTGAGGTTATTCAACCCTATCAAGAAAAGGTCTCATGGGAAGCAGCTCAACAAGAGACTTTCGATTATCTCGTAAACAGCGCTCATTGTACGCTTGTTGGTTCAAGTTACCCTGAGGAGAATAGAAGACATCTAATATTTCGCTGCGATAAAGGAGAGAGCCTTGCCTGTAAAAGGATCCGTGATAGAGGGGGACAAATTGCTAATAAAACCTGTATCGAAACAGATGGAGAAGGGGAATGTCTTGCCTATCAAAAGACCTATCATGTCCCTATCGGAGAAATAGAACAGGAAAACCATTATACCTTTGATAATGGGGGCATTTGGGGACTAAATGAATTCGACCATGAGAGCGAAGCCGATCCAAACTTTGGGGAAGCAATCTCTAGGATCGCTGCCCTCTCCGATATCCCTGGAAATACTGAAAATAACGCCGATTTACTAGAAGCAGAAATCTTTGCAGGGAGTATTGCCACCTGCAAACGAAGTTTCAGTGGAACCATCCTCTACGACTGCTGCGGAGATTGTAGAGGGTTTGCTGTAGATCTAGGGCTTGCGGGATGCTCAGTGGAAGAGAGAGAGCTTTATAAAAGACGAAAAGCCGGAAAATGCCACTACATAGGCACACGATCTCTAAAAATGGGACTAGAAAAAGAGAGTGTATACGTCTGTTTTCCCACTGTACTCTCTCGGATCATCCAAGAAAACGCAAAAGATCAGCTCTCTTTAAGTTGGGGAGATACCGATGAGCCTAAGGCAAATGGCCTCACAATCGATCAAATCAACCAGATCAATTTCGATGCTATTGATTTCTCAGACTTTATTGTGAGACTCAAAGCAGACATCAATCCCCAGGACATCGCTAAAAAGATCAAAGATGTGACGCGCTCATTTGATGAGAAAAGATCAAGAGCCACTACCAAGGGAACCTTAATGGAGCAGAGCCGCTTATGCGAAGGTTATTGATCCCTTGCATCATTTTTTTAAACGTTTTGCACGCGGGCTTCTATGATCGTGGACTTGAAGGACGCTACTACTACCAAGAGCGTAAAGAGGAGACGGAAGAAAAAGAGGAGATTACAAAAGAAAATGCTCTTTCACAGCTAAGAATTTTTCAAGAGAAATTCCAAGCAGCTAAAGCTCTTGCGGTAATGGATCCTACATATGAAAACATTACCATCTATCTCAGAATCCAAAAGCAGGTAGTAGAGAACTCAGAGAAATTTGCCAAGATCTGGGAGGTTATTCTCCTAGAAGATGCACAGCTCAGCGATCAGCTCTTGAATCCTACAGCTTCTTTTGCCGTCGCAGCCAGAAAAAACTTAGCGTATCAGCGCATCGACCAGTTCATCGAGAAGAACAAAAAAGACCATCTCCTCCTTTTTGTATTCGATAGCACCGATCCCCTCTCCCTCATTGCCGCTGAGATGGCAAAAGAGTTTGAAGAAGAGACAACGTGGAAGGTCATCGGAGTCTCATTAGATGGAGGATCAATCCCTCAGTTCCCCAGTCCAAGGTATTCAACAGATAAGGGTGAAGCTTTAGGCGTAATGGTGGCTCCCGCTTTTATTGTGGCATGTCCTGAAAAAGAGTACTCCGAAAAGGTGGGTTTTGGGGCGATTTCGATTAGCCAACTAAAAGAAAATATCTATAAACAACTAAGTAAAAGGGTAATAAAATGAGGTTGTTGTTTTTCTTCGCACTTCTCTCGCTCTCATCTCTACAAGCCGCATCATTAGAGGAGTGGTTTGATAAATCTAACATTCTAGCGAAACATAACAGTAGCGAATTCTCCAATTCTAACCTGGGCGTTAACTATATTGGAGGAGATGGTTTAGCTCGGGCTCAAGTTGTGGATATAAATCCTGTTCATATAGCTCTACCTAAGTTCTCCGCTGGTTGTGGAGGGATCGATTACACCATGGGCGCGATTAACCTAGTATCAAAAGACGATCTCATTAAAGCGATGAAAAGCATCATCTCAAATGGAGGCGCCTATGCTTTTCAACTTGCTCTTCAAACCGCTACACCTTCTGTAGCAGCTACCGCGGGGAGATTGCAAGAATACGCCAACCATTTCAACTCTATGAACATCAACTCTTGTGAGGCCGCTCAATCACTAGTGAATGCAGCTTGGCCAGCTTCAGAGGCAGCCGATAAATTCATCTGTGAGCAAGCCGGAGGAAAAAGCTTGTTCAAAGATCAAATTGAAAGAAGGCACAGATGTCACCAAGACAAGAATGTGGTGAAAAAAGCCATAAAAAAAACCAAAGAGGGCTCAGATATGATTATCGGAGATTATAACGTTGCCTACTCTGTTCTCAAAGATATGGAGGGTCTCGATGGCGACGCCAGACGTCTACTTTTGAATCTTACCGGAACAGTAGTCTCTAAAAATGACAAGATCACCATATATCCGCCTAAAGACATGAAGGGATTCGACGTCCTCCTCAATGGTGGCACTCTCAGTAAAGCATATAAATTTTCTTCAGACTCCAAGGATTCCAATTTTGCTCATATTGTCGAAGAAGACATGTCGATTCCTATTGGAAAAGCCTGGAAACCTCAGATTGAAGATAATCTCAAATCAATTCTCTCCAAAATCAAAACTGGGAGAAGTGGATCAGGGGAACTCAGCCCTGAAGAGGAGACAATACTTAATGGAAGCAAGCTCCCACTTGGAACACTACTTGTCATTCTTAGTCGAGGAGATGCCGACTCCAGTTTGATCTCTCTCTCTGATTATGCACGCATCGAGGCACATCAACGGCTTACCGACTTCCTTTCCCTTGCCATCTATGAAATCAGAGTAAGAGCCCACTCTCTCGAAAAAGCCCAAGTGAATGAAGAGATTTTGAGGGATTATTTAGAAAAAATTGATCAAGTCAAAGCTAATCTCAACTTTGAGCAGGAGAAAATCGAGCGAAAAGTCATGCAGGTTAACAACATGGAAGAGTGGCTTAGAAAAAAAGAAGAGTCCTTGCGGGCAATGATGGGCGATTAAAATGCTGAAAAAGATTTTACTATTACTATGCCTCTTTTCTTGTTTTAGCTGCGCTGAGCTTCACGCAAAACATAAAGAGGAACCACAAAAAGAGATCATAGCGCTTCATACCTATGGAGGGGGAAAGATTCTAAAGACGGTTTTTAACTCCATCTCCATGCTTATTTATGGAACCTCTAGTACAGGGATGGGAAAGACCTTTTTTGGACTTATCCGGCTATCTATTGCTATCGGAGGGCTATTTGCAATCACGATGGCCTTTTCTAAGGGGTCTTTCATCCCCTTCATCCAACAATGGTTTTTACCCGCATTGGGGATTTGTGGGATTTTCCTCGTCCCTAGATCCACCCTTTACATTCAAGACCATCTAACAGCAAAAAGTGGTGATACGAGCTCGGCTGTCACCTATACAGTCGATGATGTTCCCTTCTTTCTAGTTCAATTTGTTTCCATAACAAGTTGGTTCAGCTACAAGTTCACGAGCGCCTTAGAAGATACCGCACATGGAATAAATGACCCAATTTATAACTGGACTGGGCATATCTTTGCGGGAGAAAGCCTTTTCCAAGCAGGACAAATACAATTAAATAACCCCATCGTCGAGCAAAACCTGAAAAATTTCTGCCATGAATGCGTTTTTAACGATCTCACTATCAACCCCCCTTCCTACACACGGTCCGAACTCTATCATAGCAGAGATATCCTATCATTTCTGCAGGAGAGAACAACTCCTTGGCTCTCATTTTCTTATCGAGATGAAACAGGGAGCATCTCGCGATTAAGATGTCATGACGGGATCACAAAAATCAAAGAGAAATTTGACAACTCGCAGATGGCAAAACATTTTTCTGCTTATAAAAAAACACTTGGGAGTCAGCAATCTGACCTAGCAAAGATGACGATCCTTGGAGAAGTAGGATCTGTTAGCTCCCTGCTGGTGAGTCAAAGCAATCAAGCAATGAATAAGCAGAACAAACTCATGCAGCAGCAATATCTTATCGACAGCGTCAAATCCAACA
Organism: Chlamydiota bacterium; assembly: GCA_011065165.1. Taxonomy (GTDB): domain Bacteria; phylum Chlamydiota; class Chlamydiia; order Chlamydiales; family Simkaniaceae; genus JAAKFF01. The sequence continues at coordinate 16,701 of JAAKFF010000019.1, forward strand.
CCAACGCAAATTACACCACTAAAAGAGCAGAATATAACTATCGTGAAACCCAAAAAACGATGGGAGCCATGGCGGTAACATCTATCGTTTACATGCGGATCTTTTTCGAAGCTGTGGTTTACTTGTCGTTCCCCTTAGTGCTCATCTTTGCTCTAGCACACTCAGGATTCAAATCGCTTTTAAACTGGGCTCAGTTCCTTGTCTGGATCAATGTTTGGCCTCCTTTCTTTGTTATCGTTAACTTTATGCTCAATACGGTTTGGAGTATTCGTTTAGAAAAACTTTTTGGGACAAGTGACGTGGCTCTCACCATGTTCAGCTCCAGGGGTCTATCTGACCTCTATAACTCTATGGAAGCCATTGCCGCTGGTGCCCTCTTCTCCGTTCCTTTTTTGGCATTTGCTATATTAAAAGGGGGAGTTTACTCCATGGTCCATCTGGCAGGAAGCCTCAGTGCACCTGCTCAAAGCGCTGCAACACAATCTGTTTCCGAACAGACAAGCGGGAACTATTCTATGGGGAATGTCTCGGTCGGGAACAGAAGCATGTCAAATCGCGGCTTTGCAAGCTGGAACGAAAAACCCGCTTTAGCTCAAGGAGGTTCTACCTATCAAGAGGGGAATGATACCCTTTCAATGAGCGATGACGGGCAAACAACAATTTCTCAAAGTCAATCCTCAATGCGCTACGCTGACCTTTCAGGATCAGAAGTATATGGACAAAATATTCAAACTCAGGTGAGCAACGCGCAAACCAAATCTATTGAAGCCTCAAGAAGCAGCTCCGATTCTATCGCATCGACAACAAATGCAGGGGAGTCATTCCACAACGCACTTTCTAACGACCACTCCTTCAGCCATTTGGAGAGCCAAGCTAAGCAAGAGTCAGCAGCTGACTTGTGGTCAGATACAGATCAGCAGATCAACGACTACTCTGAAACTTGGGGTATTAGCGAACAAAAGACAGTCAGCGAAAGTATCAATGCCTCACTCGGAAAATTTGGAGTTGGAATAAATGGGTCAGACTCATTCGGCCACCTCTCCCAAGAACAACTTGCAAGCAGACAGAATCAAGCTGAGCAGATCTCTCAAAACCTTCAAAGCCTAAAGCAGTACAGCCTCACAGACACTGAAGCAAACAACCTGACAAAGACACAAAGATTGGCTGAGGACTTTAGTAGTCAATATTCAAAATCTGAGCAATATGTTAGCCAAGAGCGTGAGGCAATTGCAACTTCTGATGGTTGGCAAGCCTTTCAGAGCAACTATGAGAGCAATAGTGCCTCTATCAATCAAAAGCTTAACGATGAATTCATCACCTACCTCAATGATCAATATGGAGATGTGGGAAGAGTACGAGAAGTACTCAATAACCCATCAGAGCTATTGGCTGAATCTCAAAGTTTCATCCAAGAAAAACTTCCAAAAGGGGCAGAGCTTCAGATACCTAGTAGAGATTATGCGCTCAGCCCTTCAGGGAGATTGAATCTGGCACAACACAAAATCGATCAAGCTCAGAACATCAACCAAGAGAGATCAAATCTCCATGAGCTGTTTGAAAGCAGACAGCCCATCGTAAACGATATCAGTGCTGATGAACAAATCCCCATCAAGGGGAAGTCCTTCCTGCCCCAAACCGTTACAAATGAGAAAATTAATGAGATTAAAAACACTAATCTAAGTGGCCTAGTCCAGAAAACCCACACAGTAGGGGCGATCAAATCATTTTTCAATACCAATCGGTACGAGCATCTGGTTCAAGAGCTCAGAAAAGAGAACTTTACAGATGAGCAAATCATTGCCCGTATTGATCTTATGTCGGACGACTACCTATGACCGATCTTCACAAAAATTCATCAGGAGAGAGAGATGTTTAAAACCCTAGCTGGTGGTGGGCAAACCTGGGCTCATCGCATGCGTATGCTGAGGCAGGTATTCAGGCTCACTATCTTTGTCGCTGCAGTTATTGCAGGAGGATTCTTCTCCTATCGGATGGCTGAGCAGCCCAAATACAAGTTTCAGGCCCTCTATTACTACGTGAAGGGCGCCTTTGTAGCAGTTGTTTCTGACAACGTCTCTGTATCCTCAGAGTTTCTTTCCTCTGCTACAGGATATGAACACAATGGAACAACCACCTATGTGGATCCCAACGCCTTAGTGGACCTCTCAGAGATAGAAATCCAAAGTCTTTTCAATGTCATGAAAAAAGAAGGGTTAGCATCGGGACTGATTGGGATAGCCTCATTTTTCGCTTTTCTTGTCTTTTTCTTTATCAGGGAGCTTCTCTCAGGAAGAAAAAAACATCTTCAAGGGATCCGAGTTCAAAAGCCCTGGATGGTAAAACTAAAAATGGCCTTGCTATTGAAGAAATCTGATTTGCAACTTGGATCGGTCCCTCTAGTAAAGAACGCTGAAACGAAGCATCTTCTTATCTGCGGGGCAACAGGGACAGGTAAGACAAATGCATTGAGACAGTTGCTCCGTCAGATTCGTGAACGTGGGGATCGCGCTGTTGTTGTCGATACGACAGGGGACTTTGTTGCACAATTCTATCAAGAGGATAAGGATGTTCTCTTCAACCCTTATGATACCCGAAGCAAAATGTGGCATCCTTGGTGTGAGTGTGACTGTGATTATCAATTTGAACAGCTAGTCAGCAGTTTGATCCCCAAAAGTGATCATCACTATGATGATTTTTTCCCTGAAGCTGGACGCGCTGTTATTCTTGCTTCCTTACTGAAGTATCAATCTGAGAATTCAACTGATATAGAGAAACTTGTCGATGATCTGCTAATGAAAAGCGTTGAAGAACTCTATCACTTCCTTGGGGATACGCAGGCAAAAATCTATGTAGACCCAAAGGGAGAAAGGACCGCTGTTTCGATTCGAGCAACAATTGCAAACTGTATCCGTCATTTCAACATATTAAGAAACACAGATCAGCCCTTCTCAATCCGTGATTGGATCCTATCAAAGGAAGAGTCAAACCAATGGTTCTTCATCGCTTGCAATCCTGATCAGAGAAGATCTCTTAATCCATTGATGTCCGTTTGGTTCTCTATTGCGATGAATGCAATGAAGGCAAGAAGTTCAAAAGACGCACATCAGAGGACTTGGTTCATTATTGATGAGCTCCATTCACTACAGAAACTGGAATATCTAGAAGAGTCCCTCTCAGAGCTCAGAAAGTATGGAGGTTGTATAGTCCTTGCCACGCAGAATGTCTCGCAGCTCGATAAACTATATGGCCAGCACGGAGCAAGAGTGATCTTAGACCAATGTGGAACGAAAGTGAGTTTTAGACAAAGCGATGCAGATATTGCGAAACGGATGTCTTCATTTTTTGGTCAGCATGAATTTCGAGAGACAAAAGAGGGGCTTTCTTATGGAGCACACGAAATGAGAGATGGGGTAAACCTCTCAAGTACTGAACGTACAAAAGCGACAGTTTCTTCAACACAGATTTTGAATCTGCCTGATTTAGAAGCATTTATCAAACTTCCAGGGAACTGGCCCGCACTCAAAACGAAGTTCGAGTACAGAAACCAGAAGGATATTTCAGAGTCTTACATCATAGATCCTGAGATGTTTGAAGATGAAATAGTGTAAATACTCGAAAGCCCGAGTTGCAACTATGGGTCCGGGAAATACATCTTGTATAGGATTGTTTAGTCCATAAGATTTTGTACGTTTAGCCATTTGGGAGTCCTCTATACAGGTTGATCATTTCTTTCTTAGTAGTATAAAAAATAATTTTAAGTTTTGTACTTAAGGCATTTTGTATGGTAAAATAGATATGTATGGTCCTAAAAATAAGAGATTAACTATCGATATATCTGAAGAATTAAAATCTAACATTAAAGCCTTTGCTTCTTTTGCTAACACCCCGTTGGAGGTTTTTGTAAATCGCATTCTTATTGAAAAAGTGAAGAAGATTATGTAGTGTATTTGCATAGATGCATCTAAAAGGAAAGATAACTATGAATCGATTAACCTTAGATTCAAAACATTCATTGCAACCACAGCAGGACAACCCCCTTGTTTTTGACACAAGCGGTCAGGACAAGCTTTTTGACAGCGTTAAGACCAGAGCTCTCCCTCTTGTTCTTAAGCTCTACAAAACACAGGACAGGCTTTTTGACTGCGTTAAGACTAGAGCTCTCCCTCTTGTTCTTAAGCTCTTCAAGACAAAAGACTCCATCAACATCAATTTCAATGTTGAATCCTCGATCTTACCATTATCCTGTAAAAATATAGATCTTTTAGCTACAGGTGGGAAAGGCCGCAAAGGTCAAACCGGTGCAGAGGGTGAAGATGGGAGGGCTGGGAGGCCTGGGAAGGATGCTACTCAATATAAAGATGCAGGAAACGGGGGAACTGGCACAGATGGGGGAAATGGAGGAGCAGGTCAAGGTGGGGGCGATGGTGGTAACGGTGGAATTATAGCAGTCTTCGCAGAGGAAAAAGACAAAGAGCTTTTCATGTTGATAAACAGAGTGTGTCACCAAGGGGGAGAGGGTGGTGAAGGTGGCCATGGCGGTCCTGGCGGACTTGGAGGTAGGGGAGGCTGGGGAGGTGCAGGCGGTTCCTGGACGGAAATGGGAACGGCATCCACCTATGATGCCGATGGAGCCGTTATTTCGACCTATACCACCACAAAGGTAGTCCGTCATGTGAGTCGTGATGAAGGAAACCCTGGAAAGAGAGGTCGTGATGGGAAAACTGGTAAACGAGGACGGGCTGGGCGAAGAGGAGTGAATGGAAGTATTCACTTTTGTGTAGAAGATGAACGAGGAGAGATGCATAGATACGCTCACTGTTATGACCTTAAAGCTAGTTTTGATCTCGATGATAACAGTAATGGCTTCTATGAGCCTGGGGAAGAGCTCTCTGTCCCAATGACATTTCAGAATATGCACGAGATGTCTACTCCTTCTAACCAGGATATCACCGTCGATTTCAAACCAAACTCCTGGATACAACCATTAGAGACACAAGGCCTTCCGCGCGTAATGCAGAAGGGGTGTATCCATAAGAGAGAGATTGGAATCCGCATCGCCGACCATGATAGAGTAGCAGTCGGAAAAGCTTTCAAAATTGAAGCCACTCTAAGTCCAAGAGCGACAATGCTTCCACTAAACAAAACCTTCAAGGGGGTTGAAAAGATCCACAAACGTTTGAAGATTTGTTATCCAATAAAGCTTCAAAAAATTATAAAGAGTATATCAACGATTACAACTAATGATGAAACTCCTCTCGCCTTTTTGATAGAAAATATCTCTAAACTCTCTCTAGGCAGCAGGGGAGAAGAGTCACGATTGATCCAGTGTAGTGTTTCCCCAAAAAACTCCAATCAGAATAGTTTCGTGGTAATTCGAGATCGGGATGGCAAGATCAACAGCGATCAACCCTGGTGTAAAGTTTGGAACTTTGATCAACTAAAAAGAGGGCGTCAGTCCCTATCAGCAACGGTATCCTTTGTTGGTGAAGGAATGCCCCTCTATACAAAAGTAGAGCTTGTCGCTCGTCTTCAGATAGGTGTTCTCAAAGACCCTATGGGTGAGCTAAAAACCATTCAAGAGAGAGAATTTACCATTCAGCTGAGTGAGAACTACATCTACGATGATGCAGCCGAGTTCCTTATTGTCACCAATATTAAAACCAGCGGCAAAAAAGTTCAAGCTTGGCGCAGCTTACTCAGAGAGGTTTTCGACTCTAACCCCATGGTTTGGAACATTTCTCTCCACAATGGTTTGAGTTTGGAACATAAATTCAGAAATGGTACGCAATTGATTGTCCAAATTGCGAACAAGACTCTAATCATTCTCAACAACAAATATAAGGTAGATGGCAAGAACAAGCAAAGGGCCTCTTCACAAATACCACAAGGCGAACTATTCCGTGCAGCTAAAGAAGCAGGAATAAAAACTCTGCTAGTGGGAAGTAAGGAACCGCTCGAAAATTTTGCACAACCGCAGTTCGATATGACTTC
>JAAKFF010000002.1 GCA_011065165.1 Chlamydiota bacterium
TCAGTCTTTAGAAATGGGTGGGGCATCATTAGCTCTTCTCTTGATTCTCAAGGTAACAGGATTGGCAAAACATATCGCACATACCACGACCCCTCTCTTTAAACATGCTCTCTATTTCAGCACGATCAATAGTGTAACATTTGGCATTTTGCTCTATTCGTCAGGAAGAATTCAGGAATCTTTTGAAATTAAAGATAAGAGGGGGCGTTTTGCTCTTCACGCTACAGGCGTCTTGAGCTGGATCTTCTCACGTTATCTCGTTGCAAAGCTATTCAACCAATCCTTTGGTGCAAATTTTTCTAGAAGCTATATGCATCTAGACACTTCAATCCTGTCAATTCTTGCTTCCTCAGAGGCACTTCTATCTAGCTTCAGGGAAAAAGGTGAAGGAAGGGATCAGGCAGCTAATCATCTTGTTGGGTTTTTTAAACCATGATCGCTCTCTTCTTGAGAGTTAACGCAGCTTTCCAGCCCAGCCGAGTTTGGTTCTTAGGGTAGAGAAGTAGTCAATTCTGTTTAGATTGACGAGTTTGAAGCTCTTGCTGCTCTTTTTGATCTGGATCGAGTCGCCCCTATTAGCTCGGCAGTGCTGGCCAGGGTATTCTCTTTACAAAATGTGAACTTTTGTCTATACTCTCTACTTAGAATATTCAATATTTACGGAGAAAAAATTATGACAGGTATAGCAGAAAGGGTGACTGATGCAGTAATAGATCATCCAATAGTTGTTGAATCTTTACTAATAGGAGCGGCATCTCTATCAATCGCCTTGATTTGCAAGGTAACAAGGATTTCCAAGACCCTTCTCTTTAAACACGCTCTCATCTCAGGTGCGATCGATAGTGCGACTTTTGGCTCTGTTGTCTATCTCTCTTTGAAGTGTCAAGATCGTTATAAGATTACAGATAAAAGGAAGCGTACAGCAATTCATACTATCGTCATCTCCCTCTGGCTCACATCGCGTTTCATCATAGCAAAAGTATTCAATCGAAGATTTGGTGCAAATTTTACCAGAAGGTATATGCTTCTAAACACTCTCGGGATCTTAGCACCTGCAGCCACCTTTGGTGTCTTCGTACCTACATTCCCTGCGAATATTTTGTTTGATCCCGAGAAGAAAAAAGAGACTTTTGTGGATCACGTCTTCAAGATAGGCCAACTGTTTGTTGATCCTGAGGGTTTGCATTATTAAGGGAGTTAGATAAGATTGTTCAGCCAACTGTGGCTCAATATTTAGGAGAAAAATTATGGCAGTTATTTTAGGAGCTATTACTTGTACTTGAGCGGGAGTTCTAATTGGGGGAGTGCAATCGGTACTTAGACTCGGTTTTTGCAAGGTAACAGGGTTGGCTTCATCCGTTGCAAAGACCACGACCCCTCTCTTTAAGCATGCTCTACTTTTCGGAGCGATCAATGGTGCGACGAGTGGCTTTACTTTTGCTTGTTCAATTGAGGCTCAAGATCGTTTTGAAGTTAAAAACAAGTGGAAGCGATTTGCTCTTCATGGTTCAGTAGTATCTCTCTGCTTTCTTTTACGTTACGTTGTTGCTAAACAATTCAACCAGTTATTGGGTGCAAATATTTCTAGAAGCTATATGCATCTAGACACACTAATCTCCATGCCTCTTGCCTTCGTAGTTCGGATTATCCTACCTACCTTTGGAGAGGAAATAATCCCAGGTAGCAGCAGTGGGAGTTAGGGTTAACGCAGCTTTCCAGCCCAGCCGAGTTTGGTTCTTAGGGTAGAGAAGTAGTCAATTCTGTTTAGATTGACGAGTTTGAAGCTCTTGCTGCTCTTTTTGATCTGGATCGAGTCGCCAGTGGACATTTCGAAGTGTTGAAAGCCGTCGGCGACGCACTCGATCGGATCATTTTTGCTCACATATTCGATGCGGATGGTGCGATTGGGCGTGATAACGATGGGGCGGTTAGAAATTGTATGTGGACAGATGGGGGTGATCACAAGCGCTTCAATCTCAGGGCTTAGAATCGGCCCTCCTGCTGCAAGCGAATAGGCAGTCGACCCATTTGGGGTTGCTAAGATGACGCCATCGGCTTCAAAGGTACTAAGGAAAAGGTCGTCGATGAAGATGGCTATTTCAATGAGGCTGGGGTTATGCGAGCGGTGGAGAACAAAGTCATTGAGGGCGAAGAATGCATCTCCTCTATTCGATTCCCCTTCGATAGTGATCCGGCTCTGGATCGTATAGGCGCCGGCTAGAAGATCCTTCAGGCAGGGAATAATCTCTGCGATCTGCACATCTGCCATGAATCCTAAGTGGCCAAGGTTGATTCCCAATATTGCACCATCGAGATGGGAATATTGATGGGCGATCCGAAGCATCGACCCATCGCCCCCCATTGTAATGAGGAACTCGACCTCTTCAGCCTTGACTGAAGAGAGAGGAGCGCTATCGAGGGCAGAGGCTTTATCATCTTCGACTACAACGGTCGCACCGCTCTCTGTTAAAAAGTCGATCACCTTGCGTGCCAAGCGCTTCGACTCCTCTTCTTGGACCTTTGGAAAGAGTGCAATAACCATTATACTACTGTTGGTTTGGGCAGCAGTGCGAGGAGCTTCTCAGAGATTGCTCGCGGGGTGATGCCAAATTTTTCTAGGAGGATGCTATACTTCCCATGCTCTATGAACTCATCGGGGATCCCAAAGTTCAATACTTTTAAATGGGTGAGCCCTTTTTGGACTATAAAGTTGTTTATAATAGATCCCAGCCCCCCTTGCAGCGCATGTTCTTCGATTGTGACAACGGCGCTTGAATCTCGCAGTTTTTCAAGTAGCAGCTCCTCATCAAGAGGTTTTACAAAGATGGGATCGATGACAGAGGCTTCGACTCCCTCTTCTAGTAGGAGTGCGCGCGCTTCGAGTGCCACATCGGCCATATGTCCCAGAGAGATCAGCGTCACATCTTTTCCATCCGCTAGGAGCTCTCCTCTTCCCAACTCCCGTTTCTCTATCACTAGATCATCATCTGTGGTTGAAAGGTTGGGATAGCGTATTGCGGCCACTCTGTTCCAATCAAACGCACTCTCTAGTAGCTCTTTTAGGATGTGGCCATTGCGCGGCTGGGCGATGATCATATCGGGCATGCTGTTTAAAAAGGCGATGTCGTAGAGTCCTTGAGCTGTCACGCCATCTCCTGTGTTCAGGCCACAGCGGTCGATGGCGATCACAACGTTTGATCTTTGCACAGAGATATCATGATAGATGCTGTCGAAAGCGCGCTGCAAGAAAGAGGAGTAGATGCACGCGATCACTTTGAGTTTATTGCCATGGGCCATCCCCCCTGCATAGGTGAGGGAGTGGCCTTCAGCGATTCCCACATCGATGCAGCGATCGGGAAAGCGCTTCATAAAGTGGTTGAGGCAGGAGCCGACAGGCATCGCTGGTGTGATCGCCACGATACGAGGATCTTCCTCTGCCATCTTTAAGATATGTTTGCCAAAGATCTTGGGGAAAGTGGGGCGAGATGACTTTGGGGGATGGAACTCTCCGGTCACTCGATCGAAGGGCTTGGCTCCATGGTAGGGGGTGGGGTCGTTGATAGCATTTTTCATTCCCTGTCCCTTGACAGTGAGGACATGGAGGAGAGTCGGGTGGTCTACATCTTTTAGAGCTTCCAAGGCGCTGATCAGTTTATTTATGTCGTGCCCATCGATCGGCCCGACGTAGGAGAGGCCAAATTGTTCAAAGAAGGGGGCTGTGCTCACAAGGTTTTTCAGGGATTCCTTTATCTTGTTCCCCTGAGTGGCCAACGTCTCGCCATATCCAGGAATTTTGGAGATGATCTCTGTCAGCTCCTCATAGATATTATTAGCGACTGGGCTGTTGAAGAAACGACTCAATATGTTTGTGACGGCCCCCACATTTTTGGAGATCGCCATCGCATTGTCATTGAGAACTACCACGAACTTCTTGAGTTTTCGGGGGATGTTATTCATCGCTTCCAAGGTTAGGCCGCACGTGAGCGCTGCATCACCAAGAATGGGGATGATTGTCGCATCTTGATCTCTGAGATCGCGATTTTTTGCCATCCCAAGTCCGAGGGAGAGGGCATTTCCTGCATGGCCAGAATAGAAGAGGTCGTGCGGTGATTCAGGGGGGTGGGTGAATCCACTCAGCCCATCTGTTTGGCGCAGCGTTGGAAAGCGCATGTTCCGACCCGTAAGTAACTTGTGTACGTAGGATTGATGGCCCACATCAAAAATCAGTTTGTCCTGAGGGGAGTTGAAGACGCGATGGAGGGCGATGGTGAGTTCTACAATGCCCAAATTGGAAGAGAGATGGCCTCCGGTAACGGAGAGGACATCGATGATTCTTACCCGAATTTCTTGCGCTAAGGTTTTCAGCTCGTCTTTTGAAAGATTCTGAAGTTGCTCAGGATGGGTTAAGGTTTCAAGTATGGAGTTCACTCCCTAGCACCTTCTCTGTAGTAGAAGTAAGTGACTTTAGCTCAGGCTTGCCCTCTTCATTCAAGGCGAGTTCGCCACTTCTATTTTTGATTAGAGTTTGGATTTTGTGCTCGGCGCGGTTGAGCTTCGTGCTACAAAGAGCGATCAAGCTATCCGCTTCTTCATAGAGTTCAAGAGATTTTTCTAGGGGAGTCTCCCCACCATTAAGCTCATTTAAGATGGTCTCTAGACGGACGTACGCCTCTTCGAAAGAGAAGCGCTCCTCTTGCTTATCGTTTTTTTCCATCGTCTTTAGGGGTGACCTCCTCGATACGTGTCAGTGCGCTCCCATCGTGGAATCGGAGTGATAGTCTCATTCCTTTCTTGAGAGCGTGAGTGGAGAGCATAACGGAATGATCTTTTTCCGCAAAGGGGATGCAGTAACCTTTTTGGAGAATAGTCTCGGGATTCACCGCTTTTAAATGGTCGGTGAGGTAGCTTAACCCCCTCTTCTTCCTCTCATAGAGTTTGAAGGTGGCAATGTTGAGCGAATGGGTTAGATCTCGAGAGAAGAAACGCACCTTCTTTTTTTCAAGAATGGCTCTCTGAGCGCTATCGAGGCGATCTGTCAAAACGTCTAGCTCTCCCCTGAGCACTCTCATCTGATGTTCACTATTGCTTTGAAGCGAACTCGCATATGATCGGAGCTGCACCCTACTCTGCTCCACTTGCGCCCTTGGGTTCAACCCCTGAAGCTGCTTCTTTAGCCCCACTAGATGGAGCTCTTGCCGCTCTATCCTATCCCTCATTGAGCTGTCAAGATCTCCCGCTAGATCGTCTACCTTCTGAAAATGGTCAGCTAGAAGGGTGTAGGGTGAGGAGAAGAGAGGCTGATTTATTGCACCATCCAGCCTGGCGCGAGCATGTCTGATCGTCTGCTTCAGATTCTGATCTATTCCGCCCTCTACCCGTCTTAAAAAATCTAGTTGTGAAGTGAGCTCGCGCACAGAGATTTCCGCTGCCGCTGAGGGAGTAGGAGCACGCACATCTGCGACGCAGTCGGCGATCGTCACATCCGTCTCATGGCCGACAGCCGAAACCACGGGAATTTTGGAGTGGAAGATCGCTTCCGCAACGCAGCGCTCATTAAAGGGCCAGAGATCCTCCAAGCTCCCTCCGCCCCTGCCGACGATAAGGATGTCGGCCAGGCCATGGGCGTTAAAATCACCAATTGCCGCAGCGATCTCCTTAGCTGCCCCCACTCCCTGCACCCGAACTGGATTCAATATGAGGTGAAATTGAGGAAAACGGCGCCTCAGCACGTGGAGGATATCTTGGATCACCGAGCCCGTCGGACTCGTGACGACTCCGATTGTTTTGGGATATTTAGGCAGAACTTTTTTGAGTTCAGAGCTAAACCACCCCTTCTCTTTGAGCTCCTCTTTCAACTGGTGCAATTTGAGCAGTAGTTCACCCACACCTGCGTGTTCCACCTCCCGCACGATGATCTGATAGCTCCCGCGAGGCGCATAGAGACTCAACTCTCCCCGCACGATGATCTGATCGCCTACCTTCGGTAGCTGGGCTACGCGCCGCGCACTCCCTTTGAAGAGGACAGCCGAGATCTGCGCCCCCTGATCCTTCAAGCTAAAATAGAGGTGACCAGAAGCTTGATGGCGCACATTTGAGACTTCGCCCTTCACTTGAAGAGAGGAGAAGCTCGGTTCAAGCATGTTTTTGATGCTGAGGGTTAGTTGCGTAACAGAGAGAATTTCCATATACGAAAATTTTACAGGAAACAGATCCAAAATTCAAGCTAGTGTTCATTTGATGAGGAGATAGTTGAGTGTTCAGATTCAACAATTAAAAAATCAGTTCAGGACTTAAGTATATTTTTTAATAATACGTCGGGGATTGCATCCCCCGCTGCCCCTTTGAGCTTCAACTTGCTGATGATAATACGATCCTCCTCGGGGGTCCGTACCTTCAGTACTGTCGCCCCACTCGTTCGGATCGATTTTCCTCTAGCACCTTGAAGCCATCGGCTGCTGCAGGCACCCATCTTCCAAACTGAAGGTTTGGGATCGGTGTCCCTTCGCAGGACAATTCTGAGGGTTCAAATAGGGGCTGGTAAGATAAGAAAAAAAGTGTTATAGTCGTGGCATGAAAAAACGGGCGATCTACATCTATGGAAACTGGAAGTTGCAGATGACATCTGCAGAAGCGCACACGTTTATGCAGGAGCTTCTTCCTCGTGTGGCAGAGAGCTCCACTATTATAGGAGTTGCTCCTCCCTATACCTCGATCAATGCAGCAGCGAAGTGCGCTGAGTCGACCTCGCTACGCATCGGAGCACAGAATATGAGCGAGTATCCCAAAGGGGCCTATACCGGGGAGATCTCCTCTGTGATGCTCAAAGAGGCGGGAGCTCAGTTTGTATTAATTGGCCACTCAGAGCGCCGATTACACTTTCATGAAGATGACCAGATGATCCACCGCAAGGTGAAATGGGCCCTTGAAGAGGGGCTGACGCCGCTGCTCTGCATCGGTGAGTCGCAAGAAGAGCGCGACCGCGGAATGACCAGAGAGGTGCTCACCCGCCAACTGGGTGAGGCGCTTAAGGGTCTTTCAGTCGAGCAGCTCTCTAAAATTCTTATCGCCTACGAGCCAGTCTGGGCGATTGGGACAGGGAAGAGCGCTACGCCTGAGATGGCGCAGGAGACGCACCAGCTCTGTCGCACCTTTATTGCAGAGCAGTTCAGCAAGGAGGTCGCAGAGAGAGTCCCAATTCTCTACGGCGGTTCGGTCAAGCCCGAAAACACTTCGTCGCTTATGGCCCAGGCTGATATCGATGGAGCCCTAGTGGGAGGAGCCTCCTTGGATGTGGAATCATTTGCCCAAATTATTAAAAACGCAGAGGACTATTAACATATGAGCGCACTCTTTTATATCCTTCTCTTTCTATTCCTAGGGCTCTGTGCCCTCCTTAGTTTTGTGATTCTCATCCAAGAGAGCAAAAGTCTAGGCTTGGGCTCATCATTTGGAGGCGATGCAGGGGACTCCCTGTTTGGTACTTCTACTGCCGACGTGCTAAAGAAGTTTACAGCCTATCTTGCCGGAATCTTTCTGATCATCTGTCTGATTCTCTCACTCTGGACTGCATCGATGGGGAGAGGAAGAGCCGTAGTACCAACCATCAATATTGAAGAGGTAGGCGGCAGCTGATGATTAAGGGATTGATCTACTATGGTCATCCGGGTCTTAGAAAGAAGTGCGATGAGATCCCAGAGATTACCGATGAGATCCGTCAGCTTGCTCAAGATCTGATTGAGACCGTTTTAGCTCAAGATGGAGCGGGACTCGCTGCTCCCCAGATAGGAGAGTCTCTCCGAATCTTCGTCATCCGTTACGATAATGGCAATGATGACGAGGGGTTGCCTATCCTCTGCCCTCCTAAAATCTTTATCAATCCTAAACTCACCAAACCCTCAGAGGAGATGGTCTCTCATGAAGAGGGATGCCTCTCTATCCCCGGAGTCCATGAAAATGTGATCCGTCCCCTCACTATTACAATAGAGGCGATGGATCTAGACGGTAAGATTTTTCATGAAGATGCGACCCATTGGCGAGCCCGCGTCATGATGCACGAAAATGACCATCTCAATGGGGTCCTCTTCATCGACAGGATCCCCCCTGCCAAGCGCACGAAGCTCAACTCTGCCATTAATGAGATCAAAAAAAAGTATAATAGCCCCCACAACTAATCCCCTACGTAAATCGATCCTCTCCGCTGCGTTAAATCGATCCTCCGTCGGGGGCCCGTACCTCCAGTACTGATGCCCCACTCCTTCGGATCAATTTTGCACTTGCGGATGCTGTATTAAATCGATCGTCCGTTGGATCGATTTGCTAGTTTTTGACGAGGGAGAGGCCGAAGGCGAAGCGGTCGTTCTTCTTTTTGGGGGCGGGTGCATGGACGAAGGTGATTCTCAGCCGCCAGCTTGTGCTGATCATGGTGATCAGATCTACCTTCACTTCGTTATAGTTGGGCTCTTTGCCCCTTCCCCACCCAATATGTGACTCTATGCGCGCGATCCACTGGGGAGCAATTTTGATCTGCAATTGGGAGAGGAGGGTGTTGCGGCCGTCTGAGAGGGGGGATTTGAGGAGGTCGGAGATATCGCGGGAGACTTCCATGATAAAGTTATTTGGGTCATCTCTCCGCCAGTAGAAGCGGCTGCGGTGGCGGTACTCTGTCTTAAAGGCGAAGTTTTCATTAATTGTCCAGGCTAAGGCGATATTGGCATAGTCAAGCAGCTGCTCTTCGATATTCCAGCCGAGCCGACTCTGGAATCTCCAAGAGGGGAAGTTCCAGGTGAAGTCGCCTTGAATTTTGGGCACTGTCTTTTTAAAGGTGCTATCGGCAAAAAAGCTATAGGCATAGAGATCGGCGATGATATTGGGTTCGAAGAGGGGGGCGCTTTTAAAATAGAAGAGGTTCCGCACCCCTGTTTTAAGCAGGTTGAGTCGATTAAATCCATCTTGGATACTAAAGATGTAGGGGCTGTCGGGAGAGGTGGTGGGATGGGTGAGTCCTTGATAGACGGCGTAGGGTTGGAGGTGATGGCACGCGCGCGGGTAGTTGCGCTTCAGCATGAGATCGAGAAGTAGCTGGTAGGTGAGTACAGCCTGCCCCACCGGATGGTCAAGCTGGCTATCTCCATAAAAAATTCCGTTAAAACCGATGAGAGGCGTGAGGGTGAATCCACTGCGTGTGAACGGGCGGTAGAGCTCGTTATGGGTTGATAGTCGTGCGGCATTAAAATCTGGGACGCTAGCTTCGATATCTGTTGCAGAGACGTAATCTAAGTAGGCAACTTTAAGTCGGTTTTGCGAGATGATGCCGCTCTCCCCCAGCTGAAAGGATTTTGGTGTCCAGAATGTCTCGGGCAGCTCTTGCTTCATCCCTTGGAATGTGTTGACACGGAAGCGGCCGTTGATGCCGAAGATCATCCAATCTTGAGTGTTGCGCATCTCGAGAACCGTCTCTTTTGCCGTTTTGAGTTCAAATTGATCGTCATTGAAATCGGTCTGCATATTTTTATCGCTGAGCCAATCATAGGTGGCATGAAGGTGAGTGTTACCTTTCTCGTTCTGCACTTTATAGAGCCCTTGCAGTCGATAGTGTGTGCGGGGACGGTCTGAGTTGGTGTCCCGATAGAAGGCGTCGTGGTCGACATAGCTTCGGGTGAGAAACTGCGTGCGTCTATTTAGAGAGTGGTAGTCCGACTCGAAGGCGGCGCCGACTCCTTTTGAGGGGCGGACGTTGAAACGGAGGAAGAGGGCGAGTTTTTCCCAAGAGTAGATGCGGTAGCGCATATCGAGTTTGGGGGAGAGCCCTTTGTCCCAATCCAATCTGTAGCGGACGGGAGAGTCTGTAACTGTTTTGAGATTGCTCTTAAACGAGGGGAGCCAGAAGATGGGGGTCTCGAAGAAGCGGAAGGTCACATTTTTTGCTGCTAACTGGTTCTTTTTAGTGATTTCAACGGTGCGTGAGTGGATCTTCCAATCGGCCTTCTGGTTTTCGCTCGTTGTGACAAATGCGTTATAGAGATAGAAGCTTTTGTCTGGGTTGAGCCGGATTTTTTCTCCCCCTAAGAACCAGAGGTCGATCGCTGTGACCCCATCGTAGACGATCCCTGTCTTTGTGATGAAATCGTATTCAAGCCGTCGCCCTACATAGGTGTGCCCACCTCTATCAACCATCAGCTCTCCCTCTGCAATCACGCGATGGACCGCCTCTCCCTTCTCTCCCCGATTGATATAGACGATGTGCCGTGCTTGAATCCGTAGTTCCGGAGAGGTGATCACTCCGCCTTGGTCGGTAGAGATCGTTCCATCTCGGTATTGCGGATCCTTCAGGTTGATAGTGAACTGCTGGGGAGCGGCAGCAAGGGGAGAGATAAATAATAGTAGCAAGAGTGGTAACAGGCGCATCGCTTCTAAGCTTAAATTTCAAAGCCAAGAGTATACTCTATTGGATTGCCTTGAGCAAGAGTCCAGCGAGTGCATAGCGGTTTTTTGGATGGCCAGAGCGGAGAGAGGTGAGTAAAATATCGATGCCACGCATGTCGTGGCTCTCTGCCAAAGATTCAAACGCTTCGATAAGTAAGCGTGATGTCTCTTCTGGAGTGAGTTGGAAGGTCGAACTGTTAGCATCTTTACGTTCGGTCCAGGGAAGCATCGCACGGAAGCGGATCAGTTCAAGATCTCTCCTCGAGTCGATCCACTCGTAGAGCGTCTCTCTATGGGGGCCTTCTACATTCATGCGGTAGAGTGCCAAGTGGCAGTAGGTACGGATAAATGGGGCACCAGCATGGCGCGATTCATCTTGAAGGAGATGGATAGCTTCGGGAGTATTTAAGTTTTCAAGGAGCCGCACGAGTAGAGGAATGAGATCGTTCTGTTTGTGTGAAAAGATGGCGCGCGCCAGTGTTAAAAACGCCTCTTCCGGCAGCTCTAAGGCGTCCTGCAAGATCTGTTCACGTAGGGCGAGTGTGATCGAAGGGATATCTTGCTGCGTCTTTTTTGCATATTGGGTGCAGGAGGGGATCACCCTCCAGGTCATCAGTGCGTGGCCCAGCGAGTAGACCGGCTTAAATCCTAGATCTTTCTCATCTTTGAGAAGCATCTGCAATAGAGTGGGAAGAGAGCTCGGATCTCTCTTCTTCAGAAGGACGAGTGCGCTATTGGCGCGAATATGAAAATTGTAATCTTTTAGCAGGAGGTATAGGAGAGGCTTACTATTAGGAATATGAGTCAGCATCGAAATGGAGAAGGGATTCTTATTTAACGCACTCTCCATAATCTGTTCACGGTAGCTATGGTCTCCGAGCAGCGCAAGGGATTGGCAGGCAGCAAGTCTTACGTTGATAGAGTCAGATTTCGAGAGGTTTTTTAGAAGGGGGATCGAGTGGGAATCCTTCAGATAGCCAAGTGCGGCGGCGCACGTCTCTTGTTCAGCTTGATTCGAGTGGGTTGCTGCTGCACGGATATCACTTAAAAAATCGTCTCGTCCGAATCTTGCCGCCGCTAAGATGGCAGCTAAACGGACATCTAGATGGGGGGCTCCAACCATCCGCTTAAGGACCCCCATCGCATCGGGGGTGCCGATCATCGCAAAGAGCTCTGGAAAGTAGACGTGGAAATAGGGGGGGAGCTTCTGCATCAGAGAGTCTATCATCCCTGTCACTTGATCTGATTTGCGCATCGCAAGGGCGTAGGCCGCTTCGAGCCGGACCACTAGAAAGGGGGAGTTGAACGCTTTGAAGAGGATCTCCTCAACCCGATCGTCTTGGACATAGCTTAGGAACTGGATAGTCGCCATCTGAATGAGGGGGTTGCGGCTTGACATCCCCATATCGTAGAGATCCATTCCCTCAAGCGACCCTGCAATTCCCAGACCATACATGCTGAGTAGTTGGCACTCCTCATCGGAGCTCTGGGCGCCCTGGTTGATCAGGATATATCCCATCTGCTCTAAAATCGAGAAATCGTGCTTCCCCGTCTCTTTCACAACCTTTTGATAGAGCTTAATTCCCCGCTCTACCTCTCCCGCCTGCATTAAATAAAGTACTTGGTTTTTGGAAATCGATCCAGCTTCCCCTCCATAGGCAGAGAGGAGAAGAGAGAGGGTTAAGAGGGGTACTATGAAGTAATAGCGAAACATTTTTTTAAATTATCACATTTTCTCATAAATCATTGTAAATCTTTTGTTTTTTTGCTATCATTTTCATAAAAAAGATAGGGTAGAGTCTCTTATGAGCATAATAGATGGATCTGTTAAATTTGTATCAACTTCTGTTGCGCTCCTTCTCAAGGCACCTTTTTCTGTGGACAAGGGCCCTCTTCTTCAGCAAGATCCAATGGCTCGAGATGACTCCGTTCCTAAGGCAGAGCGCAAGTGGGATAAGAATAAGCTTGTTATCCAACTGAATCAGGGGGATGTAAAGAGCTGTGTTGATACGCTTCTTGAGGTTGTAGAGAAGGTAAAAGATAGTGATATCGATGTGAAGAAGTCGGAAGCCTTTGTTGTTATTCGAAAGTTCAGAGTGCTCCAACCTATCTTTTTCAAAGTCATAATGACAGCCTACTGCACAGAGTATAAGACGAAGATAGAAGTTCCTGGTGATCTCGATGATCTTTTTGTTAATAGTTTTCGCTTTAACGACTTTTACAGAGCTGTGATTCAGTGCAAACTTGCTCCTATCATCCTTAATATTAATGATTCTGAAGATCAAGAAGCGAAGTTAAAGCTACTTCTTGAACAAATTCCTGAAGGCGCTGATCTAAAAGATAAAGAAATGAAAGAACGCATTGTGGAGTCTATTCGGATTCTCATGCCTCTACTTTCTAAAGAACTTCAACTTGAGATTGCTACTTGCATGGCAGATAGAGATAGAGTCGGCAGTGATGGAGAGATAGGTTTTGATGCGTACTTTAAAGGAGAAGATGAGTTCAAGTGGTCTAAATATCTCAACAAAGAAGAGATCCATCTCGGCCTAATTCGGGAAGCGATCCTTAGGCTACAAGAAGGAGAAGTCGATCAGATAGATTCATTCGCATCTGGACAACCTGAAAGGTCTGATCATGGAGTCGGAAATGAAGGTGTATATCAGATCACTGAGGCAGCTACATCTAATAGTTTTAGCGAGTTTATGAGGGGAGCTAGCGAGGTAGCAGCACCACCTTTCTGGGCCATAGTAGATCTGATCAGCGGCATCTATGATGCTATCGTTCTCGCTGGCTGGAACTCTCTGGCAGCGGCAGGTGTCGTAAACCCACCTAGAGCTCCAGAGGCTCCTCATGACCAATTTTTCTTCGAGCGAAGCGAAGCTGTAAAGGCGCTATTTGAAGAGAAAAGTCTATTAGAACAAGTGGAGACAATCCGCGATATTACCTACTACTGGATGGGTAATGATAGTGAGCGTGGTTCTCTTATAAACGAATTAAAAGAAAAACTCCCGGAGGAGTTATGCAATGCTCTACCAAAGGATGAAAAGGGATATGAGACGTTTATAAAGAGCTTTGCTGAATATACTGTGCAGACCCACGCCATAGATTACTGCTTAAGTGACACTCTGCGGGACCCTTTTAAAGCCTTAGAGTTGATCGTCAATGCAAAACCCCATCCTGATTTTGAGAGGGAAATTGAGGGGCGGGATCCAAAGGATTGGATCAACGCTAAATTCACTGAGGCTAAGGGTAAATTAACACTTAAGGATTTCGATTATCTCCTATCCGCCTTCATCATCCAGCGCGCTAATAACAACGATGATGAAATTCTTCACTATCTTCTGCAATCCCAAGGGATTCTCTCTAAATACGCAACTCTTAACGGAGCTCACTCTGATGGGGAGCTCTTATGCGCTCTTTTCAACACTCTTGTTGTAGCTCAGAAGAAAAGGTTTATAGAAGAGAGTAAAAAAGAGGCGCGAAAAGTCTCTTTAAGAGGGTGGCTAGAATATGTACAGCGAGATGATAGGGATTTGAAAGGGATATTAAAGCTTGCCAAAGAGTTTTCTACCACTTCTACACCTTCAACTTCTCAACCTCCCCCTAGGATCTATTCAGTAGCTCAGAAAAACGCTGCTTCTAAACTACTCAATTCGGTCCATAGTATCGTTTTTCCCGGTTTCTACAAACGCTAAATGCACTCTTGGCTCATTGATTAGAAGGTGCTACTCTTCTTTTTTCTTCTTTCCGCACGTGCTGCAATCCTCTTCAGGTTTGGAGCAGCGTTTACAGTTAAAGGGTTTTTTAGACTTAAGGAGCCTTCCAATGCCGAGAAAGAGCGCAGAGAGAGCGATCAGAATGAGAGCGAGAGCAAGGGTAATCAGAAAAATCTTCACACTTTTTTCTTCTTTTCAACTACAGGAAGCGTGCCATGATCTACCCAGATAGGAGAGGTCCATGCGATGTGTCCATCTTCTTGGAGCAGACGCATGTAGTAGTAGATAAAGGGGGGGTAGTCTCCTTTTGCTTTTAAGAGGGTTTTTTCAATGGGTTCATCATCATCGAAGGCAAAATCGAAGGTATCATCCTTTGGATTGAAGGTATGAAAGGGTTTTCCATTGCGGATGATGAGAACCTCTTTAATGGGGGCGGTTCCCACGCAGTAGCCTGTGATGTGGCGGTTATAAGCAAGACCAGGCTTTATGGTGGTGCTCAGCTCTGAGCCCATCGGTTCTCCAGCGATCTGAAGTCCTGCGATGATGCGTGGACCCGTGGTTGCGTAGCATGAACGTTTATTGAGCGCTTGAATTAGACCATCTCTGGAGTGGGTGGGAGCGAGAATCGCTGTTAAGCCTGCTGAGTATTGCACTTGGTCACTGTCGAAGAGATCGGCAAAAATGCCGCGATCGTCATAGCCGCCGGCGACAAATCCGAAACGGTGGTTCTTATTGAGGGCTTTCCTAATGGAACCTTCGGCTTTCTCCTTCATCCCCTTTTTGGATTTGGAGAGGATGGGACGCAGGTTTCCTTCAGACTTGGTACACTCTGATGAGCCCCAAGCGTTATAAATTTCGACTACTTTTTCATATTCGGGGGTGAAGTTGTCAAAGTTGTAGAGTGTGTCTGATCCCATGGTGAACGAGGGGATGGAGATGAAATCTTTGGGGGTATGGCTCTTGTATATCTTCTTTAGGTTGTTAGCCTTACTCTCTTTCTTGCGGAGTAGAGGCTTATTGTCTTTCAGGTAGATGAGCTGTCTTAACCCCTCTTCTCCAGGAGCTCCTGCCCACTGCATTCCTAGGTAGGTGATGAAGCGGTCATCTTCATTGAATTCGGCGATATGGGCGCCTATCCCTTTCCAGATCTCTAAGGAGGTCTCACTCTCGCTCTCGAAAGAGGAGGTGCCGAAGAATTTATGTGCCTTTTCGTCGCGAGCATAACGGAGACAGGGTTCGATATTTTCTCCTGCGTCATGAAGGGCAAATTCTCCATGGAACGTTCCCCAGTAAGTATGACGATCGGTAAGAGTAAAGCATTTTATAGGAGCTGAGAAAAATTCTTCTTCTGTGGAGAGGTTTTTGAGTCGGATTTTATAGATCCCCGGTTCATTGAAGTATAGATTGGGGAGGTTGATGAATCCTGTTTCGGGAACAAAGAGTTTCCAGCTGATATTTTCTCTAAGTCGCTCATATGAGAATTCAATTAGGGTGCCTTCAGGGGCATTTCCTGTCAGGTTGTTATGGGCATCTTCAAAGCGGACGATCACGTCGAAACGCTCGTTCTTATTGACGACAGATGGGACGATGATGCGGATGGAAGAGAGGGTGTTTCCTTTGACGTCAATGTGGAATGTTTCGCACTCCTTGAACTCGCCTTTTCCTTTCGGGTCGATGTAGAGGTTGAAGGGGCGACGACGCAGAGAGTGAAGTTGAGTGCGGTTCCCCTTCTTTTCGACTCCCGTGCTATCTGGGGTTCCTAGATGGATAGTGATAGATTCTCCAGCTTTGACGGTCCCAGGTAGGGTGAATTCAAACTGAGGAAGGTTGCTATCAGGGATGGGAACTTCTATCGCGCTGACCGATTTTTTATTTGGGGTCTCCAACCAGATCAAGTTTTTTTTGCTTTTGGGATTGGTTTGCGGGATCTCCCAATCGAAATCGCGCCCCTTTGAACCAATATCGAACTTAAGACGAGCTCCCTTGGGAAGATCTACACCAGTAGTATAGATGAATTTCCATGTTTTAACTTCACCTGCGAGGGCGATTTTAGGGTCGGTATAACTAATTGAGCGGCTCATAGGTCCTTACTGTTTGTTTTTTGCCTTAAGTCTATCTGAAAAATCTTTGTTTTTCAATGGTTTGATAGCTTTGGAGGGGTAATAATCACTTTTTCAATCGATCTTTCATTGGTGCTGAGGACTTCTAAATCAAAATTGTCATTATGGACTTTCCATCCTTTGGAAGGGATCGTCCCTGCACGCTGAAATACGTAGCCTCCGACTGTGTCATATTCTGGGCTCTGTGGAATGTCGATGGCTAGCTCTTTTTCGACATCGAGAATGGTCATCTTCGCATCTACTATCCAACCACCATCTGGGTTCTCCGAGTAGAGCTGATCGTCTTCGATGCTGTCATACTCATCTGCAATTTCTCCGACGAGCTCTTCCAAAATGTCTTCGATCGTGACGATTCCTTCAGTACCCCCATACTCATCGACGACGATCGCTAGGTGGATCTGTTTGCTTCGGAACTCTTGCAGGAGTTGAGAGATTTTTTTTGTCTCAGGTGAATAGATGACGGGTTTAATGAGCTGCTTAAGGGGAGTGTCAAGAGGAGATCTATCATTTTTTTCGATGCTGCGGAAGTAGTAAGCCATGACATCCTTGTAGAGAAGAATACCGACGATCGAATCGATCGTCTCTTCATAGACTGGTATACGGCTATATCCTTCGGAGATGAATTTCTGGGCGGCTTCATGGACAGTCTGATCGATAGATAGAGTGAAGATGTCGATACGGGGCACCATGATCTCTCGTACGATACGGTCGCGGATGGAGGCGACAGAGCTGATCACGCGGCGGTCAAATGGGTCTAGGTAGGCGCTGAGTTCGGATTCATGAACGAGTTCTAAGATCTTATCTTTCACTCGAGCGCGAGTATAGGCTAAAGGTCTATCGGTTTTGTTACTGTAGAGGCCTTTTTGAGCTTTGAGTAGAAGGAAGGTGATAGGGGAGAAGAGGAGGAGGAAGAAGGTGGTAATAGGGGTGGAGAAATGGAGGAAGAATGTAGCGTTGAATGAGAGAATAAAACGGAAGAGAAAGTCAAGGAGGAGGGCGAGAGCTATTACAATGACGATAGAGATGAGAAGGGAGGAGAGTGAGAAGGCGTGGTCGGCGAAGAGAACGGTGATGAGTACGAAGAAGAAGGTCGTTGCATAGAGGAGGCGGAGCAGATGTTTGGTAAAGCTAAGGAGATAGAAGAGGTTATCCCAGGGGTCTTTGGAGAAGAGGCGTTTAATGAAGTTGTAGGCAAAATAGAGATGGGGCTTTCGATTGAACTCCTTCTTGCACTGAATACGGCCTAAAATTTGGAGGGATTTCGTCAGGCCTGTGATAAAGGTGGCTCCAATAAGAAAGATGAGTGCAGAGAGTAGAATGGCTAAGTTCATATCTAGCTTATTGACTCTTAAATTGGGTTTTAGGGTTTTTTAGAAGAGATTTTATGATACTCACCTGTGTGAGATCCATCGGTGTTTTTCCTACTTTACATTTTGTTTTGGGATTGGCTCCAGCGTTTAAGAGAATCTTGATCGTCTCAAAGACAGAGACGGTATCAGGATTCATCGCAGCAAAATGTAGGGGGGTGAATCCGGCATAGAGGCCTTGGATGAGGGTAGCGTGGATATTCACTCCTCCTCGCTCAAGCATCTTTCTAACGATCTCCGCCTCTCCTTGCATGGCAGCGAAATGGAGGGGAGTGGCTCCCCCATAGTTGGCATCATGTTGAGCGACATTCAAGTCGGTGCGTGGGTCATCAATAAGGGCCTCAGCTTCTGGAAGATAACCATACATCGATGCGAAATGAAGGGGCGAGGAGCCGTCATCTGTACCAAAGTTAGGGTTGGTCTTGGGATGAGAGAGAAGAAGTGTGATCATCGGAGGCATACGGTTGATCACTCCCTGATGAAGAGGGCTGAAGCTGTGCTGGTCTTGGAGATTGGGTTTGATAGCGGGAGAGTTTAGGAGCAGCTCGACCGCCTCATAATTTCCATTGCATACGGCGATAAGGAGTGGGGTGGATTTATACCGGTTTTGAGCGTTAACATCTGCCTTATTTGCAATGAGGAGAGCGATAATCTCTTTTTTATTGCCCCCCTTTTTTGAGCAGCAGGCGATATGAAGAGCGGTGTTACTCTCTTTATCTTTAGCAAAAACAAGGCTCTTTCCCGCTTTTTCGAAGAGAGTAATGACCTCAGCTTCATCTCCGATTAAACAGGCTCGAAAAAAATCAGATTCGATGCCGGCAAAGCCGCAGGATGAAGCGAGTAGAAGAAGGAAAATAAATCTCTTAACCATTTAAAATTTTCTCTTTTTGTTCTAAATAGCTGATCGCTGATTTTTCTTCATCCCTCATGATGGGTTCGCTAGATCGATCTCGGTCGTCGAAGCCGAGGAGATGGAGAAGTCCATGGACGATATAGAGGGAGAGCTCCCTTTGAGGGGAGAGGTTGTGCTTTTGAGAGTATTCAAGGGCTACTTCAGGGCAGACAAAGATCTCACCGAGAATTTTATAGCCAGAACCCTCTTCTTGTGGGGCGTCGAGAGGAAAAGAGATGCAATCTGTGGGTGTGGGGTCGTCAAAGTGAAGGGCGTGAAGAGAGGTGATTTTTTCTTTATCTACAAAGTGGATAGTCACTTCATCGCACTCCACTTTTTTCCAGCTTAAAAAGGATTCTACCAAACGCTCGACCTGAGATTCATCAATTTTGAGAATATCTTGAGCGTTTGTACAGAGTACTTTCACTGCCCCGCAGGGGTTTTGGGCAGCCCTGTGACTTTTTTGTTTTCACCCTCTTTCCAGCGGCCAAGCTTTTTGAGGACGTCAATGCGCTCGAATCGCTTAAGTACGTTGCGCTTCTTTCCGCCTTTATTTGACTTGCCGTAGCTTGGATGTCTTGACATAACTTTCTCCTATGGGGCTAAACGCACCTACTTACTCATCTTTGCGATGAAAAGTATCTGCTCAGACTTCCCTTTGAATGCGTTTTCATGTTCTCTGTACCCTTTGGGGAGGTTATCCTTTAAAGGGCCTGTTTTGATCGATCCGAATGTAGGTTTACGGGGACAGCGCTTGAGTCGATCTTTTTTACTAATTCTAGTCATATCGGTACCTCTGTTGAAAATACCACTATACGCTAGGGGAGATAAAAGCTCAAGAGTAAAGGGGGCTACTCTGTTTTTTGCTAGGTGAGGGTGATGGTATAACCCTTATCTTTATAATTTTTATAACGCTCTTGGGCCGACTTGTTCTTATTGCTGCTCGCTAGATCTTCTAGCTCATAGATGCGGGTGAAGAAGAGATCTTCATTTGAGATAGATTTCGGGCAGAGGTTTAAAATACTTCTCGCTCCATTCGGATTGTTCTCAGATGTGGTGAGAACGATGAGATCTTTGCAGAGCTCATCTTTGATGACGTGAGGGAGAAAGCTATCTTGGGGAACCCTCCATAGGAGAATATCGACATATTCAAGCGCTTTTTTATGGGGAAGGCGGATGAGCAGGGGCTCATTTTTTTCAAAATATTCCTGGGCAAGATGGAGGATTTTACTGCGCTTTTGCTGGTCATCTGCGACTTGGTAAAAGGTGACGCGGATCTGTTTATGACTCATTTAGAAGACTCTTCCCAAGGTTTATAGACGCCGCATGAAAGGAGGAATTTTAAAAGCTCTTCCGTTTCGATATCGGTATGTTTGATCTCCTCTTCTTTATACATCAGCAAGAATCCGGAGATGGGATGGGGAGCGGTCGGGATAAAGACTGTTTGGAGCCCCTCTTTTTTCTCGGTCACCGCCTTAGGTGGTGTTCCTGAGAGGAGGCCAAACGCTTCTGAACGTGTATGAGGAAAAGGAACCGCGACAGTCCCTTTAAAGAGTGTCTCATCCCCTTTTTTTAAGAAGCTATTGCTGACTTCTCGGCTGATCTTGTAGATGGTTTTGATGATGGGGATTTTGTAGAAGATGCGGTCGGTTAAGTTGATGAACCAAGAGAAGAAAATCCGTCGACCAAAGAATCCTAGGAGTAGGACGAAGAGGAAGCAGAGGATGAGGACGATGATACGGCTTATAAAAAGGAGGAGATAGTAGTGGTGTTCAGCAAGCTCAGTTGCCCCATGTTCGGTGATGAGATCTTCCACAATTCCCACGAAGGGTGCGGTTACAAAGTCGACGATAAAGAAGATGATAAAAAAAGTTACCGCGATGGGAAGGAGAATGGCAAGTCCGGCTAAAAATGTCTTCTTCATTGAGTCTGATTGGCTATTTCCTGGGAGTTTTCCGGAGTGATAACACCGCACGATACGATATATTTAATCGCCTGTTCAGGCTTCAGGTCGAGGAAGATGATATCTGATTCTCTGTACATGAGCAAGAACCCTGATGTGGGGTTAGGAGTTGTAGGAATCAGAATAGAGAACATCTTCTCTCCTGCTTTTTCTGAACAGATCTCAGGGGATTCACGTGAAATGAGCCCCATTACATAGGTTCCTTCTTTTGGGAAGGGGACCATTACGACCTGTTTAAATGAGCCCTTGTCACTTGCAAAGAGGGTCTTAATAATCTCTTGCGTTGTCTTATAGACCTTGTTGATAAGGGGGATGCGATGCAGAATTTTATCGCTAAGGCTGAGTATAGATTTAAAAAAGAACCAGCGCGTGATCACTCCAAGTAGGAGGGTAGAGAGGAGGAGGCAGATCAAAATAAGAAGCTTGCTTCCATAGAGGACCACCTGCTCTGGCGTGAGGAAGAGGAAGCCTTTATTGAGTAGATTCAGATCCTGCAGAAAGTTCGAGACAATTCCGATGAAGGGCTTCGTCAGAAAGTCGACAATGAACACTACTATTGCGATTGTCACTGCAAGGGGAAGAAGTATCACCAATCCGGTTATGAAATATTTTTTCAAGCAGATAGATCCTTTTTTACAAATCTACGTGATTGCAGAGTTCTCCGCAAGGCGAAAGCGCCAGGGGAGAAGGGCGTCTTCTTCTGCGTAATCTATTCCGACACGGGGAGAGCAGATAACCCTATCAGGAGCGATTGTGATGCCGCGCTCTTCGATCCAGATGGTATCGCTCAAAAGAGAGAGTCCAGTGTGGTGAGTATTGATGCCCAATGCTTGGGTGACCGTTCCAGGCCCGTCAGTAAGCGCTGGTGAGAGACTCTCTTTTTTTCTGCGCTTAACCATCGTTTTAATGCCGTCAGTTGGAAGGATGGCGCGCACCAAGATCGCATGGGGAGTGCCAGCTTTATAGGTGACAATGTTAAAGAGGTGGTGGATGCCGTAGCAGAGATAGACATAGGCGACGCCGCCCTTCTCAAAGAGGACGCTCGTACGTTTAGTCTTCCTGTTTCCATAGGCGTGGGAGGCCTTATCTTCTGGCCCTTTGTAGCTCTCGGTCTCAATGATCATTCCACCGGTGAGCTCCCCATCGATGCAGGTAAAGAGATATTTGCCAAGGAGCTCCCTTCCAATCTGGAGGATCTCCCCGCCTCTATAGAATTTTAACGGTGTCTTCTTTTTTTGCGTTTGAGTGCCCATTTACTCTCCATCAGAATAAGGTCTATCTCTTCGAGTAGAACGTCGAGTTTGTCGCCCATCTTAAAAGATCTGCCACTATTTTGCCCCACCAGAGCTTGCTCTCTACTCTGGTAGTCATAGTAGTCGTCTTTCAAGTCGGAGATATGGAGAAAGCCCTCTGCTTGGATGGGAGCGACTGTAAAGAAGATCCCGAAAGGTTTCACCTTGTTGACCGTAGCGTTATAGACTCGCCTGGGATCTTCTTTCTGGTAGATCTTGAGAAGGCGGAGCTTCTTGAGGCCGAGAACGTTCATCTCAGCTTTGAAAGAGATCCGTTCACGCTCAGAGCACTTTTTGCTGATCTCTTCTATATTTTCAGGGACTCTCTTGTCGAAGAGGAGGCGATGGACGATCAGGTCACTATAGCGGCGAATCGGACTGGTAAAATGGCAGTAGTTCTCAAGGGCAAGCCCATAGTGGCCAACATTTTCATGGGAGTAGACGGCAAGTTTCATGCTACGGATATAGGCGATGGAAAGTTGCTGGGCGTAGGGCGTTTTTTTTGCGAGAGAGAAGAGCTTTTGAATGTCTTCCACATTAGGTGTTCCTGGAACAGCGAATCCCAACGTCCGCGCTAGAGCGTAAAAATCTTCAAGATTTTCTGGGGAGGGGTCCTCATGGATACGGTAGACGGAGGCGAGATCTTTCGATGCGAAAGATTCAGCAACAATTTCATTTGCTTTAAGCATAAACTCTTCGACTAGCTGGTGGGTGATATCATATTCGATCTCTTCAAAGCCGTAGGGTTTGCCGTTATCGTCGATGAGGATCACGATATCAGGGAGGGCTAAGTCGACAGAACCCCTCTCAAATCGCTTCTTCTTGAGAAGATGGCAGAGCTTCTCCATCAGCTTGAGCGTAGCGTAGTGAGGGCTGCTCGTCTTATCGTCGAGCACCTCTTTTGCATCTTTATATGTGAAGCGCTTCTGGCTGTTGATATAACTCCGAACAATCTTATAGTTTAGCGTATTTCCACTCGCATCCAACTCGATGAGGACAGAGATGGTCAGACGGATCACCTTCTCCTTTAAACTACAGAGATGGTTGGAGAGCTCTTCAGGGAGCATAGGAAGGCATTTCCCAGGGAAATAGGTGGAGTTACTCCGCAGTTTGGCTTCGGTGTCTAGGGGTGTTCCTTCTTGGACATAGTGGGAGACGTCGGCGATATGCACACTGAGCTGGTAGTGGCCGTTTTTTTCCTCAGTGAGGGAGAGGGCATCGTCAAAGTCACGTGCGGTAGTGGGGTCGATGGTGAAGGTCTCTAGCCCGGTGAGGTCTACGCGCTCTTTTAGATCTTCGCTCTCCACTTCTGTCGAGAACTTCTTTACCTGCTCCATCACGGCTTTGGGAAAGGCGTCGCGAATGCCGAAATCTGCAGAGGCGGCAGGGATATCGGTCTTAGGATCGTCGATGTTTCCAAGCTTTTCCGCGACTTTGCAGAGCACAGGATCCTTCTCATCTCCCCAATCGACGACGTTGAGCAGAAGGCGGTCGCCGATAGAGTAGTGAAGCTCTTTTTGATGTTTGACGAGCGCATCCTTACTCTTGCCGAAGGATTGGATATATAAGAGGTAATCACCCTTCGGGTTGATCTCCAGAACGATCCCTACAAGATGCTCTTTGGCTCTCTCCAGCACAGAGAGTACATGACCTTCTGGGCCCTTGTCTTTACGTCTTTCAGTATGGACAGCGACCTCTACTCGGTCACCATCCACTGCATTTCCTTTTAGGTGTTTGGGGATGAAGACATCTTCTGGGTAGAGTTCACTATCGTCTGGGGATACAAATGCAAAACCTTTGTGATGGACATGAATCACTCCCTGAGCGACTACATAGTCGGTAACTTTTGGTTTTTCTCTTCTTGGCTTTTTTTTAATCTTCTTCTCTTTTTCGTTTTGGTGAATTATTATCATAACCTATTGAACCCTAAATCGCAAATTCCATGATATGAAAAGAGTTCGACCGATCTACCTTCTCCTTTTCATAGCTCTCTTCTCCCTCACTCTCTTCCCTCTCTTCCATCATACTGCGCCTATCGATGAGGCAGAGTTAAAGGGAAAATTAGAACTTTGCACGACTGAGCAGCTCCAGGCGATGGATCGTGCGGGAAGAGAGATCGAAGAGTGGAACCGTCTACTGAAGAGTGGAGGATCCCATATCGTCAAAGAGGTTCTTAGGGGAGAGGGAGCCTTTTCTGAGATGGACCACTACCCATTAAAAGATATCTACGATAGAGAGACGCTCTCTCAATATTACTACCATACCCATAAAAAGGGGAAGCAGGGACACTTCCATCTCTTTTTGCGCCAGAGGGAAGAGCCTGATAGCTACGTCCACCTTTTAGCGATCACAATGGATGATGAGGGCTACCCGATAGAACTTTTTACTACTAATCGATGGGTGACTGGAGAGAGCTGGTTTCCGGCAGATGATGTTAAAAATATGGTCGAAGACTTCCACATTGAGCACAGCCGCCCCTCCAAAGCAGTAAACCGATGGCTCACAGCAATGCTCCTCCTATTCAGGCCCCAAATTCTCCAACTCATCGACAGACGCGATCAGACACAGATCGAATATATGCAGCGGCTCTCCTTGAAAGAGAATCTAGAAAATCGCAACTTAGAGATCACATCTAAATCGAAGATCTCAATCGATCTGCAAATGAGAGTGATCAGTGAGCTCCTAGCCGAGCGCAACCGTTTTTCGAGAGACCTGGAGAGAAATCCAGGTTAATATCGCCTGCAAGGGCTGCAAGGGTCTTCACCGTTTTTCTCGGGTTGACAAGGTTTACACTTTGACTTTGACATGGAACAGGGGCTACACTCTTTTTTCTCGCACGAAACAAGGAAGCTTCCAGCCAAACATGCGATTGCTACTACTAGAATTGAGACTCTTTTCATCATTAACCTCCAATGAAATAATAGTTTCTTGATACTCATTCACTTTTGAGTTGTCAAGAATTTTCTAACGATCCAAAAGTCTACACCTTCGTGTCTCTCTTTGATTTTTTCTGCCCAGCGAAGGGCTTCATCGCCATCGGAGAAGGTCATGCACGCCGTTGCCAAGGCGTCGGCGAGGGCGCAGGTGGGGGCGCGTACCGTGACGCTAGTGAGCTCTTTGACTTCGAGGGCTCTGAGGGTATGGGGGTCTACAATGTGTGTGAAGATCGTATCGTTGACCCTCCACTGCTGCTCACCATTCCCACTCGTTGCGAGAGCAGAGTCTAAATCGATCACCTCACCTTCCACTAAGATACGCCAAGCTCGCTGCTTTGGATGTTGGCCACTCACTCTGATATCACCGCCCCACTCTACATAGATCTGCGCATAGCCGGCACCCTTTAATTTCTCTATCAAGAGATCGATTGCATACCCCTTCAACATCCCATCGAGGTCAACTTCTGGTCGGACAGCTTCAATGTCGGGCAGCTCTCCTCGCTTTAAGCTCTCCTTCCACGCTGCGATCTCTCCCCCCAACGTTGGGTCAAAAAGGCCACCGGTCAACTCCTTAAAAGACATTGCTAACGCAAGGATAGCGCTCAGTTTAGGTGAGCAAGCGAGACCTTGGGTGGTTGAGAGCTCCGAAAGGGGATTCCAGCGGTTGTAGAGGGTATCGACTTCGTCAAATGTATCGTCGATGAGGAGTTTAATCTCCTGCTTTGCGCGCGTAGAGAGCTCTCCTGCCACTTGGATGTGATAACTATGAGTGTGGGCTACTCCCTGAAAATGGGTCACTGTAGAGGAGGAGCAACCGAGAAGGAGAAGCAATAAAATTAAGTAGCGCATCGTTTTTGAAAACTTTCATAGGTGTTGGAGAGAAGCATTGCGATGGTCATGGGTCCCACGCCGCCTGGAACGGGAGTGATCATGGAGGCGACCTCTTTGACAGATTCGAAGTCGACATCGCCGACTAAGCCTTGATCGGTGTGGTTGATCCCGACATCGATGACGACAGCCCCCTTTTTCACCATCTCAGCTTTGATGAAGAGGGGGCTTCCAATCGCAGCGACTAAGATGTCGCCGCTTTGACAGATCTCATTGAGATTCTCTGTGCCGCTATGGGCGATCGTCACTGTGGCGTTGCAATGTCTCTGCTTTTGCATTAAGAGGGCAGCGAGAGGTTTCCCTACGATATTGCTTCTGCCGAGAATCACAACGTGTTTCCCTTCGACCACTGCTCCCGATTTTTCTAGCAGTTTGACAATGGCTAGGGGAGTACATGCAGCAAAGCCGCCCTCTTCCCCTAGGAGAAGTTTGCCAATGTTCATTGGGTGGAAGCCGTCGACATCCTTTGCTGGATCGATCGCTTCGACAATTTGAGAGGTGGAGATCTGTTTAGGGAAGGGCTGCTGCACCAAGATGCCATCGATGGTCTGCTCTTGGTTTAGACGCTCGATCTCTCTCTTAAGAGCCTCTTCGGTCACTTCAAGAGGGAGATTTAATATTTCGGAGTGGATTCCGATCTCATGGCACCCCTTCCTCTTCATCCTAACATAGGCCTGAGAGGCGGGGTTTTCACCAAGTAATATAAATGCTAACCCAGGTCTTCTACCTGAAATCTTCGCGATGCGTCTTTTTAGCTCTTCGCGGATCTCTTTTGCAATTTTTCTGCCGTCAATCACCTTCACTTACATTTTTCTCCAATGTCGCTCTGATATTTTTGACCATCTGGTCGTGCAAAATTCCATTTGAAGCAACGACGGCTCCCTCAGTGAGCGAGGAGAGAGGATTGCCCTCAAAATCAGTGAACATTCCACCTGCTTCCTCTATAAGAAGCTTCCCAGCGGCGTAGTCCCAAGGGTTCAGTGAGACCTCCCAGAAGGAGTCGAAGCGTCCAGCTGCAAGATAGGCGAGATCGAGGGCTGCGGAGCCGAGGCGCCTAAGTGGAATACCCATCTTAGCAAAGTGGCTAAAATGGTCCAAGCAGCAGAGCGGGTTTTCATGAACATTGTAGGGAAAACCTGTGGCGACAATTGCACTGTCGAGGACTGCCGTTTCCGTGACTTTCAGACGCTCTCCATTGAGGTAGGCGCCATTGCCTTTTTCGGCGATAAAGAGTTCGTTCATCATGGGATGGTAGATAATTCCTGCTAAGATCTCAGATTGAAAAACTGCGGCTATACTGATTGAAAACATCGGGATTTTATGGGCGAAGTTGACCGTTCCATCCAGTGGATCGATGATCCATTGTATCCCACCCTGCCCCTTTCCCGATTCACCGCTCTCTTCAGCAAGGAAAGCGTGCTCTGGAAAGTGACTTTTTATGAATTCGATGATGAGCTCTTCAACTCTTTGATCCCATTCAGTGACAAGATTATGGCGGCCCTCTTTTGTCTCGAATTTCATCGGCGTGCCAAAGCCTTTGCGCAGCATTTCGCCCGCTTTCATGGCAGCCAAAGTCCCTACCATTGTCAATCTAGAACGTAAGAGATTAGGAAGGTCAAGTTCATTTGCCATAGGAATTTAACTCCTCTTCTTCTCTCTCTTTAGTTTCTTTCCTTAAAAAAAGGAAGCGAAACCATTGACGGTGCACTAATCGAAAGAGAATCAAGGGACAAGAGAAGCAGAGGAGAGAGTAGATCCCATCAAACAGAGGCATCACGACAAAATCCGTTGCGGCTCCCTTCAAGGTAAGTGGAAGGGTGATTCCAAGGGTCCAGAAAGAGATTCTTGCTAAAATGGAGGAGAGAGTGGAAAAAATTAGTGTCAGAGAGGCGAGTCCGATAGGTTTTTCAACGAAATAACTTCGGCAGTTAAAGAGAAAAAAGCTGACCGCCACATAATTGAGCGTATAGATACCAAAAGGAGTGGTAGTGAGTAGATCGAGAATGAGACCGCATCCAGCAGCTATCCAAAGAGATGCAACAAGTGGATATCTATAGAAGGCTATGACGAGGAATGGGGCAAACGCTGTGAGGGGTGCAAATGACCCTAGAGAGAAGAAGAGTGCGATGAAGAAGAAAGGCCAGATTATCTCTCTTTGTGCCATCGCCATGCCGTGTTGATTATCGTTGATAGATCGGAGTAGCGGGTCTGCCATTTGAGCGTATCGATAGCCTTCTTAGGATTGGCAACCAAAATAGGGGGGTCTCCTGCAAAGCGCTCCCCTTTTTCTATTGGAATCGCGCAGCCGAGAGTCCTCTCCACCTCTTCTATCACTTGCGCCACAGAATAACCCCTCCCAGAGCCTAGATTAAGGGTGAGACTCTCTCCATTTTCAACCATCCATTCCAACGCTCGCACATGGGCCATAGCGAGATCGGTGACGTGGATAAAATCGCGAATAGGAGTGCCATCACTCGTCTCATGATCACTTCCAAAGAGGGTAAAAGAGGGACGCTTCTTCAGCGCTGTCTGAATGAGTAGTGGAATGAGATGGGTTTCAGGATCGTGTGCCTCACCAATCTCACCATCTAAATCGGCCCCTGCAGCGTTGAAATAGCGCAATATCGCAATCTTGATGCCATGCGACTGACCTGCGGATTGGAGGATCTGCTCAACCATCCATTTTGAAGTACCATAGGGATTTATCGGCACTTTCGGATGCGTCTCATCGATGGGAATCTGCTCAGGCATGCCGTAGATAGCGCAGCTGCTCGACTGCACGAAATAGGGGATCTGATGCTCTCTGACTGCTTCGAGTAAAATGGCGCTGCCTCCTACATTATTGCGGTAGTAGGTTAAGGGTGTCTGCTGCGATTCCCTTACGTTAGAGAGCGCTGCTAAGTGAACCACACCTTGGAATTGGTACTCCTTGCAGAGAGAGTTAAGTAACTCCTTATCAGAGATATCTCCCTCGATCAGAGGGCCCCAGAGCGCCGCCCATTTGTTACCTAAAGAGAGGTTATCCAATGTCACTGGAGTCGCGCCATTTAGTGCAAGCGCCTTGCAGACATGGCTTCCAATATAGCCCGCTCCTCCTGTCACAAGAACGTGCATCAACAAGCTCCTCTGGAGAAGAGAACGATGGGGATCGTTTTAAGAATGACCGACAAGTCGTAGAGGAAAGACTGTTTTTTCATATAGATGCGGTCTAATTCCACGCGATCTTCATAGGAGAGGCGGCTACGCCCTGAGACCTGCCACAATCCGGTAACGCCCGGCTTCACAGCTAATACTATGTGTGCATGTTTTTGAAGGGGACTATCCTCTTTTCCCTCTAATTCAAAGATGTAGTGCGGGCGCGGCCCCACAACACTTAGATCACCCCTTAACACATTAAAAAACTGTGGGAATTCATCGAGTGAGGTTCTGCGCAAAAATTTCCCGATCGAAGTACAACGGGGGTCATTTTGAAGTTTTTGAAAGATCTCCCACTCCTCCCGCATCTCAGGGTTAGTTCTGAGCATCTCTTTGAGACGATCCTCAGCATTGACATACATCGTACGAAATTTGAAGACTCTAATGTGTCTTCCCCCCTTTCCCAGCCGTTTTCCGACATAGAAGATCGGCCCTCTCGAGTCGAACTTTACCAGGAGAGCAATGAGGAGATATACCGGCGAGAAGAGAGTGATAAAAGAGAGGCTGAATAGAAGATCAAAAAATCGTTTAAAAAAGGGGTAGATGGTGTGGGATCTTTTTTCAAGAGTCAATTCCATGGAGGCAAATCGGGCGTTGTTCTAATCCCTAGTTATTCTCTCATTTTTCATGATTTTAGACAAATCGCTCTATTGCTTTTTTTTAAAGAAAGCGATTACACTGTCCTAAACTCAGGAGAGAATCATGTTCAAGAAGAGCAAGACACTATTGACAGTCTTAGTTTTGTTTCTAGCTTTAGGGGTAGGCGTTACTGCTTATAGAGCTTCATATAAACCCAAAGTATTCGACTGCTTCTTGTTCTATAATGAATTTGATATTCTAGAGATCCGGCTGGAGGAGATGTATGACAAGGTCGATAAATTTATTCTTGTCGAGTCGACTAGAACGTTTCAAAATAAGTCCAAACCCCTCTTCTTCAAGGAGAAGAGAGAACACTTCGCAAAGTACGCAGACAAAATTATCCATGTTGTTGTCGATGAATTCCCTGAATTTAGCGCAATTACGAGTGATAATTATTGGGAAGTTGAAATTTTTCAGAGGAATCAAATTGGTAGAGGTCTAAAGGCTTGTCATCCTGATAAGCGGGATATTGTGATCATCTCTGATGTCGATGAGATCATCAGAAGAGAGAAGATCGATGAAATTACCCGACTTATTGCTGTGGAGGATAACGACTTAGTCTTTGGTGAATTTGAACTCTACACCTACTTTTTAAATAGGAAGAGTGCTAACTATTGGCAGATCTGTCTTGCCACCTCCTGGGGAAATTTTTCAAAGTATATCCGCACTGCTCAAGCTTTAAGAGATCTCGGAGGTTTTTCGAAGGGACACGCCTATAATGGCTTTAGTGTTCTTGAAAAGATTAAAAGGAAGCATCCAAAAAAGAAATGGGCTTTTGCTAGAACAAACAAGACCGGTTGGCACTTCTCCTCAGTTGGCGGTCTCTCGAAGGTTCTGCAAAAACTCGAATCTTGTTCACATGTATCAGCTAATACGGAATCCAATAGAGATGTTGAGAGGATAAAAAAGAGTATAGATGCCCTTGAATATTGTGAGATCAATGATCAATTCCCTGAATATATTCTTAAAAACGAAGAGAGGTTCAGAGCGAGCGGATTGATTGATAGTAGGGTTACTGTCTTTGAATAAGATCCCCATTAAAGTGAGAAGAGATCTCTCTATTTAGATGCAAACCCGATGTAACCCGTCTTAAGACTACTCGTGAAGTGGAAGCGAAAATTTTCAGGGACTTTACGGGTAAGTAACATTTTAAGGAGGGGCAACTGCATGATTTTAGGAGAGAAGCCCTTCATCTCTTCAATAACGAGCCCTTCAGATTGGCAGATCTCTCTCAACTCTTTGGGCTTAATAAAGAGATTGTAGAGATGCATCCGAGGTGGGGTGTTTTGAACAAACCACTCCACCCCCTTGATGATTAAAAGATAGCTGAGAGGGGTGCGGTTGAAGGTATGGAAAAAAAAGAGACCCCCTTTTCGAAGAAGACGCGCTGCTTCACTGATAAGTAGCTCTGGTCTCTCGACATGTTCCAATATATCCGTTGCACAGACCACATCGAAGGAGCGTTCGGGAAGATCGACATTGCAAGCGTCTCCTTTTTGGTAGTGGACCTGCTTTGTTGGGTCATTATTGCGAGCAACGGTAAGGCTACTTTCAGATAGATCGATCCCTACGACCCGATGGCGCTCCTCTGCGAGGGCATGAGTCAGAAAGCCTCCACCACAGCCTAGATCGACCACATCAATGGGTCGATTGTAGCGCTGTTGAATGGTCTCTACGATCCAGGGAGAGCGAAATCGATTCTCCGCTCTGAGTAGGCTGACTGGATGGTTTTCAGCCTCATTCCACATCTCACCGAGATCATCGTAGAAAGCGTTATTGATCAATACTTTAGTACGGGTTTTTCGCGCCATATTACATTCCAAAAAATTACCTGATAGGAGAAAAAGAGGCTCAGTAGAAGAGTCTGCGTTATGAGCGCCGTTCTGAGAGTTGATGGATTCGTTAAGAAGGGGGAGATCCACTGGGGGGGAGCAACGGCAAAGGAGGCGGCCCAGACGATTCCCGCAAGAGCAAGCACGATTGGGTGCAATACAAATAGTACGGCATGTAGCCAGTTCTCTGAGGCTGGGCAGTGATGTTTATGGATAAATTCATCCTTTGTCACCATTAGGCAAGAGAAGATCGCAAGTCCGATAAACACTTTCACGGCTCCCGGAGAGTAGGGGACCCAGAGGATAAAGAGAAAGCAGAGGATCACGCTCAGTGTATCGGCTGGGTGGCCAATTTTCTCCCATTTTGGGAGGCCGCGCTTGACGTGGAAGACGAACTCATCGACTCCAATTAATAGCGCTTGCAACAAGAAAGGGAGAAAGATCCAATAGCTCATTAGACAACCTCCATCAATCCACCATGAATAGTGAGTCCTGGACCAAAAGCCAGACTTACGACAACTCCTGGCTGGCTACTCATCGCCTCCCAGATATGGGGCAGTGTTGCAGAGGAGATATTCCCATAGCGTTTCAGAATCTGACGGCTACTGCTGATCTGATCATCGCTTAGAGCGAACTCTTTTTGGATATAGTCGAGGATTTTAGGTCCGCCAGGGTGGATAGCAAAACGTGCATTTTTTACGACCTCTTCAGGGTCGAGGTCGGCACTTTGACATAGATGTTTTAAGAAAGGGGAGAGGGCCCTTCGAATGAGAACGGGAATCTCTTTTCCTAAACGCAAGAAGAAGCCCCAAGAGGCAAGATTCCAGACCATGCTTTCCTCTGAATTGGGGATGATCTCCTCATGAAGCGCAACGACTTTTAGAGCCCCTTTCTGCCTCTCCCTTGAGAGGCCATATTTAATAAATCCGTCGGCAAAGAGGCTCTGTGCAACTAGCTGGTCGGCATCATGGAGCGCTGTATTTGAGTGGAGGGTGCACACTTCCGTATGGACGATATCTACGTTTTCAATGTGATTGAGTAGGCCCCTCCCTATTTTAATCGCAGGAAATGCCCCATAACATCCCATGTGATAGGCGTGGTGCGTGGCTGTCTTAGCCCCCCATCCCTTATGAGAGATGAGCTTTTGAAGGGGGCTTGGAGCTAAATATCCGGTGCAGGTGACATGAATGATCTCTTGGGGAGGGTCGCTCTCCTCTTGATAGAACTCTCTCATAATGGGGGAGACGATGCGATCATAAGAGGCGTGCCTCTCCTGAAGGTCGACTCCATTGGGGGAGTCGTGCAGACGGTAGATCTCCATCTCCTCCCAGTTATGGTGCAGGAAATCACGAAGCACATGGCCGCGTGTTGCAATTCGGGTCGGATCACAGCTCACTTGCAGGAGTCTCTTTCGAAGCGCTTCGGCAAATGCTTTTTCCTCTCTCTCATTAAACTTTTTGGCAGTTTTTTCTGCGCGAGTGTGGGCAAGGACGAGCCAATCCAAGGCGTCCTGCTGCTTCAACTCGAATTGAGGTCGGATCATGTGAAATTTTGTCAGATAACAAGAGGCTGGCATAGTACGATTTTGTCCTTAGCTTAAGGCAAGGTATCAGCAATTAAAGTTTTAAGCAAGCAGCGTCAAGTGGAGAGTGGCCATCTCATTAGGGATAGAATTGAGGACTTTTTTTATGAAGGAGGAGGCAAGCTTCTCAGCCCTCTCTCTGCCGAAGAGGGTGAGGGCGGTCGCTTTCTTTTTAATCTAGATCTTCTTCCATTGATATAAAGTAGCTCGGATTTCATTTAGAGTACTGAGCCCTTCTTTGTTTAAAACCATAGTTTTGACATCTAGTTCAGTTTTGAAGGGTGCTTCAAATGCGAGTAGACAGTTTCGTCTTTTTGACAACAAGTTTTGAAGATGGTTTACAGAGGCTAAATCGATCGATGCTTTATCCAAAATGTCCCGAGAAATTTGTGAGATCTTCCTTCCATAAACTTTAGGCTTGCTTCCGATTGTGTTCAAAATTGAGGATAAGATTGATGAAGAATTGTCAATGGATGGAGAAGTCATAAATAAAGCTCCTTATCAAAATTTATGAATACGTTACAACAATTATAACAAAATTCAACAATTTCAATCAATTATTTATCTGAAAACTAAAATGCTTCATAAACCACTAATTATAAATAACTTAAACTATAGCATAATTAAAATATTAAATATGATATAATAGTATTAAGGATTAAAAAGGAAGATAATAATAAAAGGGGAAAGTTATGACAGCAATTACGCGAACCAGTGATAATCAGGCGAAGGTGTCTAGTAATCAAGAAGATAGGGTAAAAAAGGAGACGTCTGTAGTTGATAAAATCCATAAAGTGGCTAAAAATATTTCTATTAACGAAGGAACCGTTAAATTAATAGGAGCCCAGGATGCAATTAGTTATCCAAATATCGATTCATGCATTACTGTGACCGCTATCCTAAAAGATGGTTCAATGGTGGGTGCTCATAGCGTTGCAACTCCCGTAAGTGGGCAGCTCCGTTCAGATCAAATATTGGCAGAGATGAGACGGCAGATAGGAAATAAGAAAGTAGAATCTGTATATCTTATGGGAAACTTAAACGGGGAAAACTGGACTATGACGAATTTTGGTCTTGGGCGGAATCAATCAAATCATGATTTAAGAGCAACCGGTTTAGCAGTTTTCATAGCAAACGATCTCCAGGCTTCTAAAGCCTTCACCCTAGAAAAATACCGTTCTCATTATAAAGTTACAGCGAACAAAGATGGAACGGCACATGTAGTATGCACTCCTGTAGAATCCACTCTGGAAAAGAACGGTCCAGTTGAAGTAGATCCGAATATGGTCCTAGATTCTGCCTTCATCTCACTTGAAGAGATGGTAGGATTTTGTGATAAGCAATAAATTTTCTCTCGAGGCTGCAAGCTCCGCACATTCCCTAGTTTTTCTGATAGAATTTCTCTAGCCATAAACTTGATGTAGGTATTCTGCAAAAGCGCCAGGTCGCCTGAGGTCTGCCTCGTCTGCAATATCATAATCTGGATCATTATAGATAGTTTTCGGTGTATATCCTCCGCGCTCAAGTTCAGCATTCATCATGATACGAGCTGTTCTGTGATTTCCATTCTCAAAAGGTTGGATTTTGACAATCTGCATGTGGATCCATGCAGCTCTGTCTATGGGATCATGTTCTTCGTTGAGCGATTTTCTATAGTCTCTTACAAATTTTCTCATCAGTGAAGGAATTTGTTTTGGACCCGGTGGCATATAAACAACAGAGTCAAAGGCTTGTCGTTCTCTTGTCGAAAAAAACTTCGCATGTTGTTCCAGGTCGAGTTCATTTGGTAGCGTTGTCAGTGATATTTGAAGTTTACTCAATGCGTTGTGAAAAAGTGAACCAGCCTCACTTCCACATCTCTCCCCGGCAAGTTTTGCGAGCTCTCGATTCGTTGCGCCACCGAGGCGAACAACCGTTGATTGAGTCCGAAGATTTCCGCTAGAGATGGGCTCCCAAAGTTCATTTAAGAAAAGTTTGACTACCTCGTGGTTGATTTTTGTCAGAGTCTCTAAAATGTTGCTGCTCTCAAAATCAGAATTTAGAACTTCTTCGTCTGCCACAAGAACAGCATCATCAATATTTCGACTGTACTGTCGATTCGGAGGGTCAGAGGGGGAAGGTTTAACGATTCTTATCTCATCAGAACATACAAGAGGAAGCGGTGTAGAGGAAGCTGATCTACCATTATCAAGCCGATCAGGAGGATTATCAGTTTGTGAAGCATTTAGACGGGGTACTGAAAAGAAAATTCCGCAGAACAGTGTAGCAACTATAATCACAGCTACAATAATAACTTTTTTTGTTGTGGAGTCACAAAATGAACTATGGGGAGCTCTCAGACTCTTTTTCAAAACTGTTATAAAAGCCTTTTCAGAGAGGTGTGAATTTTTTTTCACGAAACGCTTGCTATTAGGCAATTTACGAAAAATACTAAGAGCTGCTAAATCACTCCGTATCGCTGAATAGTCATAAACTGTGTTGCCTGCAGCATCTTGAATCGCACACTCTACACCAGCATTCAAAAGACAGTGCGTTATCTTATCTTTTCTCAGCGCAACAGAAGCCATCAAAGCTGTAAACTTGAGCGCAGTAAATCGTCTATTTCGATGTGAATTGAACGACTTTTTAGTAGAGGCCTTCTGAATATATCTTATAGCAACATCCTCAGGTTGCATCAATATACTAAAGATCATGCGACGCTCTGGAGGGAGCGTTTTTTGTTGATCATTCCTATAACAATCCTGATAGGTATCACAGAAAAACTCGCTTAATGGTAGTTGAGGTAGCGGGTTCATTCTTAACCTCTAAAAATCTTTTCTAGGGTGGGCAGCTCTCTAGTAAGAGAGCTAAGAGCCTCTTCTAAGAAAGAGGCGGCAAGCTCCTCTGCTCTCTCTCTGCCGAAGAGGGTGAGGGCGGTGGCTTTCTGTTTGATGAGATCAGAAGAGGTGCCATCTGAAATGTCATCTCTGATTTGAAAGGCGATCCCAAAGCACTCCCCAGCCCTCTTCAGCGCAGCTCGATCTTCGTCTGAGCTCTCTGCGATTACGGCGCCAAATTCGAGTGCTGCTGAGAAGAGGGCGGCGGTTTTCCCCTTATACATGAACTCAAGTCTCTCCCAATCGATCTCTTCTCCTTCGCTGAGAAGGTCGACCACCTGTCCTCCGATGAGTCCCTCTCCCCCGGCTCGGGAGGCTAGGATGGCGAGAAGTTCTGGCTCTTTGGCAAGGACCTCGAAGGCGCGGGTGAGAAGAAAGTCGCCAGTAAGGACGGCATGCCCCTCACCATAGACTCTATGGAGCGTGGGTTTGCCGCGGCGGAAGTCATCATTATCCATGCAGGGAAGATCGTCATGAATGAGGGAGTAGGTATGGACCAATTCTAGGGCAGATGCGGCATCGAGTCCCTCTTGAATGGGAACTCCATAATCTTCCAAAACAGCAAGGGTGAGGAGGGGACGGAGTCTCTTTCCAGGAAGGAGAAGAGAGTAGCGCGCAGCTTCAAATAGGCGGCCGTGGGGGCCTTCGACTAGGGGAATCAATTTTTCGAGATGCGCATCAATCAAGTTGCGCTTATGCACTATCGATTCTTGGATTTCCATGATGTATTGCCTTCTTTTTTCCAAGGGATCGCAGCGCGCGGAGAAGCTCTCTCGCTCCTGGCGGAACGCCTATTCCATAGTAGCAGAAGCCCTTGGTTGCCATCTCTTTTGGTTGATATTGGTTACGTCCATCAAAAAACGCATTCCCCCGCATCTTATTCAAAACGCTCTTTAAATTCACAAATCGAAATTGTTTCCACTCAGTGACAAGTACGATGGCGTCGGCATTGTGGGCAGCTTGGTATTCACTTTGACAAAAACGAATGGCGCTCTCTCCCTTGAGGAGTTTTTTGGCGTTGCCCATTGCAACGGGATCGTAGAGGCGCACGTTCGCCCCTTTCCGCAGAAGAGAGTGAATGAGAGTGAGTGAGGGGGCTTCACGCATATCGTCGGTATCGGGTTTGAAGGAGAGGCCCCAGATGGCGATCGTCTTTCCAGAGAGCCCCCCATCTTTCGCAAAGTATGCTGAAATCTTTTTGGAGAGCTGTTTTTTCTGCTTCTCATTGATCGTTTCAATGGCTTCTAGTATGGGCGTTTCAATTTTATACTCTTCGGCCATCGCTTTGAGTGCGCGGATATCCTTCGGAAAACAGGAGCCACCATAGCCAGCTCCAGCATAGAGAAAATGGTATCCGATGCGATGGTCGCCGCTCATGCCTCGGCGGACGTGGTTGATATTGGCTCCTACTTTTTCGCAGAGAGCGGAGAGCTCATTCATAAAGGAGATACGTGTAGCGAGCATGGCGTTTGAGGCGTACTTAGTGAGCTCTGCCGATTCGATGTCCATGATGATGATACGGTCGTGGTTGAAGGTAAATGAGGAGTAGAGCTTCTGCAAAATGAGGGAGGCCTTTTCGCTCTCACTCCCAATAATAATCCGATCGGGTTTCATGCAGTCATCGATGGCT
Organism: Chlamydiota bacterium; assembly: GCA_011065165.1. Lineage (GTDB taxonomy): Bacteria > Chlamydiota > Chlamydiia > Chlamydiales > Simkaniaceae > JAAKFF01. Next base: position 37,351 of record JAAKFF010000002.1, read on the forward strand.
GAACCCTCTTTTAGGAATTCGGGGCTAGAGACGACATCGAATGGGATCTCCATCTCTCGCTCTGCTAAGATCTCGTAGATCTGACGCTTGACTTTGCGCGCTGTGCCAACAGGTACTGTCGACTTATTGACGATGACAAGATAGTCGCTCATATGGTTGGCGATCTCATTAACGGCAGCGTCTACTTGGGAGAGGTCGGCAGCGCCGCTACGTGTGGATGGAGTCCCCACGGCGATGAAACAGAGGGTCGAAGATTCTAACGTCTCATAAGTGGTGGTGAAGGTAAGGCGTTCTGCTTTCTGGTTGCGCTCGACAAGCTCTTTGAGGCCCGGTTCGTAAAAGGGGATCGTCCCTCTCTTCAGCTTGTTGATTTTTTCTCTGTCGATATCGAGGCATGTGACCTCATGTCCCATCTCTGCAAAGCAGGTAGCCGTAACAAGTCCAACATAACCGACGCCAACAACAAAAATCTTCATACGCTCTTATCCAAGGTCAATTTTCCATCATAAAGGGTATAAACCTGATCGCACTGCTTGGCAAGTTCAAAGTTATGTGTGACAACGATGAGGGCTTTGTTTAACTCTTTTGCAGAGGAGATCAGGAGCTCGTGAATACGCGCAGAGTTGGTATCATCTAGGTTGCCTGAAGGCTCATCTGCCAAGATTAGATCGGGATCGTTGCATAGAGCGCGAGCGATGGCAACACGCTGCTTTTCTCCTCCTGAAAGGAGCTTAGCAAGGTGATTCTTGTGTGAGGCAAGCCCTACACTTTCGAGTAATTTTACTGCTTGGGCTTCATGATTCTTATTGCGAGCGATCTTTGCTGGCATCATGACATTGTCTAAGACGCTATATTCATCGAGTAGATTATAGCTTTGAAAGATGAAGCCGATGTGTTGATTTCTTAAGAGTGTGTTCGCTACTCCCAAAGCATCTCTCCCCGCGATTTCAAGGGATCCACTACTTGGAGCGTCTAAGGTGCCCAAAATATGAAGGAGAGTGCTCTTTCCGACACCTGAGGGACCCATGATAGCGATGGTCTCCCCTTCGTAAACGGTGAGAGAGATATCCTTTAGAATGTCGCAGCGTAGAGGCTCGAGAAAGGTTTTAGTCAATGCGTTGGCTCTAAGTATGCATCTCTTAATAGATCTGGGAGAAGCTACGTAGTCTGTTTTTCGTGTCGGCAAGATAGGTGTCGAAGGCATTGTTTTTGAACCTTTCCGAGGAAGCAGATAGGAGAGAATTTTTCGGAGGGGACGCTTCATTCAGACCTCAGGATTGCAGATGGGGAGAGCTTGCTCGCTTTGATTGCGGGGACCAGTCCGGCAAGGAGGGAGATAACAGGTGTTGCGATGACGATGAAGATGAGGGCGTGTCTGCTCAACTCATTTGGAAGAGATTTCCCGTAGAAGACTGCGTTGAAGGCGTCATGCCCCTGTAAGAAACTGAGAAAACTCACTACGATGTCGATGTTGTGCAGGGTGAGTATGGCCGCCACTGTTCCAATGAGTGTGCTGAGCATCCCCATGATGCCTCCACATAGGGTGAAGATCAGAGCGATACTCTTTTTTGAGGCGCCCATGGAGCTGAGAATCGCAATTTCCCGCTTCTTATTATTGACCAAGATCACGAGCAGCGAGATGATGTTGCTACAGGCGACTAAGAGGATAATGATTCCAATGAGAGTGAAGAGATATTTGTCGCTCTGAAACTGCTGAAAAAGATCTTTGGCGAACTCATATTCATGGAAGGTGGTGATCTCAAAGTAGGGGAGCAATCCAGCACTATCAAACGCTTCGATGATCTCTGCCTTCGTCTCCTTGGTTTGGGAGAGGTCGTTTAAATAGACCTGAATGCCATTTACCATATTTGAATCGAAGGTGAAGTTTCGTGAAGAGCTGTTGATAGCATGGACGAGTGCAGTAGAGGTTAGGACGCACTTGGCACCGATCGCCATCACACCAGGATCGTAGAAGCCAGCAACGTAGAGGGGGAGGCGCTGCTCCTGCACCGAGCTTGTCGTCGCAGCTCCATAGGAGAAGTAGCCGACATCTCCCATCTTAACGCCGCTCTTCTGAAAGTTCTTAGGTAGGACGACAGCGGGCTCATCGGAGTCGGGGAGGTGCGCTTCAGAGTGGACACTATAGGGCCAAGGGGGAGGGGTCATTGGACTCTCTTCGAACTCTATGCGGGGCTCAGCTTGTGAAATTTCAATGCCATCCCAGGGCAGTTGTCCCTTCAGAGAGCGGCCTTGCAGTGTGGTAGCCACTTCAAAACGGAGATCTCTGAGCGATAACGCTGTGTCAAAAGCGGGGGGAGTGAGGGTGGCATCTAGTGTCAGAATTCCCTCAACAAAGAGGGGAGTAGAGAGGCTCAGTTCGTGGCTGCTGCCATCTCTTCCAAGAAAGTAGAAGTGCTCACCTCGTTTCACCAGTTTACCTTCGCTCTCACTCTTCTCCAGAGGGAGAGAGAGGTGAGAGATCTCTCCACCTCTGATCGACGCATTGGCATCAAAAGACTCCCCTTCAGGCAGTAGAAGAGCGAGCGATTGCCATCGGTGCGAGGTGGTCTTCATCTTTTGGATGGTGATATTCGATAGTAGCGACTCAATACGCCTCTGAAAGACGCTCTTTGAAGCGCGCTTCACCCTCTCAGGTTTATCTTCTTTTGTTCCTTCCGCTGAGACATTTGCTAAGAAAAATAGATGGTTGAGATCTTCCATTCGTGGAGGATCGATCAGTGAGGGAAGTCTAGGACTTTTGTTGCAGAAGGAAGAGATGTAGGAGACTTGAGTGAGGTAGCCCTGGCTCTTCTCCTCTGAAGTGGAGAATAGATTGCCCTCTGGGCGGACCATGCGCAACTTCAAGACGGCTCCCGACACTTCATAATCTTGAGCAGTCAGCTCTAGAGCAGCGAGCGCATTAAAGGCCTCCTTGATCAGATCTTTGGTGGTGCCATCTCTGTTATAGACTCTCTCCGGCCATCTCGGGGGGATTTCCCTGTCATCATCACTATAGGGATCGGTCAAAAGGGCGACAGATTTCTCTCCAATGCTCTTATAGCGGAAGTCTGAAGCGTTGCTGATGCCATCGACTCGATAGTAGTAGGAGTGGTAGTACTCATCTGTAGGGGTGATTCGAATGGGAGCGTTTAGGGAGGTGAGTTTGCTAAGCCAGTTTTTTTCGATTCCATCCGTGATAGATAGGAAGATAAGGACGAGCCAGACAACTAAGGAGATCACTCCCACCGACATGAGGGCGATGAGTGACATCGATAGCTGACCCTTCCTCGGAATGAGGTACTTTCTAGCAATCGAAAACTCAAAAATCACTTTGCTTCTTTAAAAATAACGTGACGACGCACTCTTTTGTCGTATTTCTTCAATTCCATACGATCAGGAGTATTACGTTTGTTCTTGAAGGTCCAATAGGTCTCTGGAGTTTCTGTACTCTTCAGTCGAACTTTTTCTCTTGCGCCTTTCTTTGCCATAATAAAAATCCTTTTTGTCTACTCATTCTACTCCCTCTACCTATTGAAGGCAAGTCTTGGAAAAGCAGTTACCTCATCATCAAAATTTTTTAGATGGTAACCCAATCCTGCGATCATCGCAGCGTTGTCCAGTCCGAGCCCTTCGGGAGGCCAAAATAGGGGATAGGGAGAGCTCTCTTTAAAGAGTCTGCGCAGCTCTCTATTCTGCGTTACCCCTCCGCCTAGATAAATTCCTTGGCAGGAGAAAGTTTCTGCCGCTTTCAAAGCCTTTTTAACGATATCGCTAAGAGCTGCTCTCTGGAAACTTGCAGCGACATGGCGCTTCTCTTCTTCCTCGATCAGCGTAGGGGCGTGCTTATTGCAGCTCTTACCCTTCAATGTGTAGAGGACGTTGGTTTTGAGGCCGCTAAAAGAGAAGTCGAGGGGGCGTCCTTTCACCACTCCCCCGCGGAAAGGATATCTATTAGATTCACCACTCTTCGCCAGCTCTTCAATGTGAGGCCCCCCAGGATAGGGGTATCCGAGGAGAGCTGCCACTTTATCAAACGCCTCTCCTATCGCGTCATCGACCGTTCTACCCAAGATCTCATAGGAGGTGACCCCCTCCATCTTGGCTAGAAAGGTATGGCCGCCCGAAACTACCACTCCAAGTAGCGGAAAAACTGGCTCCACCTCCATCATCGCCGCATAGATATGAGCCTCCACATGGTTGACACCCACGACAGGCTTGTTCCAGCCAAAACCCAGCGTCTTCGCCGCGGTTACCCCCATCAAGAGGGCCCCCATAAGTCCAGGCCCATTTGCGACAGCGATGAGATCGATCGATCCAACCTCAGCCATCGCCTCCTCCACAAGCGGCAGCAACCGGTCGATGTGCTGCCGCGAGGCGATCTCAGGAAAGACGCCGCCGTAGTTCTCATGGATCTTGGCTTGCGATGCGACCAAATTAACTAAAATTTTCTCTCCATCCTCGACTACAGCTACTGCCGTCTCATCACAGGATGTTTCTATTCCCAACACTTTCTTCATGCGAAAGAGAGTAACAAAATGTTGTTTTATTTTATTTTTTTAATTTAGAGAGGATAGGGGTGGCGGCCTCGGTATCGAGGACCCAGAGGGCTTTGTTTTGAGGGGTGCCAACAAGGTCGATCGGGAAGGGGGGGTCGTGCTTTTCAAGGAGCACCTTTCCAACCATCTCCGCTTTATTTTTCCCTAGGAGATAGATGACGATATTTTTGGCGCGATTGATCGAGGGATAGGTGAGGGTCATGCGCCAGTTCTTTTTTTGGGGGATTTGACTGGCTACTACCCATGCACTGCTCTCTTTGAGCGCTTCGGTTCCGGGAAAGAGCGAGGCGGTATGGCCATCCTCTCCCATGCCGAGCATCACTAAGTCGAAGGGACGGTCTCCTAAAACTTCATGGATTTTGGCGTCGTAAGCTTTGGCATTCTCTTCGATATTCTCTTCAGCTTCCATACGGAAAACATGCTTAGGGGGGATGGAGAGGGTTTTCAGTCCTGCATCCATCGCCATCCGAAAGTTACTATCGGGATCGGTGGGAGCGACGCTCCGTTCATCTCCCCAAAAAATGAGCACCTTTGTCCAGTCGATCTCAGTGGAGTTAGGGGCGGTAGAGAGCTGCTGAAAGATCACTTTGGGGGTAGATCCTCCAGAGAGGGCGACAGCGAAGTATCCATGGGTCTTGATCGCTTCTTTGGCGCAGTTGATGAAGTGTTCGACGCAGAAGACGATCGTTTCAGCTTGATCTCCTGGATGGGCGATGTCGCGACGGTCGTCCCAAATTACAAAATGGCTGCTCATAATGGAAGTTGCTCACTGTTAAGTCCGGCAAGTTGGGCGAGCATATTGGTGTAGTGCGAGCTCGTCCCTTTGTGGCAGATCTCTTTGACAAGGGATTGCCCTGAGATATCTTTATCTAGGATATATTGAACGGGGAGAGAGCAGAACTCAGCACTTGATTTTTCAATCATTACGTAGTGAGGACACTTTGCATCGCGTTTGAAGGAGTAGTGATGACCGCTCTCTGTCTCGATTTCGATAGAGAGAATCCGCCCAGGAGAGAGCTCTTCTAAGATGGCTGGATGGAGAGAGATCTTCACCTTCTCATAGGAGAAGATCTGAGAGTCTCCTTCTCTACCCACTTTAGTGAGCTTCCACCTTAGCACTGTGGCAACCCACGCTTGGAGGTAGATCGACTGAATATTGGTATGGCAGAGGGTGTCGCTCTCTCTAGCGTTATAATGGATGGTGATCGCAGTCGCCTGCTTCAAGCGCTCTAGCTCATCTGAGGATTTAAAGATGTTGGCAAAGAGTTGGCGCCAACCCTCTATGCGGGCCCAGTTGAGATCGGCAACATCGGCTTGACAGTTCTTTTTATGAGCTAAGACGGCTTGTGCAAAAGCTGGGAGATCGCATGCTGACTCCGAATCGAAGATGATGCGATTGGCCAGGTGTTCCAGCTGTTCTGCGATGGGGTTGGCCTCTGTGGGGTCGTCGGCATAGACAAGATAGATGGGGAGGTCGGGCAATATATGGGGGAGAATCACGAATGGGACGCGGGGGAGGTAGCTACGGGATACATCCACTTTAATCATATCGCAGGCGATCTCGTTCTCTCCTTCATCTGCGGTCAGTACAGAGACCGACGTACGCAATTCTTGCTTCTCGGAGCTCTCATCGTGAGTGATGAAGATAATACGAGATGGAAATTTCTCGATTATCTTCTGAGCAATCTGGTTCAAGTAAGCGTTGCGCTGCCCCTTTTGCGTAAAGATGATTAGGTTGAAGAGACAGGCGCGCATCTTGTTGGTTCCCTGGAAGGATTCCCAGATACGCTCAAGTTCCGATTCAATTTTAGCTGGATCTATTGTCTCTACCATATTCCCTATAGTCTATACTTTTGTCAGATTAGGCGCCATTTTCGGCCATCGCGCGCTAACATCTCTTCAGCTGCCTTGGGCCCCCAACTTCCTGCTGCATAGTTGGGAAACTCTTTGGGCTGGGTGTTGGCCCAATGGTCGAGGAGGGGAGTGATGAATTGCCAAGAGTGGAAGACTTCATCTTGCCTGGCGAAGAGGGTGCTGTCGCCGGCGATACAGTCGCAGATGAGCCGCTCATAAGCATCGGGGGGTGTGAGTCCAAAAAAAGCTCCGTAGCGGAAGTCCATCTTCACAGGATGGATGGGACTGCTTGGGCCTGGCACTTTACAGTTGATCTTGAGGGCAATGCCTTCATTGGGTTGGATGCGGATCGCTAAGACATTTGGCTCGTAGTGTTCATCACGTTTATGAAAGAGAATACCTGGGGGTCTCTTGAAGGTCACTGCGATTTCAGTGGCTCTCTTTGGCAGACGCTTTGCCCCACGGAGGTAGAAAGGAACTCCATCCCACCGCCAATTGTCAATAAAGAGTCTGATGGCTCCATAGGTCTCCACATTGGAGTGGGGGTCTACATTCTCCTCTTCCCGGTATCCTTTTACCTCTTCCCCGCTGGTATATCCCTTGCCATACTGACCACGCACGGCAGAGTGTTCAAAGTCCTCTTGCTTAAATGGGCGGAGCGCTTCTAAGACCTTTACCTTCTCGTCATGGATAGCATCGGGACTCAAATTCACTGGTGGCTCCATCGCGATGAGTGAAAAGAGCTGCATCATGTGGTTTTGCATGATGTCTCTAATCAGCCCCTGCTCTTCGTAGAAGTGACCTCTTGTTCCGATCCCAATCTCTTCGGCGACTGTAAATTGCACATGGTCAATATAGCGATGGTTCCAGAGGTTCTCGAAGATGGAGTTGCCAAAGCGGAAGACGAGGAGATTTTGTGCTGTCTCTTTGCCCAAGTAGTGGTCGATTCGATAGAGCTGCTTCTCATTGAGATTTTGCATCAGCTCTGTCTGCAGCGCGTGAGCGGAGCTGAGGTCGTGTCCAAAGGGCTTTTCAATGATGACCCGCGACCATCTGCCGCTCTCTTCTTCATGGTCATAGAGGAGTTTATGCTTCTTTAACTTTTCGATGATCGAGGTGAAGAAGCTCGGCTGCGTTGACATATAGAAGATTCGGTTGCCGCGGGTGCCGAACTGCATATCAAGATCTTTGAGGAGCTTTGAAAAGCGTTCATACCCCTCATCATCATCAAACTCCGACTGGTGGTAGAAGATCTGGTTTTGAAAGCTCTCCCAAACGGCCTCTTCAATGGGTTTGACTCGGGAGTGCTCGCCTACTGCCTCCTTCATCTCTTTTCGAAAGAGCTCATGATCCTTCTCCCGTCTCGCAAATCCGCAGCATACGAAATTAGTAGGGAGCTGTCCCTCACGCTTTAAGTTATAGAGCGCGGGCATGAGCTTGCGCGCCGTTAAGTCACCCGTTGCACCGAAGATGACTAAAATACATGGATCTAAACTTCTTGAAGTCTGCCCCGGCTCTTCAAAGGGATTAGGCTCATCTTTTGCCATAGAAATCTCATTCGCTGTTTAAGGTGGGTATAAGGAAAGAAAGATTTTTAAGCTAGCTGTATCTTATGCCAGTCAGCTCTGTAAATCTTTGGAGTCTATCGTTCTCTACTTCAAATTCGAAGCAGGACCTGAATTCCAAGATGGTTATGTGAAAGATTTCCCTGATCTGTTTGGTGATTGCATTCCGATTGTCTTCAGACAAAGGAGCAGCCTGACCTATGAAGGGATGGTCAAATTCCCATTTACCCCTTCGGAGGATCATTTCTAAGCAATGTTTGCTATCTGCAATGTATCTTGGGAGGTAGATAATTTGGGGGGAGTGAAGTTTTTCAGTAGAGATCTTTTCCATTGTGAAGGGATCTTGACGGAGACCCTCTTCATCAGCATCAGCAT
>JAAKFF010000020.1 GCA_011065165.1 Chlamydiota bacterium
TATGGAACGCGATCTAGAGTCAATGTAAATCATTATTTGCTTTACTCCCAAAAGTAAAAGGCAGCTTGGTTAAAGCTGCCTTAATTAATTGGGAAGAAAAAATTTATTCAGGTTAAAATTCGAATCGACCTCGAACGACGACACCCGACATACTTAGATTTCCAGCAGGAGGTAAAAAGTCTTGAGCAAATATCACTTCGGTTTTTTTGAAGCGGGTTAATCTGTTAAAATCGATCCAGGAATGATTTTCCCAGCCAGCATCGAAATTGAGGCGGTAAGAGCAGTTTGAGAAGGTTGTCTCCCAGCGAAACCCAATCGCCAAATCGATAACAGGTTGGATGGAGTAGAAATTATCATTGTTATAGGTATGGGTAAAGTTCTGGAGAGTTTCGATGCCTCCCATGTTATCTCTTCGTATTATGAGACTACCGAAGCGATTCCGAAGGTTGAAGCAACCGTAAATGAGAGCAACGTCACCATCACCAAAAACACTCCAGTGTTTGGTCATATGCCAAGTAGTCTTCATTCCAGCAAGGAGTCCAGCAGCCCAAAACTTTTGCTTCCAATTACTCTTTTCTTTCTGTAAGAAGATACGGCCACCCTCTGGGTTTTCTCGTCCATCATAGGTGCCCTTTATGTGTAGGTGCAAACGGGACAAGTGCCCGCGCAAACCACCATATGGACGTAGAACTAAATTGGGGCTGATCCAAAATTTTCTTCCCAGAACAAGATCGATCTGGTGAAAGAGGAGGCTCCATTTTCCGTCTATTTCATTAAAATTAGAAGCAGTAGTCCCGCCAAACCAAGGGGAGTTTAGTAGGAGCTGTCCAGGAGGGTTGACGAGAATATTGTTAGAAAATTGTCTGAAGGGGGGAACCGATATGCTTTTGCTGTCACTATTATAAAAGTAGGTCCAGTCTGTATAGAGATCCCATCCATCATGATTTGTGATGATTCCAAGACCAACTCGTACACCTGGATCCCATTCCACATCGAATTCTTTCGTGCGATCCGGAACAAAGATAACTTCATTCATTGGAAGGGTCGACCTTACAACCACTTCTTTTACGTAGGCATAGGGAAGATTCCCGACTGTGGCATACCACCAAAGGAACTCAGCATTGATGACGACGTCTATGTTATGGTTTGGGAGGGGGCCATGAGGTGGAGTGATCTGACCCATTTTTTGAGGTTGCAGGGGTTGCGATTCCGATGTTTGATAGCCCGCACCAAAGAGAAAACAGGGGAGCAGCACAAGAGCCATCATATATCTTTTGAGACTATTCATTTTTCATTTCCTTTCACTTCTTCTAAACATAGATCCTATATAAAAGAAAGCTAACGGTACCATATTTTTTTTGAATCAGTCAAGCACAAACATAAGGTTTTTTTTGTTATCCTTTTTTTCGAATCATGTTGAGCAGATAGACTGTCGTCGCCGTAAGTGCGATCGTCGCTCCTGGGGGCCAGTTGAGGGCGTAGGAGAGTGCGATGCCCAGAGTGGAGATGACCATTCCGATGATCACGGCGAGCCACATCATCTTTGAGAGGCGCTGCGTATAGGTGTTGGCGATGGCAGCAGGTAGAGAGAGCATAGCGATAATTAGAATAGCTCCCACCACTTGAATGAGCAGAACGACCGTGAGGGCTACAATTGAGAGGAGCAGAAAGTAGAGCAGCTTGATATTCTGCGCCTGAAGTGCTGCTTGATTCTCATCAAAACAGAGCGCTAAAAAGCGGCGATGCATGAGGGCTGTGACCAGCAAGACGAGTGCGTCGAGTCCGAGCAACATATAGATGTCAGCTCTAGACGCCCACAAGATATTTCCAAAGAGAAAATTTGTCATCTCCACATTGTGTCCCGGCGTCAGCGAGATGAAGATGACACCGATCGCCATGCCAAAAGCCCAGAGAGCGGCGATAACCGTATCCTCTCGCTGCTTGTAGTAGAGGCGGATCGTTCCAATCAGCCAAGCAGAGAGAATCGCGGCGACGATCGCCCCATGGATCGGCTGTAGCCACTCGACGTGGTAGACCCGCCTGATATAGAGCGCAGCGCCAAGCCCCCCTAAGACAGAGTGGGCAATGCTCCCACTGATAAAGACGATACGCTTCACCACCACATACGATCCCACCACGCCCCCAGCAACCGAGGCGCTGATCGACGCAAAGAGAGCCATGCGCAGAAAGGGCTGGGTGAATAGCGCCGTTAAGAGCCCCATAAAAGTTAGATCACTCATGGCTCTCCCCTCCGATAGGATGGTAGATTCCAATGGCAAAATGGTCACACACCTCAGAAGGCTTCATCGAAGAGACCTCATGTTGGAAGCAGAGGACGCGCTCACTATTCTTTACAATCGCATCAAAGTTGTGCATGACAATCAAGATCGTCTTCTTACCCTTAAAAGTTTTGAGGTAGGCGAAAATTGCCGCTTCAGATTGAGGATCGATATTTGCTGTCGGTTCATCCAGAAGAAGGATCTGCGGATCGCACATAAGCGCCCGTGCAATCAACACCTTTTGCGCTTGCCCTCCAGAGAGAGAGCCGAAGACGCGCTCCTCCAGCCCTTTCAGCCCCACCTCTTCAAGCAGCTCCCTAGCCCTCCTCTTAACGCTCGATGGAATCATTCCCCAGAACCCCACCTTAGAGAGGCTCCCGGTAAGTACCACCTCCAATACCGAAATAGGAAATTGCGCGTCATAGCTGTTAGCTTGAGGCACATAGCCAACCTTCGTGCGCACCTTTTTAGGAGCTTGATCGAGCAGATGAACCGAGCCACTCTGCGGCTTTAAAAAGCCGAGCATCAACTTTAGTGCTGTCGTCTTCCCCCCGCCATTGGGGCCGATGATGCCGATATACTCTCCCGCTTCAACTACGAAAGAGACATTCTCAAGGACGCGGGTTGCGTCGTAGGAAAATGAGACATTTTTAAAAATTATATCGGCCATTTCTCACTGATCTCTGTTGCGATCTGCTCAATAGTCTCAAGCGGATCTTCAGCTAAAGGGTCGAGAGTAGTGGTGCGAAGATTAAGCTCCTTTGCGATCACTTCGACGCTCTTATTATTAGTGTGAGGAAAGGTGAAAACAGCGCGCACCTCTGATTTTTTCGCAAGATCCAAAATCGCAGCGATATGATGGGGAAGGGGACTCTTGCCCTCGCACTCCACAGCGATCTGCACCAGCTGATAATCGCTGCAAAAATAACCGAGCGCAGAGTGAGGGACTAAGAGCGCATCTCCCGCATAGCTGCTCACCATCTCCTGAACTCTACTATCGAGCTCCTGAACTCTCTGAATGTAGAGCTTAGCACTCTCGCTGTAGCGCTCCCTCAATGCAGGATTGAGCTCAGTTAAAGAGTCTGCAATTAGCTTCGCCTGCATCGGAAGACGCCGTGGACTCAGCCAAAAATGGAGATCTCGAGACTCACTGCCATGGTGATGGGCGTGATCCCTCCCGCACGCTTCAATAGAGTGGGTGTCTTCCTGATAGGTCAGAGTTGGGATCTTCTCATTGAGATAGAGCACGCGCATCTCCCCCTTCTCTTCCCGCAAGGCCGCCAGCAGCTTCGCCTCATACGGCTCACCGATCGCGATGAATAGATCGGCCCCCTGAACCATCTCCCGCTGCCTTGGAGTGACCTCCATCGTATGAGGATCGAAACCCTGCCGTGTTGCCGACTCCACCCTCACGCTATCTCCGGCAATAGCCTCAACTATAGAAATATACGGAGGGACGCTCACCACAACCAGCGGTCTCTCCTCTACCCCCTTCGGCGCCGCCCTCTGGCAACCAAGACCAATAAACCCTAAAACAAGCAGACAGATGAGTAAATTTTTTTTTATCATAGTAGAAATATACCCCATATCCCCTATGAGAACAAGGTTATTGTAGAATTTAAGAAGAATCACTATAATCCTCTTAAAAAATCAAGTGGAGATAGTGTATATGAGTATTCAAAACAATTCTCCTTACGTCTGGGCTATGAGCATTCCTCCTTTCGATCATATTCAGAGTCGTTCACTTCGTCGTTCAATTCAAAAGGGTCAGGCAATTCAAGAGAAGCTACGACTTAATGCTATGGCTCGATTGGAAGCTAAAGATCGATATGAACGGTATGTATGGAGTGTCATTGAAGATACAAAGTCTACACCACACATGATTAGGTCTCTTAGTTGGAATATAATAACTCCTGCAGTGGGGAAGGAAATAGAAACTGACTCAATTATGCGTGGGGAAACAATAACTAACTTATTTCTGCATAAGGCTATCTTTAAATCGTGTAGACTTTGTTTAATGAAGTCTCTTGTTAGGAATAGTTTTGTATGGAAATTTTCAAACGAGTGGCCCGACTTTTTGAAAGTTTGGCAGCTAAAAGTAAAGCAGACTTATTCAACAGATAGAATTTTAATTGGAGATGTGGTCGAATACATATGTGATTATTCATCGATATTTGGTCTATATAAGATCACATTTATATGTCCGGAATGGAGAGATGTTGCAAAAAAAGCAATTCGATTAAGAGAACAAGAGAAATTTTATTTTCCGAATAATAGCCATTCACAACTCTTGGCGATAAAAAAAATCCTTATATGCAAGAGCGCCTCTCTGCTCTCTGGTGCTTTCTTCTTGCATATTAAATCTCCCTTGGCTAAGTTGTCGCAGATTTAGGGGTCACCTTGGCTCCTGTGGGAGGAGTGTCCGAGTGGCCGAAGGAGCACGCTTGGAAAGTGTGTATATGTGATAAGCGTATCGTGGGTTCGAATCCCACCTCCTCCGAATTTTATGAATTGATAAGCGGGTTTGAGTCCGATGAAGTGCCCTTTTTGTGGAGATGAAGAGTCGAAAGTCACCGATTCTCGTAGCGCCAATGATACGAATGCGATTCGGCGGCGGCGGGAGTGCCTCAGCTGCGAGTGTCGCTTTACGACATTTGAGACGGTTGATATCTCTCTGCAGGTATGTAAGCGGGATGGCAGCTATGAGGATTTCCATTTGGAGAAGCTTATTAAGGGGCTGGACGCAGCCTCGCGGCATACGCGGATAAGTCGCGACCAGGTTCGAGATCTAGCTTCTACCATCGCATCGGAGCTGATGGAGAGTCAAAAGCGTGAGATCGATACGACTAAACTTGGAGAGATTGTGATGGAAAAACTGCGCACTCTCGATACGGTGGCCTACATTCGTTTTGCTTGTGTCTACCGCCGGTTTAAGGATGTGGATGAGATCATGGATGCTATCCAGACGATTACTCCTGAAGAAGTGAAAAAATGAGGATTTGAAAATGGGATTAAAAAAGAGTGACATAGCAAAGTTCAAAAAACAGCTAGAAGAGATGAAGGCGCAGCTGAGTCAGACCCTCAAAGCGGTCTCGGATGATGTCAAGTCGACGGAGGAGCCGAAGGGCTACTCTCAACACCAGGCAGATGAAGGAACAGATGACTTTGATCAGACGATTAGTATCGAGGTCTCCTCTAAGGAGCAGGGCATTTTGCGGCAAGTTGAGCGCGCTCTAGAAAAAATCGATGATGGGACCTACGGGCTCTGCGATGTCTCTGGAGATGAGATCCCCCTGAAGCGGCTAGAAGCAGTACCCTACGCTACGATGACGGTTGAAGCGCAAGAGAAGTTTGAAAAAGGGAAGATGTGACTAGTTCAAACAGGAGAAGAGTTGTTTTGTATATCTTCCTCTCCCTCCTCCTCTTCCTCTCTGATGGCTACGTAAAATATCTAACTTGGGCGCACCTACCGCACGCCTCCATGGGCTCCTCTCTCTATCCCTATGGCGGAGTGGGGGTCTTTCAAAACTTCATGGGAATTGATTTTGCACTCAACAGCGTGACCAACCAGGGGGCAGCGTGGGGCCTTTTTTCTGCTTTTCCAAATGGTCTGCTCATCCTCCGCATCGTCATCCTCACCGCCCTCTTCATCTATGCCGTCTTTGTCGATAAAGAGCGCAAGAGATCTCTACCCTTCCTCCTGATCTTAACAGGCGCCTTCAGCAATATCCTCGACTCTTTCATCTATGGCTCTGTAATCGATATGTTTCACTTTGTGCTCTGGGGCTACTCCTACCCGGTTTTTAATCTCGCCGATATGATGATCTTTTTCGGCGTAGCAACGCTCCTCCTTCAATCTCTCCTCGAAAAATTTAAATCCAGACGTGGCTATGAAACTCAGCGATCCTAAAATAGAAGGCGTTCTTCACGCATCAAAACATCTCACTCACCGCGCACTGCTCGACACCGCTGAGATGCAATCCCTTTTAGAGAGTCTACCCTCTTTTTCTATCTACAATGTCTCTGAGATTGTCACGCTGCAGAATGCCCGCTTCTCCATCGAGGATTTTCTTGCAAAATATATCGATTACGTCGCTGTCTTAAAGGCGGGAGTGCCACTCGATGAAGCGCCCTTCAAACGCATCTTTTCCACCGCCTTCTCAGCCTCATCAAAAGCTCTCTATGCGATGAAGGTGAAGGAGGGGGAGTATATCATCAAGCCGATCAAGCCCGTTGTACAGCTCAGCCTCCACCACTTCATCTTCTCTAAGGAGCAGCGCCGCTTCCACTCCATGGTCCACTCAGAAGAGTCTATCTCGTGGGGGCTGCAATTCTCCTACCCCCAGATCTATACAAACTCTCTAGGCGGCGAAGTGGTCGAAGTGTTTAAAGATCGCGACGACCCCAACACGAAGCTCTTTCAAGCGTTAGCGAAGTGGATGCGCGGCGCCACCACCCCCGTTCCTTTTAACTTAGATGGCAAAAAAACCAACGCGACCTTCCGATTAGGAAGAGGCTGTTTCAGCTGGATCCACTCCCACCCCCACCTCTCAGACGCTCGACTTGAAGTGGTGGCGCCATGACTCTCGAGATTCTATCGATCGGCAATGAACTCCTCGCTGGCTTTACCATAAACTCCAATGCTGCAGTGATTGGGCAAAGACTTCTTCTCTCTGGCCTCACCGTCGATCGCGTGACCCTGCTTCCCGATGAGCCCTCTCGCCTCAAGGCTGGAATAGAAGAGGCGATGGAACGCTCCTCCTTTATTATCACAACAGGAGGGTTGGGCCCGACAGGGGACGATCTCACCCGCGACATCGTTGCAGAGATCTTTGGAACCACCCTTATCTATGATGATGCTGTCGCAGAGGATCTGATTGAGCGCTTCTCCTCAACGCTCCCCACCCTAAAAGATCAGGCGATGGTTCCTCAGGGTGCGACCATCTTTCAAAATCCCATCGGCACCGCTCCAGGATTCATCCTCTCGAATGAAAAATCGACCGTGATCGTCCTTCCTGGCGTCCCTTCGCAGATGGAGGCGCTGCTTGAAGAGGTGATCCCCTATCTCGAAAAAGAGTGCAAAAAAAAGAGCCTTGTCAAAAGCCTCTACCTCTGTCAGCTCTCCGAACAGAGCGTCGACCCCCTCCTCCGCACCATAGAAAAAGAGAATCCTGCCCTCCAGATCGGCATCTGCCCCTCCTATGGAACCCTCTACATCCACATCCATGCTGAAGAGCAAGAGCTCATCGATCTAGCGAGCGAAAAGATCCTCCAAGAGTTTGAACCCTACCTCTACTCCACAACCTCAAAACAGATCGAACACGCCATCCACGAGTGGATGATCGACCATAAGAAGAGCTTTGCATGCGGGGAGTCGTGCACCGGTGGGGCGATGGCCGCCCGCTTAACGGTGATCAGCGGCGCTTCCGACTACTTTTTAGGCGCCATCGTCGCCTACTCCGACACCCTCAAACAGTCCGCCCTCAATGTTGCACGAGAGAGCCTCGAAAGATATGGCGCAGTGAGCGAAGAGGTTGTTAGAGAGATGGCGCTAGGAACCCTTAAACTTACCGGCGCCGACTACGTAATCACCATCTCCGGCATTGCAGGTCCCAAAGGGGGGAGTGAAGAGAAGCCTGTCGGCACCATCTGCGCGGCGATTGCAACAAAAGAGGAGATCTTCACTGGAACATTTCTCTCTAGAGGAGCGCAAAAACGCGCTCTTGTCATCGACTACTCAGTCACCTATCTTCTCTCTGAACTCTGGCGCTATCTTAAACAGAACAGAAGGCCTTTTACATGAGCTATAAACTATTAGATTCTGGGAATGAAGAGAAGCTCGAGCGATTTGGAGATTTCACCATTATCCGCCCCGCTCCTCAAGCCCTATGGAAGCCCCAAGCCCCCAAGTTGTGGAAAGAGGCGAACGCCACATTCAAACGAGACGAGCCGTGGAAGGGGCTCCCTAAATCGTGGAACATCGACTTCAAATCCCTCACCTTTAAAATGAGGCCCACCAGCTTCGGCCATCTCGGAATTTTTCCAGAACACGCCCACCACTGGAACTGGATGCGCACCAAACTTAAGCCCGGTGCCGAAGTGCTCAATCTCTTCGCCTACTCAGGAGCGACGACCGTCTACCTAGCCAAACTGGGGCACCGCCTCTGCCACCTCGACGCCTCAAAGGGGATGGTCGAGTGGGCGCGGCAGAATGCAACCCTCAATGAACTCGACGACGCCCCCATTCGCTGGATCGTCGATGATACCCTAAAGTTTCTAAAGCGCGAGATCAAACGGAAGAAGCGCTACGACGCACTCCTGCTCGACCCCCCCTCCTTCGGCCGCGGCTCCCAAGGACAAGTCTTCAAAATAGAGCGCGACCTCCTCCCCCTTCTCGACCTCTGCCGCCAAGTCGTCAGACCCAAGCCCGCCTTCGTTCTGCTCACCTGCCACACCCCCGGCCTCACCCCAGAAGTGCTCGGCCATCTCATGGAGGAGACCTTTCCCCGAGCATCCACAGAATGTGGGGAGATGGTTATCCCTTCAGAAAAGTTCTCACTTCCCTCCGGCAGCTACGCGCGGTGCTCTACATGACAGAGAGACTCACGAGCCTTCAAAACCCACGCATCAAGCAGGCCGTAAAACTCCGCGATAAGCGCGAGCGCGACCGCACCCAGACCTTTCTCATCGAAGGGTTTCGCGAGCTAACGCGCGCAGCGAGAGGGAACGCCTTCCTCCTCACCGTATTTTTCTCTCCCGCCCACTTCCTCGGATCAAACGAAGAGAGTCTAATCGAAGAGATCCGTGAAAAGGGAGTAGAGATCATAGAAGTCACCGAGGAGGTCTTTGCAAAGCTCTCCTACCGCGATCGCCCAGACGGCCTTCTCGCCATCGGTTCACAGAGCACCCTCAATATCGCCGATCTTGAGACCCCCGCCCTTCCCTTCTTTCTCATCGCCGAATCGATCGAAAAACCTGGCAACCTAGGCTCCATACTACGCTCCTCCGATGCAGCCGGTGTCGATGCGCTACTCGTCTGCGATCGCTGCACCGATGTCTATAACCCTAACGTCGTGCGTGCGAGCGTCGGCACCCTCTTCACCGTTCCCGTCCTAGAACTCTCCTCTGAGGAGGCGATCACCTACCTGAAAGAGCACCGCATACGCATCGTCGCCACCTCGCCAGATAGCGACAGCCCCTTCACCGAGAGCGATCTCACCGGCCCCATCGCCATCGCCGTAGGCACCGAACAGCTCGGCCTCTCAACGCAGTGGATGGAAGCTGCCGACACTGTAGTAAAGATTCCCATGAATGGCGTTGCCGACTCCCTGAACGTCGCCGCTGCAACCACCCTTCTTCTATATGAAGTCCTCCGACAAAGAAATTAACATCAAAGAGCTTGACGTTCTCTACCTCGACAACCACCTGCTCGCCGTCAACAAGCCAGCCGGCCTTCTGACCCAGCCTAACAATAGCGACGCCCCCGACCTTGAGACAGCAGCCAAAGCTTGGCTCAAGAAAAAATTCAACAAAAAGGGGAACGTCTTCCTCCACCCCATCCATCGCCTCGATAAGCCCGTCAGCGGCATCGTCCTCTTCGCCCGCACCAGCAAAGCCCTCTCCCGTCTCAACAGTCAGATGCGAGAAAAAACCATCGAAAAAATCTATCTAGCAAGAGTCGAAGGCCACCTCAAAGCTAAAGCCGCCTCCCTCAAACACACCCTCACCCATGGCGACCACCGCGCCCACCTCTCCCCAGAAGGCAAAGAGGCCCATCTCTCCTATACCGTCTGCAAGAGTGATGCCCACTCCACCCTCGTCGAGATCACCCTTCATACCGGTCGCTACCACCAGATCCGCATCCAATTTGCATCGATAGGCCACCCGATCGTTGGTGACATAAAATATGGCAGCACCCAAGAGGCCCCCCGCATCGCCCTCCACCATAGTAAACTAATCTTCGATCACCCCATTTCAAAAGATAAAATTACAATCACCTCTAAAGTAAAAGAGATAATCTAGTCTCTTTTGTTCTTGTTCTTAATAACCTCTAGAGTTAAAATTGGTCTAATTTTTTTAAAATATCATTGCGGAGGATCATCCTATGTCAAGTTTAAATGTAACAGATGTAACAAAAGTGGACCAGGTCCCACCTGTAGTTAACCGTGGAGCCAAGCCAAAAAAAGAAGATAAGTTTTCGAATGAAACTATACCACTAGTAGCAGCGTCAATCAAAATGGCTACTAATAATACTCTTGGAAGAAAACAGGGAGGTCTAAGAAATCTCGGTGGGATTAATGCATTAATACTTGATCCAAAAAAGGGTTTGAATAGTAAGAAACACATAGTTCAGCTGGGAGCTGAAGGGGGACCTACTGAAGGGGCACCTCTGGTTGCTGAAGGGGAATCTCTGGAAACTAAAAACGAAAAGAAGTTGGATAAAATACAAGAAGAACAGGTTAAACAAGACGACGAGAAGTTGAGAAAACTAAACAAAGAACTACTCGAAGGAATAAACCAGCTAGAGGGAGGGGACGACTCGTCTTTCGTGGATATATCCGAGAGTTCGGATTCGGAGACCGACCTGAGTGCGACTCAGGGGGAGATCGACGATAGAGGTCCTAAGGAAAAGATCGTCGAGGGAAAGTCCAAACTTCAGACTGAAGCTCCCCAAAAAAAGAAGAGAATGAGAATATTAACAGGGTTCCTAAAACGCAAACAAAACCCTAAGAAAACCCAAGTCAAAGAGTTAAAATCGAGAGTTAAAGTGCTTACTAACGAAGCTCGCACTTTTGGAGAGAAACTTAGTCAACAGGAAGAAGGCCATAAGACAGAAGTGAGAGATCTCCTTTCCTCGCATAAAGAGAAGATAGCTCAACTTAATGCGGAGCTAGGAAAATTTCCAATAACAATCGAGAAGCTAAAAGCGGCTCATAAGGTGGCAATCGAAGGTTTAGAAGAGAAGTTAGAAACCAGTTCAACGAGTTATGAGGAGATAAAAGCACAACTTGAGAAGCTTCCAGCAGAAGGTAGTGTTAACCAATCTGGGAGTGCAGAACTAGCACTACAACTCACCTCGCTAAGAAAGGAGAAACATGCCATCGAATCGTCTAAAGGAGAGGAAATTGCTGCTCTCAAGCAAACGATAGAAGAGATTAAGGGTAAGAAAATCAAACTCGAGAAGCAAAAACGAGCTCTTAAAAACGAGCATAAAGAAGCTCTCGCCGCTCTTAGGAAGACCTATGAAAAAAAAATCAAAAAAAATCATAATAAGTTGGGAACTATTAGGAATATCCCTAAGATTAGAGCTATGGAACAAGATTCTGTCGTCAAGAAAGTCGAGGCTTTTGTGCAAAAAATGAGTCAAAGTCCAGAGCAACAAGAGTCTGCTAAAGTACAACAACTAAAAGCTGAAGTTGAAACTGCTACTAGCGAGATTGCCTCGCTAACTGAGCGACTGGAAGCGACAAATAAAGAATTGCTAGAGGGGAACGACAAAGTTGCTCTTGATGGCCGGCTTCAAAACTTAACAGATTTAGTGGAAAGTTTTAGGCACGATGGGTTGGGCCCGATGGTAGGAATCCAGCGTTTAGGGCATAGCGCTACTTTTTTAGAAGAGATCAGAAAAATCTATGACGTTGAAGAAGATAAACTCGTCGCACTCGTTAACTCGGATCGCATAGGTATGCTAATAGTATGCAAACTCCTATTCCAAGGAGTGAAACCCGAAGAAGAAGAGATCACTCAGAGAATAGAAGGCGTTGCAGTACGTATAGAGAGTCTTAACGCTATAGGTGAGAGACTTCGCGGGACCGCTGGAAACGATCCATTAGCCCAAGTCGAAACTCTTCTCGGTAATTTCGAAACGATCCAGGATCAGAACAACATTCTCCAGACTTATAACAGAGAGCTCCACACTCAAATAGATGCCTTTGTGGAAGAGAACAGAAATCTCGAGGATGCTAACAGAGATCTTACTGCTAGGTTAACGCCTGCGGGAGGCTTTTTTAACTCGTTGTGGAATGTGTGTACTGGGATCATAAGTGGACTCTTCTCTCCTGTGAGACTAGTCTGGAGGGGGATTATCGGCATTGCCGAAGAGTATTAAATGAAGCCCGTCTTATATTTCACGCTGCGTGAAGGATCTTTTGCGCAGCACTCTTCATGAAGGGTATAGATCTATTTTCAATTTCAGGGCAACTTCCATCTACCATAGTAAACTAATCTTCGACCACCCCATTTCAAAAGATAAAATTACAATCACCTCTGAATTAAAAGAGATAGTTTAGTCTCTTTTGTTCTTGTTCTTAATAACCTCTAGAGTTAAAATTGGTCTAATTTTTTTAAAAATCAATTGTGGAGGACCCCCATGTCTGTAAAAGAAACAAAAGCAAACACGTCTCAAATTGCATATGACAGCACTATCAAAAAGATGCATGCCTTTCAGAAAAAAGATAAGTATAAAATAGGACAACTACCAGAAGTAGCGAACGTAATAAGTACTTTTGTGGAGGGTGTTCAGAGTAAGGTGGTGGAGTGGAAGAAAGTGCATGAAACAGCTATAGCTCAACACCAGACAGAAATGAAAGAGTTCGACGACTATTTTAATAATGAACGCATAAAATCCCAGGCACTGTTTCTTAAAACAGTCAAGCCACTTAATGAAAAGATAAAATTTCTAAAAGAGAAGAATGAATTGTTAGAGAGGCAAGTTGAACTCCTAACACCCGAATCTAACGCCGTAGAAAAAGTGGGAGAAGGATCCCCTGGGAACCCTTTAAAATCCTCAACTGATGAACCAAGCGTACAGGAAAAACTCACCAAGTTGATCCAAGGGAATAAGAAGGAAATTAGCGATCTAAAGGCTGAAAAGCTTGTTCTCACCGAGGATCATAAAGCAGCAATCGCCTCCCTCGAAAAGAACCATGCAGAAGCAATCTCAGAGCTGAAATCTCAGAACGGTGTCCTATCATCGAGAGTTAATGTGCTAGAACCTCAAATTGAAACACTTAACAAAACGCTTAAACATGAAAAACAAGAGTTTAATATTAAGTTGAGTGCAGCCGGCACCCGACAAAATAAGGCTGTAGCTCAAATTCAGAAGGAACTGAATGAAACTCAAACACAAATCATCGATCTCAGAAAGGAACATAAGCTTGAAATCGAAAAGATTGAGGAGAAGTTAAATCTCTTTTCTTTGGAAGTTGAGGAGAAAACAAGACAACTCGAGGAAGCTAAAAATGGGGGAGACACATCAGTAATTGATGGGCTAAAAGGACAACTCGCTACTCTTGAAAAGGATAAGCAGCTCCTCCAAAGGTCTAATGATGAGGCAATCGCTGCTCTTAATGACCAGAGAAAAACTTTAACGGATCATAAAGAAGAACTCGTGGATGATCAACTTCAGGTTGTCAATGATCATAAACAAGAAATCCTCACCATCAACGAGGAGAATCGAGACGCCATCCAAGCATTACAAGCCGCAAAACAAGGTGTTGATTTAGAGCTAGAAGCTCGTAAGACAGAATTCGATAGGTTATCACTCTCAGCGCAACTTGATGAGAATGATGGTTTGGGCTTGGAGGAAAGAATCAAGCTGCTACAAGATCATGCTGCTCAGTTAGAAAAGATCAGAGTAATCTTTGATGGAGTAAAAGTCGAACAGCTCTCTGAAACTGTTGAAGCCAATTATAAAAGCATTAAATGTGTATTAGAACGTCTGCTTCCAGTTTTAGAGGATCAGAGCGTTGAATCGTTCACTGCTGGAGTAGAAGACGTTGCAAAACGTATAGAGAGTTTTCAAGCTCTATGTGTTAGACTTAACGGGATCGATGGAGAGACTCCATTAGCCCAAGTCGAAACTCTTCTTAGCTCTGACAAAGGAAATCTCCAGACACAGAAGGGAAATCTCAATGCTAAAATTGCTGAGCTTGACAATGCCTCAGAGGAGCAAAATGCTCTTATTGTTTCCCTTAAAAAAGAACTGGCAGAGAGCGTGAGAAAGCTGAAGGAGACAAACGATCTAATCATTGGTCAAAGTTCTGATCATGGGAATATGTCTATGCCAGTTCTACAGAAAGCGGCAAAAGAGAAAGAAATAACTACTCTTAAAGACCAGATCAGGATGTTAGAAGAGGCAAAAGCTAATGCTGCTAGAGAGGCGTCTTCTCGTAAGAGTGAACTCGAGATGTTCTGTCGCATAGCGGGAGTTGAAGAGAACGATACTACGGGCTTGGAGGAAAGAATCAAACTGCTACAAGATCGTAATAATGTGTT
Organism: Chlamydiota bacterium; assembly: GCA_011065165.1. Lineage (GTDB taxonomy): Bacteria > Chlamydiota > Chlamydiia > Chlamydiales > Simkaniaceae > JAAKFF01. The sequence continues at coordinate 14,556 of JAAKFF010000020.1, forward strand.
AGAAAAGATCAGAGTAATCTTTGGTGAAAGAGTAAAACTCGAAGAGATCTTCGAAATTGTTGATGACAATTATAAACGCATTGGATGGGCAAGTGAACAACTGCTTCCAGATTTTAACGGGAGGAGAGTTGGCACTGATGAGTTCAATAAAAGAGTAAAAGAAGTTGCAGAAAGTAATGTGACTCTTTTCGCAATAAGTGAGAGACTTGAAGGGACCGCTGGAGTCGATCCATTAGCCCAAGTCGAAACTCTTCTCAATGATCACGGAACACTCCAGGCAGGGAACGTAGCTCTCCAGGCTGAACGCGGAAATCTCCAGGCTCAGAACAGAGTTTCCCTGAGAGAAAACGGAAATCTCCAGAATACTAACAGAGCTCTCACAGCTGAACGCGGAAATCTCCAGGCTCAGAACAGAGTTTCCCTGAGAGAAAACGGAAATCTCCAGAATACTAACAGAGCTCTCACAGCTGAACGCGGAAATCTCCAGGATGCTAACAGAGATCTTACCGCTAGGGTAACGCGTGAGGGAGGCTTTTTTCACTCGTTGTGGAATGTGTGTTCTGGGATCATAAGTGGACTCTTCTCTCCCCTGAGACTAGTCTGGAGAGGCATTCTCGGCATAGCCGGAGAGTATTAGTCTTAGCTCGCCTTAAATATCACGCTGCGTAGAAGGTCTTTTGCGCAGCGCTTTTCATGATAGGTAGATTTTTTTTCACCCTTCCGTTAAGATATATCCAGCGAAAATGAAACGTTGGCTCAGATGAAACCCTGGTTGAAAATCTTAATTGGCTTAATCCTTGGAGTGATCACTGGCTTGATCTTAAACCGCCAGGTGGAGATTCTCTCACTTGTTGGAAAGGCTTTTATCGACCTTCTCAAGATGCTAGTCGGTCTGATTGTCTTCTCATCACTTGTGGTAGGAATGTGCCATATCAGCGATCCGAAGAAGCTGGGAAGGATTGGGCTACGGACGATCTTCTTCTACATTGTCACGACACTCATTGCGATCTGCTTTGGACTCATCATCGTCTATAGTGTACAGCCCGGGGCCAACCTCCATCTAACTCTTCCTAATGGCCATGGGAGCGGGGCAAATGCTAGTCTGATAGATTTTCTCTTCGCTATCGTCCCTTCAAACCCTTTTGCCGCTTTCGCTGAAGGAAATATACTGCAGATCATCGTCTTTGCGGTTCTCTTTGCTCTAGCGATCAACTTGTCTGGGGAGCGAGGAAAGCCCGTATTGGAGATGGTTGAGTCGCTCAGCGAGATCATGGCGAAGCTGACCCATCTAGTGATGAAACTGGCTCCATATGGCGTCTTTGCGCTCATTGCAACAGCTGTCGGAGCGATCGGTTGTAAGGTGATCCTCCCACTGATCTTGGCTGTAGGTTGCATTTTTCTCGGTTGTCTGCTCCAGATTACTATTGTCTTTACCCTCTCCCTGCGCTATATGGCTAAGGTCGAAGTCGCCCCCTTCTTCAAAGGGATGAAAGATGCCATTGTCGTCGCTTTCACGACGTCGAGCAGTTCAGCTACCCTCCCAGTCACCATAGAGTGCGCCAGGGACCACCTGGGGCTCTCAGCAGACATATCGGGCTTTGTCCTCTCTCTTGGATCGACGATCAACATGAATGGAACGGCCATCGGCCAGTCGGTTTTGGCGATTTTTATCGCTCAGGCCTATGGAATTGAAATTAATTTTGTCACCCTTTTCGTGATGATATTCACGATTCTCATCTCTGCAGTGGGAACTGCGGGGATTCCAGGAAGTGGATTAGTGATGCTTTCTATTGTTTTAAGTGCGATGGGTGTACCCTTAGAAGGAATTGCTTTAATCGCTGGCATTGATAGACTTAGGGACATGATGGCGACCGTTGTTAACGTCACGGGCGATGCCGTCGCAGCAGTTTATATCGCAAAGAAAGAGAATCAAATTGACGAGACTAAGTACCATGCTGTAACATGGATAGAATAATTCAGACGCATTTGTCTGACAACTGACAGGATTTCCTTATGAAGCTATTTGTAGCAAATATTGCACGAGAATGCACAGAAGATGAACTAAACGAAGCTTTTTCAGAATGTGGAGAAGTTAAAAGCCTAAAAATCATCACTGATCGAGACACTGGACAGTCTCGCGGTTTCGGTTTTGTTGAAATGACAAGCCGTGAAGATGGGGAGAAAGCGATTCAAGAGATCAATGGAAAAGAGATCCATGGACGCGCACTTGTTGTTAACGAAGCTCGTGAACAGCAGAGCCGTGGCGGAAGCCGTGGAGCTCCAAGAGGCAGCCGAGGCGGATACTAACCGTTTGCTGAGCTAGCTTTTTATCCCTACTTCCGATAGAGTCGTTTCATACGAAGATATTTTTTACGTGTGTGATGATGCGAGACATGATTTTTAAGTCGGTCCAAAAAGGGATCGATGCGATGACAACTCTAAGTTCGGAAGAGGGACTCAACTTTATTGAGTCTATCGCTCTAGCGATAGTTGATTGCTATCGAAATGGGGGGAAGCTCCTGATTGCTGGAAATGGCGGAAGCCTCTGCGATGCGATGCATTTTGCAGAGGAATTGACAGGCTATTTCCGAAAAGATCGTAAAGCTCTCCCTGCCATTGCTCTTGCCGATCCCGGCCACATAACATGCGTTGGAAATGACGCAGGATTTGAACAGATCTTCTCTCGCGGCGTTGAAGCGCTCGGGGAAAAAGGGGATCTCTTCATTGCTCTCACCACTAGTGGTAATTCACAAAATTTAATCCGAGCTGTCGATGCTGCCAAAGAGAAGGAGCTGAAGACAGTAGCCTTTCTTGGGAAGAGTGGCGGCCCTCTTAAAGGACGCTGCGACCATGAATGGATCGTCTCAGGATTTGAATTCTCCGACCGCATTCAAGAGGCTCATATGGCAGCCATCCATATCATTATAGAGATGGTCGAGCATGAGCTCTTCTCTCCTATTCGAGAGACCGAGACAACGGGAGCTCTCTAATGAACATGACAGCCTACATCACAGATGTGATCGAAGGGAGAAGAAGTGGCACCTTTATAAAGGGTGCACTCTTCACATTGAGTACGCTCTTTGAAACGGGCGTTAAATTGCGCAACTTCGCTTTCGACCAGCGCTGGCTTAAGAAGAAAAAAGTTTCGATCCCCGTCATCAGCATCGGGAATATCATCGCTGGTGGCACTGGAAAGACTGCTTTTATTCAAAAAGTGGCAGCAGATCTCCGATCGAGTGGCAAGATTTCAGTTCTTATAAGAGGCTACCGCTCTGAAATTGAAAAGATTGGCGGGAGTCTCCACCTCACTGAGCACTCTCGAATCACCCCACAGCTCTGCGGTGATGAGGCCTATCTTCTCTATAAAGCTCTGCCCGAGGCTCTCCTCTTTGTTGGGAAAGACCGCCTGCTCAATGCCGAGCGTGCGATCTACCATGAAGCGGATATGATATTGCTCGATGATGGCATGCAATACCGCAGTTTGCATAGGGATGTAGAGATTGTGATGCTCCACGCTGATGATCTCTATGGAAAGGGGTTTTTTCTGCCGCGCGGCACGTTGAGAGACTCTCCCAAAAGACTTGCCGAGGCCGATGCTATTCTGATCAACCACATCCGAGATTTAGACCACTTCCACTCCTTGGAAAAAGAGGTGGCTAAATGGACAGATGCTCCCGTGATAGGAACGCGCATGATCCCAGAGCAGATCGAGTTAACAAGTGGGGAGAAGTGGAGAGATCTAAAAGGTAAGCGGGTAGGTGTCTTCTGTGGACTTGGGAAGCCCGACTCTTTTTTTGCAACAGTAGAGGAGATGGGAGGAGAGATCGCTGAGAGATGGATCCTTCCCGACCACGTGGGGCCTAAAGAGAAGGAGCTGGAGAGATTTGCGCAGCGCTGCGTTGAGAGGGGCTGCGATCTGATCCTATGCTCCGAAAAGGACTACGTCAAGCTGCCACGGGAGTGTGAGCTTTCACTACCTGTTGGCTTCTGTAAGGCTAAGCTTCACGTAGTTGCCGGAGAGGAGCGCTATAGCGCTCTCCTTCAGCATATTCGATCATACCTACCAAGGAAACTTGCCGAATGAAACCCTGGATAAAAATTCTTATCGGCCTAACCCTTGGAGTGGTTGCTGGACTTGTTCTTGGGCATAAAATTGACTTTCTCGAACGTGTTGGACACGCCTTTATCGACCTTCTCAAAATGCTTGTGGGGCTAATTGTCTTCTCTTCACTCGTGGTCGGAATGTGCCATATCAACGATCCAAAAAAGCTAGGACGGATTGGGCTTCGCACAGTTCTATTCTATGCAGTGACAACAGTTTTAGCCGTCACCTTCGGCCTTATACTCGTATTTCTGCTCAAGCCAGGTGTAGGGCTCGGATTGACCCTTCCTCCCAACTACTTAGCCTCAAGTCAAAAAATGGGGCTTGTAGACTTCCTCTTCGGAATTGTCCCCTCCAACCCTTTCGCCTCCTTCTCTGAAGGCAACATCTTGCAGATCATCGTCTTCTCGATCCTCTTCGCCTTCGCCATCACATTTGCAGGTGAGAAAGGAAAAGTCGTGCTGCGCCTATTAGAGTCGGTGAGCGAGGTGATGTACTCCCTAACCCATTTTATCATGAAGCTTGCCCCCTATGGTGTCTTCGCGCTGATCGCCACGGCGGTCGGCTCAGTCGGACTCAAAGTGATCTATCCGCTCTTTAAATTTCTGCTCTGCAACTACATCGCCTGCTTCCTCCAAATCTTCATTGTCTTCTGCTTAGCACTAAAATTTCTGGCAAAGCTGGAAATAGCCCCCTTCTTTAAAGGGATGAAGGATGCGATCGTCTTGGCCTTCACCACCTCAAGCAGCTCAGCAACCCTTCCCGTCTCACTTGAGTGCGCACGCGACCATCTAGGGATCTCCCCAGATATTTCAGGATTTGTGATGTCCCTTGGCTCGACAATTAATATGAATGGAGCCGCCATCGGTCAGGCGATCTCTGCGATCTTCATCGCTCAAGCCTACGGTATAGAAGTGACGGCAGTGAAGGTGATAATCCTCGTTTTTGTATCGCTCGTCTCGTCGATTGGAGCAGCAGGAATTCCCGGAACAGGAATCGTCATGCTCTCAGTCGTCCTCAACGCCATGGGCCTACCCCTAGAGGGGATCGCACTTGTGGCTGGCGTCGACCGATTGCGTGAGATGGTCTCAGCGATGGTCAACGTCCTAGGCGACGCCGTAGCCGCTGTCTTTGTGGCAAAGAAAGAGAATCAAATCGACGAAAAAATATATCACGCTGCAACATGGATAGATTAGAAGCATGAGCGAAGAGACCGAGATAAAGTTGCCCAAGTTAGGGGAGAGCATCATGAGTGCCACCGTCGTCCAGTGGTTCAAAAAAGTTGGAGATCCCGTCAAGTTGGATGAGCCCCTCTTAGAAGTCTCGACCGATAAAGTGAATAGCGAAATTCCCTCTCCCGTCTCAGGAACCGTGACAAAAATCTTAGCCACCATCGATGAAGAACTCGACGTCGGCGCCCCTCTGGCACTTATCGCTTCCTCTGATACCACTGCCATCAAAGAGCCCCCTCCATCAACAAAAGGGTTCTTCACCCCCGTTGTCCTAAAAATGGCACAAGAGAGGGGCATCGATCTCGCCCAGCTGCAGCAGATTCCCGCAACAGGCGCTGGCGGGCGGCTCTCAAAGCGCGACCTCGAGAACTACCTAGAGAAGAGCACCCAGCCAATCGAACGAGAGGGCGAAGAGCGCATTAAAATGACACCCATGCGCAAGATGATCGCCGATAATATGGTACGCTCATTCTTTGAGGCGCCCCATGCAACCCTTATCAATGAGGTCGATCTCACCCAACTGATGGAACTCATCTCCCAAAAGAGAGAAGAGTTCAAAGACGAACACGGCTACAAATTAACCATCACCACCTTCATCGCCAGTGCGATTGCAAAGGCAGCAAAAGAGTTCCCCCTTGTCAACTCCACCCTCGATGGAGAGACGATAATTGTCAAAAAAGCAGTCAACCTCGGTATCGCAGTAAGCGTCGAAGAGGGCATCCTCGTTCCCGTTATCAAAAACTGCGATAGCCTATCGATCAAAGAGATCGCAAGCGAAGTAGCGCAGCTCTCAGATCGAGCCCGTTCCGGAAGACTAGATCCCGACCAAGTGCAAGAGGGAACCCTCACCATGACCAACTTCGGCATGGCAGGCACCCTAATCGGAACCCCCATCCTTCGCTACGGCGAAGTAGCCATCATAGGCATCGGGGCAATCACAAAAAAAGTAGTCGTACTAGAGGATGATACCACAGCAATCCGCTCCATGGTCTACCTCACCCTCACCTTCGACCACCGCGTCCTCGACGGCATCTACGGCTGCCGTTATTTAGCCTCCATCAAGCACCATCTTTCACAAAACCTATCCCATCTCTTACCCGACTCATCCAAGAAGCTCTTAATAACCTGAATTTCGTTCTCTCTCACTTGCTCTCAGGAAATTCTCTCTCTCTTCCTGCCAACAATAGAGAGGGTCTCTTCCAGAGCCAATCAACTCTTGCGTTACAAAGTTTTCAGCAAAAAATGACAAATATGTCACTTTTTTATGGTAAAAAGTGACAATCCTGTACACTAAATTAGTTTACTTAACCTTTTGGAGAAGAGTATCCCGGCTCTCCGTCAAAGTCGTAGAGGTGCTCGGTTTTGATGATGTCGAACTTCTCCTTGGTGAGGGTGGAGAGAAGGTCGACAATGGTCTCTTGAGTGCACTCCTCTTGATTCGGGCGGAAGCGAACGCGCCACTGATCGACGCAAAAGGTCTCTGGCATGCCGCCTGGATAGATGCGGGCGCCCCGGTTGCTGATCATCTCCAGTTGAAAATCTCCGAACTTTTTATCAAGAATGCTCTTTTGGAACGCCTCAGCAGATGCGGATGAGTAGAAGTAGACGTCTACACCAACGAGTTGACGCTTCGTCTTAATGGTTTTGCGCTGGAAGACAGTGGTTGTGCCACTGCTTTTTTTCTGGTAGGAGACCGCTTTGAGCTGCTCGGGTTTCTGTCCGAGGCGTGAGACGACGGCATCGGCAAACTCCTGAGTCCCCACCTTTTTCTTGCTCACTCCCTCCTTAAAAATGTCATACGTATGGACGCCATCTTCGATCGTCTTCAGCCAACCGTTGTGAATGGTGGTGGCGCACTCATTTTGGCCGACATAGATAAGCATCATCACTGAGGCGAGGATGAGAGCCGAAGGATTGGCAAG
>JAAKFF010000021.1 GCA_011065165.1 Chlamydiota bacterium
GAAAGGGGGGGTAAAAAGCGCAAAAAAGCGACTAAAAGAAAGGCGACCCGCAAAAAAGCAGCCCCCCGCAAGAAAAAAGCGACGAAGAGACGCAAGTCGCGTTGACACTTCCCTCACTAAACTTTATGATTGTTAATCATGGAAACTCAAATTTCTCACTACTCCAAAAGAGGCCACGGTCTTGGAAGCGTCGGTATGCGCGAGGTCGAAGTCGTGGGCACTGTCGTTGGAGATACGGTTCTCGTGGAGCTTGGCAAGCGGAAGAAGGGAAAGATTGCTGCTGCGCTACTCGAAGTGGTCAAACCTTCGCCCGATCGCATAGCGGCCCGTTGCGCGCACGCCGGGAGCTGCGGCGGCTGCAGCTGGCAGCAGAAGTCCTACGCTGCTCAGCTGCAGACTAAAGAGGTGCGCCTCCAGCAGCTCTTCCCTATAAAAGTTGACCCTATCATCCCCTGCGACGACCCCTGGCACTACCGCAACAAGATGGAGTTCTCCTTCTCGCAAAACAAAAAAGGGGAGCGATTTCTGGGGCTCATCATCGCCCGATCCCGCGGCCATGTACTAAATCTTGAGGAGTGCCACCTCACCTCCCCCTGGTTCATTGAAGTGCTATCAGCCGTCCGCGACTGGTGGGAGAGATCTACTCTTCTGGCCTACCACTCCCACTCAGATAGGGGGAGTTTACGCACACTCACGGTGCGCGAAGGGAAACGAACCGGTGATAAGATGATCTTTCTTACGATCTCTGGTAACCACGACTACTTTGTCAATAACGCCCAACTTGAGAGCTTCAAAGCAGCGGTGCATGCTGCCCTCCCAGGCGAGAGCCCGTCCATCTTCCTGCGCATTCAGCGCATCTGCAAGGGGAAGCCTACCGACTACTATGAGATGCACTTAGATGGCCCAGATTTCATCAGAGAGACTCTGCGTATCAAGGGCCGCGAGATGCACTTCCACATCAGCCCCACCTCCTTCTTTCAGCCCAATACCTTGCAAGCCGAAAAGCTCTACGCTCGCGCTCTTGAATTGGCCTCGCCCCAGCCGACCGATACCCTCTTCGATCTCTACTGCGGGACCGCCACCCTCGCCATCCTCTTCGCCCCATATGTCAAGCGAGTGGTAGCCATCGAGCTCTCTCCCTATGCGGTCTCTGATGCCAACGTAAACGTCGCGGTCAACCAGCTCTCAAATATCACGATCTTAAAGGGGGATGTTGGGAAGAAGCTAGCTGAAATAGATGAGAGACCAGATCTCGTACTCCTCGATCCACCACGCTCTGGCCTCGACCCTACCGCTCTGAAAGAGCTCATCGCGCTCTCCCCAAAAAAAATTCTCTATATCTCTTGCAATCCCACCACCCAGAGTGAAAATATCTCTATCCTCCTCGAGAGCGGCTATGAACTCAAGAGCGTACAGGGAGTCGATCAATTCCCCCATACTCCTCATATCGAAAACATTGCAGTACTGATAAAAACCTAGTGTCAAAGTTGCAACTAGATACGAGGTAGGGTATACTCTGAATAACAACGCAACTTTTATTTGAAGGAATTTTTCATGAAAAAAGCTCTCTACTATTCACTTCCCCTCTTTCTCTCTGCAACACTCTTCGCTGAGGAAGCTGCACCAGCAGCGCGTCAGCAGAGCATGTGGCAGACCCTCATGATGATCGGAATTGCTCTTCTCTTCTTCTACCTCATCCTCTGGCGTCCCGAACAGAAACGGCGCAAGAAGATGCAGGATCTGAGAAGCAGGATGTCCAAAGGGGATCGTGTGACAGCGATGGGAATCATCGGAACGATTGTCCGCGTTGATGAAGCGACAGTCATCCTAAAGATGGTCGATGGTGCGAAGATCGAAGTGCTCAAAAATGCGATCTCTGATGTTCAGCCCGCTGCTGAGCAGAAGAGTACCGAAACCTCCTCTCCCCAAAGCTCAGATTAACTATCAATGACCTTTGAGGTGAGCGACTCCAGAAGCTCACTCGAACGTTTAAGAAAGTTAGAGAAGTCTGTGGGCTCCAGCTCCCGTTGTGAGAGCAGCGAGAGCTCGTAGAGCTGCTTGACTAGCGCTTTGGAGAGCTCAGGATCTTTGAGCTTCTGGATCGATTGAACGAGTCGATTGTTGGTATTCACAACAAAGGTATGTTTTTTCCCAAATGCGTTGGGTAGATCTTGGCCAGAGAGGACAAAGTAGTCACGCATCCGCCGCTCCTCTTCCGAGATAAGAATAAAGGCGGGCACCTGGTCGCTTGAGAGGCTCTTGGCTTCTATCTCGATATCTCCACCGAGATTTGAGCGGAAGAAGTCAGCAGTATGCACCGCCTCTGTCTTTCCTTCCGCATCTAAAACGCCCTTCTCCCTCTCCTTATCAAGGATGAGCTCATCGACGGCGCCATCTAACCTTTGAAACTTAACACCCTCATGCTTCCCTTCCAAAAAGCTTATGAGAGGGGTGTCTAAATGGGAAGAGGAGAAGAGAATCTCGATGCCCTTCGCCTTATACATCTCAAATAGGTGAGAGGTCTGCTTTTCGTCATGGTGGTAGAAGACTTTTTTCTCTTCATTGCGCTCTAGATACTCTTCAAGAGTGGTCCATGAGCCATTAGAATTTTTCCATATGAGGCACCCTTTGATCCGCTCATAAAACTTCTCATCTTGAAGGATACCGAGTTTGATGATCATCTCAACATCGGGCCACTTTTGAATATAGTTGTCGCGGTCCGCTTGCCACTGCTGGGCAAGTTTATCTGACACTTTTTTGGAGATATGGTTGGAGAGTTTGCGCACAGAGCTATCCATCTGCAAATTGGAGCGGGAGACGTTGAGGGGGATGTCAGGGCTGTCGATGATACCGCAGAGAGCGGTGAGGTAGTCGGGGATGATCTCCTTGCACTGATCGGAGACGAAGACTCGGTTGCAGTAGAGGTGGATCGACGCTTGGCTGCTATCGAGACGGCGATTGATCTTTGGGAAGTAGAGGATCCCCTTCAGGTGGAAGGGGTAGTCGACATTGAGGTGGATCCAGAAAGTGGGGTCGGGCTTAAGAGGATAGAGGGCTCTGTAGAAATCTAAGTACTCCTTGTCGGTGCATTCAGAGGGGGGCTTGATCCAGAGCGGCTCCATCTCATTGATAACTTTGCCATTCAGATGGATGGGAAAGGGTAGGAAGCGGCAATGTTTCATCAAGATCTCGCGGAGCTGGCTCTCCTCTAAGAACTCATCTGCATCAGAGGAGATGTGCAGGGTGACCGTCGTCCCACGCTCTGTGCGCGCCCCCTCATCCAACGTGTACTCTGGTGAGCCATCGCATAGCCAATGTGCGGGCTTCGCTCTCTTTTCAAAGGATAGCGTGTCGATCTCTACTTTATCACTCACCATAAATGACGAGTAGAAGCCTAAGCCGAAATGGCCGATGATCTGATCTTGATCGCTCTCTTTCTGGTACTTCTTAACAAACTCTTCAGCGCCAGAGAAAGCGAGCTGGGCGATATACTTTCGGACCTCTTTTGCACTCATTCCAATGCCGCTATCGGAGATCTTGAGAGTTCTTGCCTCTCGATCTAACTCGATATCGATGCGTAGATCTTCATCGTTAAAGGTGACCCTTCCCTCCTCACGCAAAATCTTCATCTTACTCAGCGCATCACAGGAGTTGGAGACCAGTTCGCGGAGAAAGATCTCTCTATCGCTGTAGAGCCATTTCTTAATGATCGGTAGAATATTTTCGCTGTGAATTTTGAGTGTGCCTTGTGTCATAATCTCTCCTGTTTTGGCTAAGTATGCAATGCTGCCTCCTGAAAGTCAATAGGTTGTAAAATATTATTTTAATATAAAAAAATCACTCCATGAGCTATACTGGTGGCTGAAATCCAACGATGGAGAAGAGGAGATGGCAGCAGTAACTAACCCTAAGAACGATCCAGACTATAGTGAAGGAATAGGAGTTAGAGCCTCTAGTCCGTCATCAGAAGACGAGATAGACGAGCTTATACAAGAGATATTGAACGATCCAGATACACATAGCGAGCTGGAGGATCTTAATTCACCTCGAACTCTCCATAGAGCCAGCTCTCTAAATGAAAAGGTCGCTATACGGATGCCAACTCGCGAAAGAGCCAGCTCTCTAAATGTGACCGATCGGTTCCGCAGGCCAGCGACTCCGCCTGCTGTGGGAGTAGCAGGGGATGAACATGGTATAGAGGGGGCGTCGTCTGGTGGTAGCTTTCTCACATCGAAGAAAGTTGGAGCGCTGATTCTGGGCTCTTTGGCTATCATTGGTATGATCGGGGCGTATGGTTACTTTAGTGGCAGCTTTAAGAGAGCGCCAGAGCTGTTCGCGAGGGTGTTCAAGAGGGGCGGAGAGAGGCTATAATAGCTGGGATGTCTATGACGCCAGCCTCTTCAAGGATGATGAGGGTGATCGCAATGGGCGCGAGGTAGCGCATGGTGAAAAACCAGGGGCGGAAGAGGTAGGTCATGGCTGTACCACTTGAAAACTCCTCTTTGATGAGCTCTTTTTTTACGACATAGCCAACAAAAATAGTTGTGAGGAGCCCGGAGATGGGCATCATCCAACTGGCGGTGATGAAGTTCATCGTATCGAAAAAGTCTCTTCCATAGATTGCCTTCCAAGTGGGAAAGAGGGTCTCTGATCCGGCGAGTGCGGAGGGGATTCCAAGTATAAAGATTCCCAGTGCAGCAGTCGCGACAGCTCTGACTCGACGCCAGTTAAAGAGCTCCATCATGTTTGCAACCAGCACTTCGACCATGGAGATGGAGGAGGTGAGTGAGGTGAAGACAAAGAGGGTGAAGAAGAGGGTTGAGATAATGAGGCTTCCGGGGAGTTTTGCAAAGAGTATCGGCATCGTTTTAAAGACAAGGCCTGGCCCCCCTTCTGCCGGGAAGTTGAAGGTGAAGACGATGGGGAAGATCATCATCGCTGCCATCAGCGAGACCATCATGGTCATCATCGCTATGATAAAGCTTGTCTTGGGCAGGTTCACATCGGATTTGAGATAGCTCCCGTAGGTGATAATGATTCCGAGACTGATGCTCATCGTGTAGAAAGCCATGCCTAGGGCGCTCAGAACGGCGGTAGTTGTGAGCTTCGCCCAGTCGGGGTAGAAGATAAACTTCACAGCCTTGGGAAACCCACTGAAAGTTGCAGCATAGAGAAACATCGCGATGAGGATCAGTAGAAGGATAGGAGTGAGAATCCGACTCCACCGCTCGATTCCCTTTCGAATGCCTCCATAGACGACTCCTACGTTGAGCAGGATGAAGATGAAGAGCCAGAAGATATTTAAGTTGGGAGAGGCGTAGACGGTGTCAAAAACTTGGCGGATCTGGTCGGGGCTCTTTCCTAAGTAAAACTGGTTGAGCGACATGAGTGCATAGTTGAGGCACCATCCGGAGACTACGCAATAGAACGAGAGGATGATGAAACTTGTAAGGAGTGTGATCCATCCTACCATTTTCCAATTGCTCGACTCTTTTGAGAGCACCTGGAAGGCGAAGATCGAGCTGCGCTGACTATTGCGCCCGAGGATCAGCTCTGCAATGAAGATGGGAACGCCGATAAGAAGTGTGAAGAGGATATATAGGAGGACGAAAGCTCCTCCGCCATTCTCCCCAGCCATATAGGGGAAGCGCCAGAGGCTTCCAAGACCGATTGCCGATCCGGCGGCGGCCATGATAAAGCCGAGTTTTGATGCCCAGTGTTCGCGTTGTCTATTCATCTATTGCAGTTGGCTCTCTAAGTCGGGAGTGATTCTATTCTTTTTTTTTATTTGCAGCAACTATTGGTATTTTGATACACCGAAGGTATACTCATCGGAGACGGTAGGATCCATCTATGAATATTGAACTGACAATTATCGCAGTCCTCGCTTTCTGCTCTGTAGGGCTTCTTCTATCGGGGATGATCCTCTATATGAAAAAGCGGCTAGTGAGCACGGCTCCATGCAAGATCGAGATCAATGACGATCCAAAGCTCACCAAGTCAGTAGAAGGGGGGAAGACGCTACTCAACGCACTGATGGAGCAGGGGATAGCGATTCCCTCGCCATGTGGGGGAAAGGCGACCTGTAAGCAGTGCAAGGTGCGCGTTGTCCAGGGCGGCGGCGATATCTTAGAGACCGATAAGGCGACCTTCTCACCGCGCCAGCTTGATGAGGGGTGGCGCCTCTCCTGCCAGTGCAAGGTGAGAAATGATCTGAAGCTCAAGCTGCCGGAGAGCGTTCTCACTCTGCGTGATTTTGTGGGAACGGTCGTTTCGAATGAGAATGTGGCGACATTCATCAAAGAGCTGGTGGTGCAAGTCCCAGAGAGTGAGCAGCTCAAATATATTCCGGGAGACTACCTCCAATTTCATGTACCGAGTTATCAGATGAATAGCGATGAGTGGAAGGGGACGATGGAGGAGGAGTATCAGAAAGATTGGGAGAAGTTCCAGCTCTTTGGCAATCAGATAGAGTTTAAAGAGGGGAGCGAAGAGGTGATCCGCGCCTATTCGATGGCCTCCTATCCTGCAGAGGGGAATCTGGTGAAGTTCAATATAAGGATCGCCACCCCCCCCTTTATCAAAGGGGAGATCTCCAAAGAGATCCCTTGGGGCCTCTGCTCTGCCTATACATTTGGCTTAAAAGAGGGAGATCAGATTAAGCTCTCTGGTCCCTATGGGGAGTCCCATATGATCGACGACGAGAGAGAGCTGGTCTTCTTAATCGGTGGGGCAGGCTCATCTTTTGGACGCAGCCATATTTTAGATCTCTTTAAGACGAAACATTCGGAGCGCACTGTCACACTCTGGTATGGCGCTCGTTCCCTTAAAGAGAACATCTATCAGAGCGAATATGAGGAGCTTGCAGAGGAATTCAAAAACTTCTATTATAAACTTGTCCTATCGGAGCCTACAGAAGAGGATCTATCTGGAGGGTGGCCGAAGGATGACCCTACAAAGACGAACTTTCTCTTTAAGGCGTTTGAGGAGGGGCAGTTAAGGCAGATGGAGGAACCTGAAAACGCTCTCTACTACGTCTGCGGGCCGCCTCTGCATAATCAGAGCGTGATGAAGATGCTCGATGAGTATGGAGTATTGAAGGAGAACATAATATTGGATGATTTTGGCTCATGAAGATACTCATTGCACAGCTCAACCCCATCGTTGGGGATATAGATGGGAATACGGCAAAAATCCTTGAGGGCATCGACCATGCAAGAGAAAAAGGGGCCGATCTGGTCATCTTTCCAGAGCTCTCCCTCTGCGGCTATCCCCCTGAAGATCTTGTCTTCCACCGTTCATTTATCGAATCGATGGAGCTCCATTTAGAGCGCATCATCAATGGCTCCAAAGGGATGAGTGTGGTTGTGGGGCTCGTTAGGCGCAACTTTGAAGAGGGAGAAAAACCACTCTTCAATAGTGCAGCGGTCATCCACGACAGACACCTCCTAGGCTTTCAAGATAAGCAGCTCCTTCCAACCTATGACGTCTTTGATGAACGTCGCTATTTTGAACCTGGGAAAGAGAGCAAGATCTGGAAGCTCAATGGGAAAAAAGTGGGGCTGATCATCTGCGAAGATATCTGGCAGCATGCAGGCTATAGCGATTACACCCGCTATACTCGCGACCCTGTCTTAGCACTGGTTGAAGAGAGACCCGATCTCCTTCTCAATATTTCGGCCTCGCCCTATCAACTTCAAAAGCCCGATCTACGGGTTGACGTCTGCGCCAAAGCTTCCAGGACTCTGAAGTGTCCAACCCTGATGTGCTGCCAGGTGGGTGCCAATGGACAGATTGTCTTTGACGGCTATAGCGTCTACGTCAATAAGAAGGGCGAGCTCTGCCAACTAGGCAAGGGCTTTATGGAAGATGAGATATTAGTAGATTTGGATGCAGAGATTGCGCCCATTCCCTTTCCCTATGAAGCTCACTCAAATCTGTTGGACGCACTCATACTCGGAGTGAAAGATTACTTTGCAAAGCATGGCTTTGAGAGAGCACTTTTGGGACTCTCCGGAGGGATCGACTCTGCTCTTGTCGCCTATATTGCAGCAAAGGCCCTCACTCCTGAGAGAGTGACCGGAGTCAGTATGCCTTCTAGGTATACCACCGATCAAAGTAAGAGTGACGCGAAGGTGTTTGCTGAAACTTTAGGGATCCACTACTTGGAGATCCCGATTAAAGAGCCTTTCGACACCTTCCTCAATCTTCTTGAGCCACAATTTGAAGGGAAGGAGAGCGATGTTACCGAAGAGAACTTGCAAGCGCGTATTCGAGGCGTCATCTTGATGGCTCTATCCAATAAGCACGGTTATATCGTCCTGAGTACAGGAAATAAGAGTGAGGTGGCGCTAGGTTTCTCCACGCTCTATGGCGATATGTGCGGGGGACTCGGCGTGATTGGTGATGTGACAAAGACCAGAGTCTATGACCTCTGCCGCCACATCAATCAGATCGAAAAAAAAGAGGTGATTCTGAACTCTATTATCGAAAAGCCACCCTCAGCGGAACTGCGGCCCGACCAGATCGATCTAGATTCACTTCCCGAATATGGCGTTGTCGACAACGTCCTGGAAGGGTATGTAGAGAACTATCTATCGATTGATGAGATTGCAGAGAAGTATAAGATCCCACTTAAGCAAGTGTTAGAACTGATTCAACGGATCCATGCGGCAGAGTATAAGAGACGGCAGGGTCCACCGATCCTGCGCGTCTCTAAGAAGTCATTCGGCGTGGGACGACGCTATCCGATCGTCCAGAAGTGGTTTTAGCACTGCACACTACCAACAGTGTGCCCACCACCATGGAAGAAGGTATGAACCTTCGTTGCTGCATCATTATAATACCCATGCACTTTTGTAGAGATGCCCCACTTAGAGTTGTCCCAATCTTGGGCACTCTTTATTTTCTTCTCGATTCCACCTTGAAACTGACCGTAGATGCAGTTTGTTGAGAGGCCGCCAGTGATCAAGCCGAAGATGGCATTAGTAGACCGAGATTTTCCAATATACCAGTGGGCGACTGCAAAGAGCAGCATCAGTTTTTGGGCCAGGTATCTTTTCTCATCCGCTCCGCTTATATGACCAATTTTACCAATTTGCTCCTGTACTTGATTGACTTCAATAGATTCAATTCTCAATGGCTTGGGAAGATTTCCTCTGGAAGCGAAAAATCCGAGGACGGCACCCGATGTGAACCAGGCCTTATTACCATAAAAGTGATAGGCCATACCCAGTGAAAAAATGACCGCTCCAATATAGTTTCTTTTATCCTCTGATAAGATGTTTAGAGTGGTCTTTAGGGGACCATCCTCACCATTTTTGATAGTGTTGATCTGTGTTTTTGCAGTGTCTACTATGTAAGTTTCACAGTAGGTGTATGTGTCAGCACATCTATTGATAACTTCACATGAGAAGTTTCCGGCTATACTCATCCCTATATACCTCCGTTTAAATTTTTGTTATAAGATGAAAAAATGGTAACACAAATAATTATTAAAGAGCTACGAAAAATTTTCCCCATGACAAACGGATTATAAAGGAATAATTTCGCTCAAAGATGAGGCTCCTAGATGGAGCATAAGTAGGCGGTCAAACCCCATGGCGATGCCGTAGCAGTCTGGAAGACCTTTCTCTAACGCCCTTAGTAAGTTAGGGTCTATTGGAAGGGGCTTTTTGCCAAGGGTACTTCGCTCTCTATTTGCTCTCTCGAGCCGCTCCCTCTGCTCGATCGGATCGGTGAGCTCATGATAGCCATTGCCCAGCTCAACCCCATTAAGATAAATTTCAAAACGCTCTGCATAGCCATTTTTAATTTGAGCGAGGGCAGCTTGCTCTTTGGGATAGGCTGTGACAACGGTCCATCCCTCTCTACCTAGGTGGGGCTCAATAGAAGCGCCCCAGAGAAAATTTAGAAGCTCTTCTCGCGTGCCCTCCCTCCCTGCGAGGGCGGATAGAGCTGTTAACGGAGCGCTTGGATCGAGTGCAAGGTGCCTCTCAAAAGCTTCGCTATAGGTGATGGTTTCATGGGGCTTACCTCCCACAAAGAGGGTGCAGAGCTCAAGGGTCTCATGGAGAAACTCATGAAAATTTGTCTCGATACGATACCACTCGATCATGGTAAACTCCGGACTATGGAGGCGGCCTCTCTCATCCTTGCGATAGACATGTCCAAGTTGATAGATATTGCCCGATCCTCTAGCGAGGAGGCACTTCATTCCATATTCAGGCGAGGAGTGCAGATAGAGCTTCTCTTCAACTTCAAAGATCTCAATATGGGTATCGATCGGAGGGTAGGGAGAGAGAAGGGGAGTGTCTACCTCGAGAAATCCACGGTCATCAAAGAAGGTGCGCACCTGTTTAAGGAGAGAAGCGCGGCTCTTTAAGAGAGTCACTTGCAACACTCCCGATCAGTTGATTTTTTAGGAGGTTTTGACAATTTGGCTCTTTGACATAAATTCACATACTCTTCAGGGTAGGGTGTTTGTGTCAAAGAGCCAAATTGGTGAAAGATCCCAAAAAGCAACCATCGGGAGTGTTGAATGTGGCTCAACAGGTTACTCTTTAACGCGAGAGACATATTCGCCGGTTCGTGTATCCACCTTAACTAGCTCTCCCTCATCAATGAAGATCGGGATCTGGATGGAGGCGCCACTATCTGTCTTCGCAGGCTTAAGGACTCGCCCGGAGGCGGTATCCCCACGTAATCCTGGCGCCGTTTCGGTAATCGTCATATTGAGAAAGATAGGCGGGATTACATCGACAACATCTCCCTTATATAAGACCAGCTCATATAAAGTGTCCTCCACAAGATAGGGCTCTTTGTTCCCAACGACGGTCAGTGGGACTGTCAGCTGTTCGTAGGTTTGATCGTGCATGAAGGTTGCGCTATCTCCCTCCTTATAGAGCATCCTCATCTGCATCTCTTCAACGTCTGCAAGCTCAAGTTTCTCTCCCGACTTAAAAGTCTTCTCAATCACACGTCCCGATAGAAGATTTTTAAGCTTAGTGCGGGTAAAAGCTTGTCCCTTTCCCGGTTTGACAAACTCGACGCCTACAATTGTATAGGGATCGCGATCGAGTTCAATCTTCATTCCCGTTTTAAATTCGTTTGTTCCGACTTGAGGCATAGATTATCCATGTTCTATTGAGAGAGATGGTTGAATTCTCGCGATACGCCCCTTAAATGTCAATGGAACGCAGAGTGAGTTAGACAGAGGTGGTAGACTTTCTCTGCTTATTAATCGAATCTAGTGCTGTTCTAATGACGACAAAGAGGAAAGATCCAACAGTAAATCTGGTAGTAAGAATCACATGGCTTCTCACAGAGTAGATAAAAGGGAGCTTACAGATTAACTTTATCCCTCCTAAGACCACAACAGAAAAGAGTGTTGTAATGACCATCGCTCCATAAGGATGAAACTCATCTGGCTTAGCTTTATCGTAAGATGCAGCCCTAAGAAGATCCTGAAAGGAAGTTTTGAGCACGGCTGGGATATAATAGTCTGCAGCAAAAGCTTTAGAAAGTAGTGTAGCTGTCATAAAAGCATCCTTAACATGGGTTTTCTTCAACTAGCGTCACGAGTCGATCTGCAACGGTTTTTATCTCCATATGATTCGCGTACTTGAGCAGGAGCCTATCTCTCAAATCATTCGTCTTTCCAGCGATGTTTTTTGAAAGGTACAATTCAACTTCCTCATGAACGACGTCTACCGTCATTTTAATATCACTAGCCGTCCTGTGGAGTAGATCTACTGCTCTACGTTGAACGCTGTTTATTTCACTATGGGTTTTGTTATTACCAGCGGCAGTATCATTGTTCTCTTTATGTATCTTATTTGAAGCCTCTAATTGGACAATGACCTTCTTATAACGTCCAGCTAGAAGGGTCAATTGATCGACCTTCTCATCCATCTTCTTTGCAAAGACGCAGTCGCGGAGCCACAAACATGTACCTATGCCGTAAGTATTACCGAGAGCAAAGAGGTAACGTTTATTCCAAAAATTGTGAGAAAGATTCAGGATAAGAGGGACTATTGCACCCAAAAGTAAATACGATTGAGTCTTGGTGACGTTTTTTTCATCCCCCATGCCCGTTAGCTGGTAAGTGATTGCCCCACCTACAACTCTAAATACATCCCTAACAACATCCGTTATTTGCATTTCTGATCTCCCTGTAAAGTTTTTTCTGAGAGCTTAGTGAAATCTTGAATAATTTGTAAAGAAAAATTGAACTTAACACTCTATTTCTCTTTTTTTCGCCTTGTGAAAGATTTTTCTGGAGCTTGTGAGAATTACAGGTTAGGGTAAAAAAATTAACGATGGATCGTTCATGGCACGTGAAGAGATAGAGGAGGAACAATTTGCAAGAGAGACGCTGGAACGTTACTCTGGATCTCGAGCTGAAGCATTTCAGTCCAACCTATTGCTGACAAATTTCCCCCGCTATGTTGAACACTTTGCTGAGAAGCTAGGCGTTGAAGTTAAAGAGGGCTCGATGTTCAAGGTGGCCCACTCTCAGAGAGAGGATATCTCCATTCTCGACTTTAAAATCGGCTCTCCCGCAGCGGCCTTAGTGATAGACCTATGCTCCTTTCTCGATATCAAAGCGGCCCTCCTCCTAGGAATGTGTGGAGGGCTTAGAAGGCGCTATAAGCTGGGTGACTATCTCGTCCCCATCGCAAGCATGAGAGCAGAGGGGACCTCGGACTTCTACTTTCCAGCAGAAGTTCCCGCTCTTGCAAACTTCTTAATGCAGAAAGCAGTAACCCAGGTTCTGGAGGAGAAAAAAGCCCTCTATCACATTGGGATCACCTATACGACAAATCTCCGCTTTTGGGAGTATAATGACGATTTTATCGTCCATCTAAAAGCAACACGTGCTCAAGCGATCGAGCTGGAGTGTGCCACGCTCTTCACTGCCAGTTATAAGCGGAAATTCACACTGGGATCGCTATTGCTCATCTCCGATCTTCCGCTCTATCGAGATCAAGTGAAGACAAAGAGGAGCTCAGAAGAAATTTTTCGCAACTATATGCCCGACCATATCGATAGAGGCATTGAGATCATCAAAGTCGCACGCACTATGCAGGCCAAGAAGATTAAAGGGGCTTACCACCGCAATATCGGCATGTAGAGCCTTCCAACTATCGCTTGACTTCTTTCTCTTGAATAGAGTATTTTTTTTGGAAATCTCTAGGATAAACCAATGAATCAAATACGGGAACACTGGTCAGGTCGAATCGGCTTTCTGATGGCGGCGATCGGCTCAGCGATCGGGCTCGGTCTTCTCTGGAAATTTCCCTATACCGTGGGGGAAAATGGGGGTGGGCTATTCATCCTCTCCTATCTGGTCTGTGTGATCGTTGTCGGGATACCTATCTTCATTGCGGAGATTATCTTGGGGCGCAGCTCGCAGCGGGCAGCAGTCGGAGCCTATCAGCACCACGATAGAAAGCATGCAGGGTGGAAGGTGACCGGCTGGTTTGGTGTGATGGCCTCCTTTCTGATCATGTCGTTTTATAGCGTGATTGCAGGATGGGGAATGAGCTACATCTTGATGTCGCTGAATGGATTTTATCAAAATCTATCAGGGGCAGAAGTTCAACGGGCCTTTCAAGTTCTTAGCACTTCGGGGGATATCTGCGTTCTCTGGCACCTGCTCTTTACAGTGATAATCACTGCGATTGTGATCTCTGGAGTCCGCAAAGGGATTGAAAAGTGGGCGAAGATCATGACCAAAATTCTGCTCGTCTTACTCGTCCTTCTCTTCCTCTACACCCTCACGCTTGATGGATTTGGAAGAGCGGTAGAGTTCATCTTTCACCCCAATCCTTCAGAATTTAAACTCTCAAGCTTGATCGAAGCACTCGGACTCGCCTTTTGGACGCTCAGCATCGGTCAAGGTATTATGATTAGTTACGGAAGCTACATGAAACGCACGGATAGCATATTGCAGATGTCTACAATCGTGGCATTCTCCGTGATCGTAGTGGCGATCTTAGCCGCGCTCACCATCTTTCCAGTTGTCTTCACCTTTGACTTAGCTCCCCAGGCGGGACCGGGGCTGATCTTCCAGACGTTGCCCTATCTCTTTGCCCAGCTACCCGGATCTCTCGTCCTCTCGACGATGTTTTTCACTCTCTTCGTCTTTACGGCGATCACCTCTGCGATTCCGCTCGTTGAAGTGGTGGCGACTAACCTGATGGAAATGTTTAACTTGCGCCGAACTAGAGCAGCTATCCTCGTTGGGACGGGAACCTTTCTATTCGGCATCCCGAGCGCTTTTGCAAGAACCGATACGATCTTCCCCGGGTGGAAGAAGATCTACGGTCTGGACTTCTTAGCAACGATCAATAGCTTGGTCTCCATCTGGGTGATTCCGATAGGGGTGCTTTTAAGCGCCCTCTTTGTGGGGTGGGTGATGGATAAAGAGGTGGCCCGTGAAGAGTTTGTCTTCGGAGCGACCTTGAAGTTTCTCTACCACCCCTGGCGCTTCTTCATCCGCTGGGTTGTACCGCTCATGATCCTCATTATTATCATACAGAAGAGCGGACTCTATAACTTCGATAAGCTACTGGGGAGATGAGAGTGACACAAGTCCGCGAACATTGGGGGTCTAGACTCGGCTTCATCCTCGCTGCAGTCGGCTCTGCCGTCGGCTTAGGTGTCCTCTGGAAATTCCCCACCACTGTGGGGCAAAATGGTGGGGGACTCTTCCTCCTCACCTACTTCCTCTGCGTGATAGTGATTGGAATTCCTGTTCTGATAGGAGAGCTGATCATAGGAAGGGTCTCTCAGCGTGCAGCGGTAGGGGCGTTTGAAGTTCTTGGCGAGGGGAGATCCCACTGGAAAGTTGCAGGCTGGTTTGGCGTCTTCTCTTCATTCTTGATCATGTCGTTTTATAGCGTGATCGCAGGGTGGGGAATGAGCTATATTTTGATGTCCCTCAGCGGCTTCTACCAGAATCTCTCATCAAGAGAAATCTCCGACGTCTTCGACTCTCTCTCCCAGGCGGGAAGCATCACGATCTTCTGGCACTTTCTCTTTACGACGATCACGATGGGAATCGTCCTAACAGGAGTGCGAAAAGGGATCGAATTCTGGTCTAAGATCATGACGCGCGCCCTCTTCATCATCCTCTTTGCACTCTTCCTCTATAGCATCACTCTCGAAGGGTTTGGGAAAGCGGCCCACTTTATCTTCTATCCCGATCTTGCTGAGTTTAAATTCTCAAGCGCTCTAGAAGCGCTCGGTCTGGCATTCTTTACCCTCAGCCTAGGCCAGGGGATAATGATCAGCTATGGAAGCTACATCAGAAAGAAGGAGAATATTCCTCAGATGGCGTGCATCGTCGCATTCTCTGTGATTCTAGTTGCCATCTTGGCAGCGATGACGATCTTCCCCGTTGTCTTTACCTTCGGTTTCGAGCCGCAGCAAGGGCCGGGATTGATCTTTAAAACATTGCCCTATCTCTTTGCGCAGCTTCCCGGAGCGCTAGTGATCTCAACCATCTTCTTCACCCTCTTCGTCTTCACTGCGCTGACCTCCTCCATTCCATTTATCGAAGTGGTGGCGACAAATATTATGGAGCTTGCCAACTGGCCCCGCAGGCGCGCCGTGATCATGGTGGCCGCTGGAACGTTTCTCTTTGGTGTGCCCAGTGCACTCGCCTTCTCTCATGAATTTTTTCCAAGCTGGCAAAATATCTACGGCCGCAACTTCCTTGCTACCATCGATAGTCTCGTCTCAACATGGCTCATCCCCGTTGGCGGACTCTTGACCTCACTCTTCATCGGATGGTCGCTCAGACGCGAGCTGGCACTAGAAGGCTTTCCCGAAGGACGAGGTTGGTATCGCGTCTATCTAGGCTGGCACTTTTTTATGAAGTGGTTCATCCCCCTAACCATCTTTCTAATCATATTACAAAAAAGTGGCCTCATCGATTTCGACTCTTACATCCACTAATCTGCATCATTAAATCCGTATCTCTCGATCTAGCGATGCCTAATTGTCTTATCTTAATTGCAATCAAAGACTTAAGAAACCATGATATTTAAATCATCCATGTTGGCAGACAGATAATTTGCTGGTTGTACTCGATCTTAAGAGGGCCATTATAGAGATAGATTCCCCATTTTGATTTGGGTTCTCGCTCCATAAATTCTCTCAAATGACGGATTTTTTTTGGCAGTATTTGTTGAGAAAAAGTCACCTCAATAGGTAAGATTTGAGCTCCGATTGTGACAATAAAATCCACTTCAGTGCCTCCAGAAGTACGCCAAAAGTAAATTGCATGATTCTCTACGATAGAGTCAGTCCAAGTCAGCAATTCGTTGAGCAGCCAGTTTTCGAATCGATGCCCTAGCAACCCTGTGGTATTAAGTAGTGCATAGTCTTGGATACCTGTCAGATAACTCACCAGTCCGTTGTTTATCAGGTAGCCCTTAGGAGACTTCACAAGCCTTTTGACTGTGCTATTGATATAGGGAAATACTTCTTTATATTGCATTGTTGCCACTAAGTATCCACGGTACTTAATCAGTGTGTTTCGTGAGCAATGCAAAGCATTCAGTAGTCTTTGATCATCCCGTAACGAGCCAGTCTGTTCAGCACAAGCTTTCATTAAATGCTGGTATAGATCCAGATCGCTAATAGACTCAATAGCTCTGACGTCATTTTCTAGATATGTTTGCAAATAGTTTGCTAAGTATCTTTGCCTTTCGTGTGGGTTTTGTTCTTCAAGGACTTCAGGGAGACCACCCCAGATTAGATGAGTGGACAAGGTCTCATTTAAAATCTTCTGAAAAGGTCTGCGATTTTCGTAAATTCTTTTTAACTCTGTTTCGTCGAAGGGTTTTACAAGCATGTCAAAAACTGAATCTGTGGGAATTGTAACTTCAGAATAGAGTAATTCTGTCATCTCTATGAGATTGAATTCGCGAAGATTCATCAGCTCTACCCGTCCTGCTAGAGACTCTGCTGCAAGCTGATGCAAATTCAAATGGCCTGAGCCAGTTAGAATAAACTTGATAGTACCTTGGTCTTTGTTCTCATCATAGATAGCTTTAACCTGATCGAACAATGCAGGGCATTTTTGTGCTTCATCGATTGCAACCCAGATCTTCTCTCCCTTACCGATCCGTTGCAATGCACCTTCTTCAATCATCTGCTCTAGTTCTTCATTTTCGACACGAAGGCGTTGATCTCGTTTATCCATGTTGAAAAACACCCATTTTCTATTAGGATGTTGAGACATATAAGATCTAAGAAGTGTCGTTTTGCCCACGCGCCGCGCCCCTAAAAGAGCTGTCACTCTAGGGCGTTCAAATGAGGCTTGAATGAGTGGTTCATTCACCCTTTTTTGTATTTTTTTCTTCATTTCGATACTTTTACGTTGTATTTACTTCACTTGAATAATAATATTACGCAGCATTTCTGTCAAGCATTGAAGGTAATTTCGCTAATACTATCTGGATGTGGGGTTCACACTGAGGCGGTTAGCTGAAAATCTCGCTTTAAGAAGCTGAGTACGAGGTGTTCGAACTCCTCAGGATCTTTAATGGTTGGAAGAAAGATCTTCTTCTCGATCTCTCTCTTTCCTAGCTGCCGTTTGGAATGGAGGATGAGTTTGTCAAATTTGAGCTGGGTGAATTGATGGATCGAGGCGAAGACGCGGATACGGGAGAGTGCGATGAGCCAGACTGCCTGGGTGGGGAGGGGGCCAAAGCGGTCGATCAACTCCTCCCTTAGCTCTTCGATCTCGCTGTTCGATCGGGTCTCGCCAAGGCGGTGATGGATCTCAATGCGCAAGCTAGTCTCTGAGATATAGGATGGGGGCAAGTTGGCGTCGTAGGAGTAGTCCATCCGCGTTTCGAAGAAGGTGATTGCGACCTCTTTTTTCAGCGTGTCGATCGTGCGATTGAGTAATTTGCAGTAGAGATGGAAGCCGATAGCGGAGACATTTCCTGACTGCTGCACTCCCAAAATATCACCGGCGCCGCGGATTTCAAGATCGCGCGTGGCGAGCTTCATGCCCCCACCAAATCCCGATGTGTCGATAAGGGCTTGTAGCCGCTTACGGGAGATCTCTAAGAGTTCACGATTTTTCGGAACGAGAAAGTAGGCGTAGGCTGGGCGGTTCCATCGTCCGACGCGTCCCCTAAGCTGATAGAGATCGGCCATGCCAAAGGTGTCGGCGCGATCGATTAAGATCGTGTTGGCGTTGGGGATATCTAGGCCATTCTCCACGATAGTTGTGGCTATCAAGATATCTATCTCGCCATGTTTAAACTTGTGAAAGACGGCATCGATCTCATCGGGAGCCATCTGCCCATGGCCCACAGCGACACGAGCGTTTGGGAGGAGGGTGCGGATCTCTTCTGCAATCCCATGGATTGTTTCGACGCGATTGTGAATGATATAGGACTGTCCATCCCGGGCGAGCTCCCTTAAGAGAGCATTTTTCATCAGCTCTGGTTCGCGCTCTGCCAAGATGGTTTTAATCGGCAGGCGATCTTGGGGCGGCGTGCTGATCGTCGACATGTCGCGCGCTCCAATCAAGGAGAAGTAGAGGGTACGCGGGATGGGAGTGGCGGAGAGAGTGAGGCAGTCGACGCCGATCTTTGCTCTCTTTAAATACTCCTTAGCGCGGACGCCAAAACGCTGCTCCTCATCGATGATGATCAATCCGATATCTTTAAACTGCACATCTTTACTGATAATCCTATGCGTTCCGATGAGGATATCGATCTTCCCTCTTGCGACCTCTTCCAAAGTCTTTTTCACCTCTTTAGGCTTTATAAAGCGTGAGGCGACAGCGACTGTGATGGGAAAATCTGCCATCCTCTCCTTAAAAGTCTCATAGTGCTGCATCGCAAGGACCGTCGTTGGAACGAGCACTGCCACCTGCTTGCCCCCATCCATCACCGCTTTGAAGGCGGCGCGCATCGCCACCTCCGTCTTGCCATAGCCCACATCTCCGCAGATCAGACGGTCCATCGCCTTTGACGACTCCATATCCTCCTTCACCGCTCGAATGGCTTCGAGCTGATCATCGGTCTCTACAAAGGGGAACTCCTCCTCGAAGAGGAACATCTCATCGGAATCTTTCGGAAAGCTGTGCCCCCCCTTCGCCTCTCTCTGCGCTTGCAGTTGGAGAAGGTCGCGGGCGTATCCCATAATCGCTTTTTGAGCGTGGGCTTTAGCCTGCTGCCACCTCTTGGTACCGAGTGTGTGGAGCGTTGGTCTCTCATCCCTGCTGCCGATATAGCGGCTGATGAGGTGAGATTGAGAGAGGGGAACATAGAGGCGGCTTGAGTTGGCATATTCAAGGATGAGGAACTCCTCGATCTTTCCTAAGTGGTTTTTCTGCTTCTCGATGCCGCAATATTTTCCTATGCCGTTGTGGAAGTGTACCACCATATCTCCCTTCTCTAGCTTGTGGAACTCCGCTGCGGGCGTATGGTAGGTATTGCGCCACTTTTGACGGGAGACCTTATAGCGCTTGGTAAGCTCCGGGTAGGGGAGGAGGACGATCGAATGATCTGCAAGGATAAAACCACTAGAGAGGTAGCCCCTTTCAAAGCTTCCCTCTTTAGGGAAGGGGAGGAGCGTCTGTTCGATCTTCTCCTTAAGCGCTCTCTCCTCCGCATCGGAGGCTACAACAAAGGTAATCGCCATCTCTGCCCCCTTTTTTAGCAGAGCATTCAGCCGGTTTTCATCGCTCACACCCTCCCAAAAGTAGGAGGAGATCGGGATGAATGGATGGTCAATCCGTTTAGTTTTGATCTGCTGGTCGAAGATCTCAATAGAGAGTGGGTGGCTGAGATCTCTTCCGCTATAGAGCTCTTCTAAGGAGTTCTCTGTGCAGTAGATCGTCTGCAAAGTAGCGATCTCTTTAAAGAGGTCGGAGAGAGAGAGAAAGAGAGGGGGCCTTGCTCCCGGCAGATCTTTGAGCGAGACATAGCGATCTTCGATTGCAAGCAGATCATCAAAGAAGACGATCGTCTCCTCTCCAAGAAAATCGAGGAGGGTGGCGAGCTTCTCCTCTCCCTGAAGGAGGGCGAGCTCTTGCGCTGGATGGATGGTGATCGTCTTCTCTTTTGAGATAGATTTTTGGCTGATAGGATCGTAGCTGCGGATCTCCTCGACCTCATCTCCAAAAAAGTCGAGGCGGTAGGGGTCGAAGCTCGCCACGGGAAAGATATCGAGGATCCCCCCGCGGAGGGCAAACTCTCCCTTATCAGCCGCCACGCTCTCTCGGCGATAGCCAAGTGAAGTGAGCCGCGACGGAAGGGAGTCGAAGTCGATATGATCGCCCTCCTTGATATGAAGGATCTTCTCTTTCAGCGAATCTGGAGTGCAGACTCTCTGCAAGACGCCTTGAAGAGAGGTGATAAGGATAGTTGAGCCCTCTCCTCGGAGTAGCTGCCCTAAAACTTCAAACCGTCTTCCAATGATATCAGGGCTAGGGAGAATCTCATCACCAGGAAGGGTCTCCCAAGCGGGGAAAGAAAAAATCTCTCTCTCAGAAAAAAAACGCAAGTCGTCAAGAAGGCGCGTCTCTCTCTCTCCGCCACTGATGATCAAGATATTTTTTTTGGTTAGCGTGGCTGCGATGAGTGCCAAAATCGCTTTAGGGCCATCCCATAGCTTCTCAAAGAGAAGGGAGGGCTCCTCTTTAATCGCATCTTCTATCGATTGAATCGAATGACATTTTCGCAGACGTTTCAGCATGGAAAAAAATATAACACGATTAGGAAAAAAAACTCTGAGAAATTTCTTCTTACCCGAGTTCGGTATATTATTAAAAATTTAAGTGAATAGTAACTAATTAGTTTAA
>JAAKFF010000022.1 GCA_011065165.1 Chlamydiota bacterium
CATGGAGTCATCCCCTACTATCTCCATCAGCTCGATCGCGTCAAGCAAGCGAGCCACTTTGAGGTATCGATTCAAAAAGGGAGAGAGCTCATTCAAGAGCTAAGAGAGAGACTGCCCGGCTACGCCGTACCAACCTATGTGCAAGAGCTCCCCTTCAAAGCCGCAAAGAGCCCCATCACTCCGCTCTCTGCTTAACCACCGATCTTACGCGATGCGCGGAAATATCGAACGGTCTTGTACGTTGCAAACAGACCCCCACCAGCAAGAGCTAGAACTATTAAAAGTGCCGCTACCTTAGTAGAGATGTGAACTCCCCTTTCGGTTCTATTAAGTAGAGTGTCGGGAACGTTCTTCAGCTTGGAATTATCTCGAACCCGACTTGAGAAGTCGGATGGGAACTTGGGAACGTAGCCTTCTAAATCATTGACTTCTTCACTCCGCAAGACGGCGAATAAAAGTCTAATTCTCTTATCTCCAGTTAGTGATCTATCACTACCAAAAGACCCCGATCCAAAACTGGGGCTTCCATTGCCTCCCCAAGCTTTATAAATAAAGGTTTGATCGCCCGAGTGCAGCAAAAAGAAGAGCTCTGTAATAGAGTCTAGATCAGCTGGGTCACCGGGTATTCCCATTCGAACAAGCCACTCTTTGCCATCAAGAGTATGTAGTCTCCCCACCACTAAGGGTTGGAGATCGTGCTCATAGTGAGTTTTAAGTGCATCTTTGAGCTGAGCGGGGAGAATATTCTCTAATTTTGCGAGGGGTACCATATTATACTCCTATCTTACGCGGCGCGCGGAAATATTGAACAGTCTTATACATTCCAAACAGACCCCCAGCAAGAGCTAGTCCTAGGAAAAATCCCACTATCTTAATAGAGGTGGGAACCGCCCTTTCGGTTCCACTAAGTAGAGTGTCGGAATCGATCTTCAACTCTTCGATCCCTTGAGGCGGACTGTCGTATTCAGCCATGATAAACGGAGAATGCTCCTCATCGTTAAGTGTCAAACGAGAACTCTCCTCAGCTGACAATCCAAGTAGAGAAATGGGAATGTTCTTCAAGCTAGGATTTTTTCGAATGCATCTGGCGAGATCGAATGATAGTATGGGAGCTTGCACATCTGAACCGCAACGGTCACTTTTCAAGATAGAATAAAGAGAGCTTATTGGTCTTTTCTCTCCTCCAATCCACGTCCTGTTAGCCTTAGGCTCTTCATCTTCTCTCCAGAACTTGATAACACGTGTTTGGCTTTTCGAATACACCAGAAAAAAAACCTTTGTAATACTCTTTCCCTCTCCTGCTAGTTCATCAGGTATTCCAAGTCGAACAAGATAGTACCCCATTCTCTCATGATATAGTACCCCATTCTGTAATTCTGAGAGATCATTTCCAAACTGTTTTTCAATTAACTTATAGGTATGGTCATGGATAATACCCTTTAAATCAGCGACTGTAGCCATAGCATACTCCTTTGTAATATTTGATGAAATTATATACAGATAAGAAGAAAAAATCTAGGTAAAAATCAAATTTTACATGCGGTCTAGTGTCTTAAGCCCGAGGATTTGCAGACCCTGCTTGAGGAGGCGAGCGGTGAACTCGGAGAGAGCGAGGCGGGAGCTCTCTTCTGGGGAGCCTTCTACGCGACAGTCGCGGAAGAAGGCGTGGAACTTTTCTGCAAGCTGGTAGAGGTAGTCGGAGAGACGGTTGGGAAGGAGGTCGCGCTCCATCATCGCTAGGGTCTCTCCAAAGCGGCGCAGCTGAAGGCCGAGGGCGACTTCGCTAGGGTGCTCTAGCTTGATCGGGGTGGTAGCCATGATGGCGTCGATATCCTTGCCGCACTTGCGCTTGATTCCTTGAATCCGCACGTAGGAGTAGAGGAGGTAGGCAGCGGTGTTCCCTTCAAATTTGAGCATGCGGTCGTAGCTGAAGAGGTAATCTTTGGCGCGGTGGCAAGATAGATCGGCATACTTCACGGCATCGATGCCAAGAATATGGGCAAGCTCATCGAGCTCTCTATCGGTTGCGTCCTGGAGACGCTCTTTCAGAAGAATGCGTGCGCGGCTCACTGCCTCGGAGAGGAGGTCGATGAGCTTCTCGGTCTTCCCTGAACGGGTCTTAAATTTTTTGCCATCGGGACCGAGAACGACACCAAAGGGAACGTGCTTGATCTGGATCTTTTTAGGATCGTAGTAGCCCACCTTTTCAGCGCTGCGAAAGAGCATCTGGAAGTGGAGCTGCTGCCCAGCATCGACGACATAGATGATACGGTCGGCTCTCTCATCGCGCACACGCTGCAAGAGTGCTGCGGTATCGGTCGTGGCGTAGTTGTACCCACCATCACTCTTCTGCAGAATCATGGGAAGGGGGGTCTTGTCTTTATTCTTAAACCCTTCAAGAAAGATACATTTGGCACCGTCGGAGATCTCAATCATCCCCTTTTTCTCATAGTCGCTGACAACTTCAGGGAGCATCGAATTATAAAAAGATTCTCCCCGCTCGGTAAGGGTGACATCTAAAAGGGTGTAGATCTCTTGGAAGCCTCTGCGCGAGATCTCACAAATTCTCTCCCAAGCTTCAATCGCCTCGCTCTCTTTCGCTTGAAGGCTGACAACTTGAAGCTGTGAGCGCTTTTTAAAATCGGGATCGGCATCGAAGAGCTTCTTGGATTCCCGATACCAGTTCATCAGTGAGGAGAGGTCGGTCTCTTTTGTGCCAGATAGGATAGCGGGCTCTCTCTCCTTGAGGTAGGTAATGAGCATCCCGAACTGGGTGCCCCAATCACCAATGTGGTTGAGCCTTAATACGTCGTGCCCTAGAAATTCAAAGAGACGGGCTAAGCTCTCGCCGATGATCGTAGAGCGCAGATGTCCTACGTGCAGCTCTTTAGCAACATTGGGAGAGGAGAACTCGACGATGACCTTCTCTCTCTTTCGAAGGGGAGAGACGCCCAATCGGGGATCTTGAGCGATCTGAGTAAGCTCTTTGGAGAGGAATTCAGCGCTCAGGGTGATATTGATGAAGCCGGGCCCGGCAACTTCGAGCTCTTCCACCATCGCCCCCTTCTCCCACCTCTCTACGATCTGCTCAGCGACTTTTCGAGGGTTTTGACCGAGAGTTTTGCCGAGCTTCATGGCGGAGTTGCACTGGTAGTGGCCGAATTGTGCCTGCGTACTCTGTGTAATCTCTGCTGGGCACTCTTCTTCTGGGAAGAGCTCTCTGATAAGGGCTGTGACTTGCTCTTGAATGCGTATCGATAGGTCTTTCATCTTGCTGCTGAGGCTAACATATCAGGATCTTTTCCACTTAATCAAAATAACTCCTATTCATGAGAGTCATCTATTTTTTTGGAGGCTTGAATATAATCGATTCTTAGGCTATGCTCGGCTCACTTGTGTTGAATTAGGGAATTACAATGGCAAACTCAGTCATTACTAAAAGTTTAAAAGAGCTTCTTACCGAATATTTGAAGAAACATAGAAAGTCGGACTTGCTGACGACCTATTTTTTCTTCTTAGAGAAGAAGTATAACATCCATCCTGTCCTCTTCATTCGGGAGAAAACGATCTATCAGAGTCAAGAGGCGGTCCTGAAAAAAGTTGAGGAAGAGGGAAAGCTCTGGCGCGAGACTGAAATTAAAATTCAAGTCGGTCAACAAGCGGTCAATGAGCTAACAAAAAGGATCTATATCTGTCCCTTCACTGGAAAGGTCTTTGGAGACAATACTCACCCTAATCCTCAAGATGCAATCTACGACTGGGTCTCAAAATGCCCTGAGAATAAGGAGCGCATCGATGGGATGAAGGTGAAACGTTTTTTTGTTTCGGAAGATCCCGATGTGATTAAAAATTACATTCAAAAACGGCGCGAGCCTGTTTCAAAAGTTGTCTTCTCCTCTGGAGTCACAGGCAAACTCTACAACAGCAAAAAAGCCGTTATTGATGACTTTAAAAAGAGCCAGCTAAAGGAGATGGAGTTGATCGACGTCCCTGGACAGAACCGCTTCAAAATCGAAGAGCACTTCCTAACCTTTATTCAAGATCAGCTTGACGACTCCAAGATCTCCAGTTTTGTCGATGCGATGAGCGCTTATGACGAATTCAGTAAGCATGTGGACCGCTGGGTTGAAGAGAACCAGTAAGCTGTGGGTTACCACTTCAGCAGATGAAACCTTGGAAGTGGGAAGGTCTATCGCTAAGATGCTTCCAAAAGCAACACCACTCTGCCTTTTTGGGGAGTTGGGAGCGGGGAAGACGACACTGATTAAAGGATTCGCCTCTGAGCTGACAGGAATCGATCCTCTTGAAGTCAATAGCCCAACCTTCACCTATCTCAACATCTACGAAGGAAGCGAAACGCTCTACCATTTCGACCTCTACCGCTTAACTGGAAGCGAAGATTTTTTATCCCGCGGATTCGATGAGTATTTCGAAGGAGTCTGCTGCATTGAATGGGCGGAAAAAATCGAGGCGATTCTCCCAAAGGGACGGGCCCTATTGAAAATTCGATATCTCGGGGAAGAGAAGAGAGAAATTTTTTATGAAGTTTAAAAGTGTTAAGTTTGTGACTTCCGCGCTCAAGCGTGAAGAGTGGCCCGATAGCGACCTCCCAGAGGTGGCGCTTGTGGGGCGCTCCAATGTGGGGAAATCCTCTCTCATCAACCACCTTTTCCTGTCGAAAAGCGTGGCTAAAGTCTCCTCGACTCCTGGAAAAACACAGCGCATCAACTATTTTCTGATCGATGAAGCCTTTCACCTAGTCGACCTTCCGGGATATGGCTATGCTCGCACTCCAAAGGCGCTTAAGAGAGAGTGGGGCCACTGGATCGAGAGCTATTTGAGGGATCGCCCATTAAGACTGATTCTCTTCCTCCTCGACTCCAGACGGAAGCTCACTCCAGATGATGAGATGTTTTTAGAGTGGGTAAAGGTCCAAAACATTCCTCTCATCCCTATCTTGACGAAGGCGGATAAGCTTTCAAAAAGAGAGCGCGACGAGAAATCCAACTTTATGTACTCTATTAAAGAAGGTAAGTGTAGGGAAATTCTTATCCGCAAGATAAACAGCGTTCTATGGGATTAATTCATAAAGATACCTTTGTCTGCTTCGATTGTGAATCAACGGGACTCGATCCACAGAAAGACCACATCATCGAAATCGCGGTGTGTAAATTTACATTCGACGAGATCACCGAATCACGCGAAGATCTAATCGATCCTGGCCTATCTATCCCTGAACATACGATCGAAATCCACCATATCACCGACGAAATGGTGGCGGGAAAGCCCAAAATACGAGCTGTTCTGCGCGACTACCTAAAGATTATCGATAACCACATCTTAGTCGGACACGCCATCCCCTTTGACATTGGACTCCTAGATAACGAAGCAAAGCGCTGCCTTATCGAGACGCAGCTCCCCTCGTCGCGCTATCTAGACACACTGCGACTGGCCCGACTCTATGGAGAGAGCCCCACAAACTCTTTGGAGAGCCTGCGCAAACATTTTAACATTGTAGCGCATGGAGCGCACCGGGCGATGAATGATGTGATCGTCAATATCGAAGTGTTCAAACATCTGACCCGCAAGTTTAAAACAACGGAAGAGGTGCTCAAACGCCTCGAGAAACCGATCAATCTGAGGCAGATGCCCCTCGGAAAGCACAAAGGACGTCCCTTTCGCGAAATCCCCTTTGCCTACCTGCGTTGGGCCTCCCATCAAAATTTCGATCAAGATCTCCTCTTCTCACTGCGCAGTGAGATAAAAAAACGCAAACAGGGAAACCTTTTCTCTCAAGCTGGCAACCCATTCACTGAACTATGAAATTAACGCTGCATGACTTAGGGGTTAGGGGGAAGAGGGTATTGATGCGCGTCGATTTTAACGTACCCCTCAAAGAGAACGGCGCCATCAGAGACGATACACGTATCAGGTTAGCCCTCCCCTCGATAGAGTACCTCCTGGAGCAGGGCGCTGCCCTCATCTTAATGAGCCATTTCGGCCGTCCCAAGGGTAGACCAGTCCCCGCTCTCTCCCTGAAACCTTGCAGAGAGCGGTTAAGTGAGCTGCTGGGTAGAGAGGTCAAACTCATCGACCACTATGGGAGCGCCAAAGAGGTGAAGGCGGGCGAGGTAGTTCTACTGGAAAACCTCCGCTTCCATGAAGGAGAAGAGCATCCAGAAAAGGAGCCCTCCTTCGCACGATCCCTCGCAGAACTTGGCGACATCTACGTCGATGATGCGTTTGGAGCTGCCCACCGCAGCCACGCATCGATCACTGAGATCACCTCCTTCTTTCCAAAGAAGAGTGCCATGGGGTTTTTGATGGAGAGGGAGATCTCCTATCTCAGAGAGCTGGTGAGCTCACCAGAGCGCCCCTTCTACGCTATTTTAGGGGGAGCAAAGGTCAGCTCAAAGATCGGAGTGGTAGACTCTCTAGTCGAGAAGATCGATGCGATCTTTATCGGAGGAGGAATGGCGTTCACCTTTTTAAAGGCGCAAGGGTTCGAGATCGGCGATTCGATCTGCGACGATGCGATGATGGGTAGAGCGAAGAGCTTTCTAAAGCGGTGCAAAGAGAAGGAGGTTCTCGTCCACTTGCCGAGCGATAGCGCCATCACAAACGGTCAGGAAAATCGAGTGGTAAACACAAAAGATGGGATCCCCCCAGGTTGGCGTGGGATGGATATTGGGCCAAAGACCCTGGAAGAGTGGGGCTCTGCTCTTGAAGACGGCTCAACAATTTTTTGGAATGGCCCCGTCGGCGTCTTTGAACTCCCCCCCTTTTCCAATGGAACAGACCGCCTCGCTCAAAAACTATCTACCCTTTCAGCCAGCGTCATCGTGGGAGGTGGAGACTCCATTGCCGCAATTAATGCGCTCCATTTAGAGAAAAGTTTTACACATCTCTCTACGGGTGGAGGCGCCTCTTTGGAATATATTGAGAAGGGCTCCCTCCCAGGAATCGACGCTTTGACAAATAAATAATTTTGTCCAATTGGACGTTGTAAAATATCATCTTTTTGTTATACTTACGTTAAATTCTTCACAGCATTTTTTTTACGTAGGAAACCCTAGGACTATGTCAAATATTCGCTTAACGCGAAATAAGTTGTCCTTCTTCACTTCATCCCCTTCTACGCATCATTACGAACCCCCACAATTAGATTTTTTGGGGGGTCATGTCCACCCAAGATAGTGCGGAATTCAGTCGCTGGCGGACTTTTTTCTGGCCCATTCACCGCTGGGAAATAAAGAAGTTCCTTCCCCTTCTAATCTTATACGCACTCATCTGTTTCAACTATACTCTACTGAAAGCTGCAAAAGATGCTCTGGTCATTACCGCTCCTGGATCGGGAGCCTCCACCATCCCCTTCATCAAAATCTGGGCGATCCTTCCGATGGCGCTTCTGGTTACCTATCTCTTCACCCGCCTTTTCAACAAATATAGTCAAGAGAAGCTATTTTACATCATGATCGGGAGCTTTCTCTCCTTCTTCATCTTCTTCGCAACGGTTCTATATCCCCTGCGTGACTTGATCCATCCCCACGCTACGGCAGATCACATCCAACAGCTGCTCCCTCAAGGATTCCAAGGGTTCATCTCGCTCTTCCGCAACTGGTCCTACACCCTCTTCTACGTCATGTCAGAACTCTGGGGGACAGCGATCATGTCAGTCCTCTTCTGGGCCTTTGCAAATGAAATTGTGACGGTGAAAGATGCAAAAAGGTTCTATGGAATCTTGGGTGTCGGCGCCAACATCGCTGCTATCGCCTCCGGTCAGATCGTTATCCTCCTCTCTGGAGAGCTCTTCGATCTATCTTTCCTCTTCGGATCAGACCGCTGGGGACAGTGTTTGGGGCTAGTGACGACAGTAGTCGTCATTACAGGCCTTCTCACCATCGCCCTCTTCCGCTGGTACAACGTCAGAGTTGTCAATCGCGATCCAGTCATGAAAAAGGCCAAAGAGCGCAACCAAGACGAGCGCAAGTCTGTAAAGATGGGGATGCGCAAGAACTTCGCATACCTGATGAAATCAAAATATCTACTCTGCATCGCAGTTCTCGTTATCGCCTTCAACTTGGCCATCAATATGGTAGAGATCATCTGGAAGGATCAGATCTTTCAGCTCTATCCCACCCCCAACGAATTTAACGCTTATATGGGTAAAGTCCTAACCGCTACCGGCATCCTCTCAACGATTATTGGACTCTTTATCTGTGGAAATCTGATCCGGCGGCTAGGCTGGACCATCAGTGCGATGATCACCCCTATCGCCCTCTTGATCTCTGGCGTCTGCTTCTTTGGAATCATGCTATTTAAAGAGCATTCCGCTCTCCTCTCTTGGACAGCAGCGATCGGGCTGACGCCACTCGCCATCGGCGTCCTCTTCGGTACGATTCAAAACGTCCTATCGAGGTCGTGTAAATTTACCCTATTTGATGTCACAAAAGAGATCTCATTCATCCCCCTGAACTCAGAGTCAAAACTTAAAGGAAAGGCCGCCATCGATGGCGTAGGATCGAGATTAGGCAAGAGTGGCGGGTCGATCGTCCATAGCGGATTGCTCATGTTCTTTGGAAGCATCTCGCTCAGCACCCCATTCGTCGGCGTCTTCCTACTCTTCGTCGTCTTCGGCTGGCTCATTGCAGCAAAATCCCTTGGCCGTCAATTCAACAAGCTCACCGCTCAAGATGAAAAACTCGACATCGAAGCAGACGAACCCGCCATCGGCGAGGAGCTCTCAGTCACCTAGCCTTTATAGTCCAAGAGACCATTCACTTTTCCACTTGTTTCCAGCTCCAGGAATGGACTCTTTATGCGCCGATCAATATCAAGCAGCAAATGGGAAAATAACCGTTTACTGCTCTATTTTTGATATTGAAAAGGGAGGGGGAATAAAAACAACCTGTGAGAAGAATCGGCTGAACAAATCTATGTAAAATACAATTTTCTACTTGACTCATACCCTCAAGCCCATTTTATATAAAAATTGTGCGAAGGAGTCGATAAAGAATCGTTCCTTATATCGATTTTAAGAAGGAATGTGGCATTATTTGCTCATGGATCAGATTTTAGAATTTATTGTTAACAACAGCAGTTATGCACCTTGGATAACATTTGGACTGGTCTTGATCGCCGGGTTCAACTTTCCGGTTAGTATTGATATGGTCATGGTCCTCTCTGCAGTTTTGGCCGCAACGACCATCCCCGAGCATACCCTCTCACTATATATAAGTCTCTTGGTGGGATGCTACTTCTCTGCTTGGATCTCCTATTGGATGGGCCGCACCGTAGGAGGAAAGCTCTTAAAGATCCGCTACTTTGCCAAAATGCTCCCAGAAGAGCGGCTAAAAAAAGTGGGGGCTTTTTACGAAAAACATGGACAGCTCACTCTTCTATTTGGGAGATTCATCCCCTTCGGGATGCGCAATTGCATCTTTATGACGACGGGGATAAGCAAGTCAAGTTTTGCAAAGTTTATCCGTAGAGACGCCTTGGCTTGCTTCGTTTGGACGACGGTATGTTTTTTTACCTACTACAGTCTCGGACAGAATTATGAACTGCTTATCCAAAAGATAAAAACAGCGAATCTTTTTATTTTTGTAGCTTTCGGTGTGACGGTAATTGGTCTACTCTGCTATAAGAGATACCGGAAAAAAAAGACAAAAGTCCTTGATAATAACTCGGGATAATTCATCTATGCTAAACCTTCCGAATAGTCTCTCTCTCCTCCGAGCACCACTGGCGCTCATTTTTATTATAGAGAATAGTACGATTCGAATCATTGTGATCATCTTAGCAATGCTCACCGACTGCATCGATGGATATCTCGCACGCCGCTATCGTGACATGTCGCGCCTCGGAGCGATCCTCGACCCTCTCATGGACAAATTCTTTGTCTACGTCGCACTGACCGTTCTGCTCGTTGAAAGCCAGCTCGCCCCATGGCAAGCCGCAGCAATGCTAACGCGAGACTTCTTCCTCCTCCTCTTCATGATCTATCTGGGCGTCTCAGGAGTCTGGAGACAGATGGAGGTGAGAGCTATTCGTTGGGGAAAAGTGACAACTGCCTCCCAGTTCCTCATCCTCTCGCTGCTTGTGCTAAAGATCCCATTCCCCTCATTTTTCTACTACTCATTCATTCTCTTCGGCTGCCTTGCCTTTATCGAACTTATCCAAATTACCAAGCGCCTCTCCTCCAGTTGATCCAATGCGTTGGGAGTTGCACTAAGACAAATCGATTCTTCATCGGGGGTCCGAGTAAATAATGATTTACAGAAGAAATAGGATAAGGAGGTTCTCAGGATGTAGGTTTACTTATAGATGCGTCGGGGATTGCATCCCCCGCTGCCCCTTTGAGCTTCAATCCACTAAGTAAAATTGACCCTCCATCGGGGGTCCGTACCTTCAGTACTGTCGCCCCACTCCTTCGGATCAATTTTCCAGTAGCGCCTTGAAGCCGCGGGCTGCTACGGGACACACCTTCCAAACCTTCAGTTTGGGGTGTGCACCCTCCGCAGAACAACTATAGAAAGAAAAGTTGAAGCGCAAAACTCCATGATTCAATTGCTTCGAGTTAGTCAAGATCTTTTCTGCGAAAGGACACTCATCCAAACTGAAAGTTGGGTGTGAACACCGAATCTGCGATTTGGTAGATGGGTGCCCGTAGCAGTCGATGGCTTCTAGGCGCAAGTGCAAAATCGATTCGAACGAGGGGGCATCAGTACTAGCAGTACGGGCCCCCGAGGGAGAAGTGATTTAACGCAGGGATTTGAAGCTCAAAGGGGCAGCGGGGGATGCAATCCCCGACGCATCTATTAATAAAATTCTAATGCGTTGTTAAACTGATCTAATTTTTCTAATTTTGAAAGAGTCCCTCTTTCAACTAATCATAAAAACTGTTAATCTTGCTCTCTATGAAGAAAAATCAAATCTATAATATCGGCATGCTTCTGGCGCTAATCTTGGGGGGCCTCCTTGGCGCCACATCGTATACTATTGTGCATGGATTTGCGCGCATCGTAAGCGAGCTCTTTTTGAATATGCTAAAGCTCATCAGCCTTCCAATGATCTTTCTTGCAATTGTCTCCACACTGACGCAGATGAGAAGTTTGAGCGAAGCCGGCTACCTACTGAGAAAAATCTTCAAATACACCCTCTCCACAACGCTAATTGCTGCAACTCTGGGGCTGATCCTCTTTCTGATCATCCAACCTGCCAAGGCGGGAGAGATTGCTATCTCAACATTTACGCCTGTGAAAGGGAGCTACCTCTCTTTTATAATGCAGATCATCCCCCCAAATCTCATCCAACCTTTCATTGAAAACAACGTCTTAGGTATGGCCTTTATCGCAACGGTTCTCAGCATCGCCATCTTAAAAATACCTGAGAAAAAGGGGGCGATCCTCCGCGACTTTTTCGGAGCGCTCTTTGCTGCGCTACTGAAGTTGGCGTCAGCGCTGATCTACATCATGCCGATTGGAATCTTCGCGTTTACCATCCAATTTGTAGCAAACATCAGAGCAGAATCCAACCAGCTTCGGCAGCTCCTCTTCTATGGAATTTGCGTGATCTCTGTGAACTTAATTCAAGGATTCATCATCCTGCCGCTGATGCTGAAATGGAAGGGGCAGTCGCCGATACGTGTGGCAAAAGGGATGATGCCAGCTCTCACCATGGCTTTTTTCTCAAAATCCTCTAGTGCAACCCTCCCCCTAACTCTCAACTGCGTGAAAAACAGGTTGGGTGTATCGGATAAGACTGCAAGCTTCAGCCTTCCC
This sequence comes from Chlamydiota bacterium, assembly GCA_011065165.1. Classification (GTDB taxonomy): domain Bacteria; phylum Chlamydiota; class Chlamydiia; order Chlamydiales; family Simkaniaceae; genus JAAKFF01. The sequence goes on from JAAKFF010000022.1 coordinate 11,784, forward strand.
CTCTGCTCGGTTATCAATATGAATGGGTGCGCCTCTTTTATCTTGATCACCATCTTTTTTGTTAGCACCAGCTGCGGCATGACCTTTACTCTCTGGGAGATGATCCCCTGGATATTCCTCTCCACCATCGCAGCGATTGGAAATGCTGGCGTCCCAATGGGCTGCTTCTTTCTTACGACAGCCTTTTTAATGGGAATGGGTGTGCCACTTGAAATCATGGGGCTAATCCTCCCTCTCTATTCTCTCTTCGATATGGTCGAGACGGCGCTCAATGTCTGGTCCGACAGCTGTATCACAACGGTTGTTGATCAAGAGGTCACTGTGAAAGCTCCCTCCTTGGCTGCTCTTTAACATAACTCTTTTACTACTTACTGGCATGAGCTCTGACTATCACTTGGAACTTAAAATATTAGATTGTTCTTGACAGAAACAGGAATGCTAAATACTTTAGGATGCACAATTAACGTTATCTGACAAAACAAGTAGATATGCTTTATGGACTTGGAATTAATTTATACCAGCCTATGGCCTCTTCGCCTTTTCGTCATAGCCTATGCCTTTTTTTCCATCCCTAGATCTATTTTACCCATTAAAAAAGGGTGGAGAGAGGAGAACCCAAAATTGCTGAGTAAGGGCGTATCCTATCTGTTAACGGGAATTTTTTGTGTTATCATTTTTTTTATTTATTTTCCTAAGTAGTCGAGGTGAGTCTGTTTAAATTATTTATTGTTCTCTTTTTCACTCCTTTTTTATTGTTTTCAAGTAGTGATAGTAACTATGCGTACTCTTTTGCTGGTAAATTAAATGAGCAAGACTATGAAGAGTGCTATCGATTAATTGAGGAATGGGAGAGAGCCAATCCGGATATTTTTTCTCATTTAAAAGCATTAAAGGGGATGGTAAAGCTAGCAGAAGGAAAATTAAATGAATGCAGAAAGTTGATGGATGAATCTCTTGAAGAATTAAAGTTTCAGGGAATACCCGAAGAAACCCTCCAGTTTATTACACTATGGTATGAAAAAGCTTTATATTTTGAGGAGGATGGAGAGAGAACTGATTCAATTCACCTATCTCTAAACAACTCTTCTCCCCAAGTTTTTTTATGCAAAAAGAAACAACCTAAGGGAGTTAGATTTAAATACTGGCTTGGAGTCGCTCAAATCGTTGCGGGATGTGTGATTGCCCCTTTTTCTGGAGGAGCGGGAGGTGCTTTAATTCTTTCTGGTGTGGCTATAGCGGGAAGTGCTACTGCGGACTCTTTAAATAACATGGAAGAGTGGGAAAGGAACCTTGATGATAGACAACGAATGGATCCAGACGACACCCCTCCCACCCAGAACAACTCCTTCAACTCTCTCTCTCTTTGGGATCCAGCCATTTTAGTAAAAAACAAATATTTTTTTCGTTTTGAAAATGCTGCGTAATTCAACAAAACTAAGGTGACCTGTATTGACTAAGTCAAAAAAATTAAGGAACATTGTATGGAACTAAAGCGTGAATCGATTCTTGTCTCTGTAGTGCGTGCATTTTGCCGCGCATTTGCCGGAGTGTTTGGGATTATTGTTGGGCTACTCATCATTGGATTTGTGGTCGTCTTCTTGGCAAAACCTCGGATGGAGTCTGATAAGACAGCACTAATCATTGGAACCGATGCTGAAGGGAACCGCAAACACCTTTCGCTCTCATCGCCAACGATTCTACGCATCAATATCCATGGAGTGATCGGCGGGAGCGACTTAAACAGTAAAACCATTGAATCTCAGCTCCTTGACTCACGCGAAGGGGCGTTAAAGGATAGCCGCGTTAAAGCGATTTTTCTCCATATCAACTCACCGGGTGGGACGGCTTTCGACTCGCATGATATCTACACTAAACTTATCAGATATAAGGCTAAGTACGATCTTCCGATCTACGCCTACGTGGATGGAATGTGCGCTTCCGGCGGGATGATGATCGCCTGCGCTGCTGAAAAGATCTTCTCCGCTCCGGTCGGGATTATCGGCTCTGTGGGAGTGATCATGGGTCCCAACTTCAATGTGGCAGCTCTAATGGAGAGGTTTGGCATCAAACAGGTCACACTGTCGAAGGGGAAGGACAAGGATATGCTCAGCCCCTTCCGTGAGTGGAAGCCAGGAGAGGATCAATCTCTGAAAGATATCGTTGAGTATGATTACAATCTCTTTGTCGATCTCGTCTCAAACGCGCGTCCCCGACTCAGCCGCACCAAGCTGGTAGACGACTACGGTGCGCAAGTCTTCAACCCTGTCACAGCAGCGGAATATGGCTACATCGATGATGGCAACAGCTCCTATAACGCCGCCCTAACTCAGCTAGTGGCGAAAGCGGGCCTCAAAAAGGATGAAAAGTATCAAGTTGTTGAACTTAAAGTCCTTCATCCGGTATTATCTGGTCTCATTGAAGGAAAATCCCCACTATCTACAGGAAAGATAAGGCATGAACTGGTAATTGGCCCTGACTTCCACCCAGAGTTGATGAATCGCCCCCTCTACCTCTACTCCCCAGCCCTTCAATTATTTGAATCATATTAAGGAGTATACTAAAAAGTTGAGTTTTGGCTTTCCGAACCATTTTAACCCCTTCTTGAGAGCATTTCTTGCCCTACTTTTCAAGTATGTCCTGCGAAAGGCTCTCAAGAAGGGAAATAAATTGGACCAAAAATCCACCAAACTCTCTTTTCAGTACACTCCAATACCACTATTTTGAAATGAAAAATTTATACATTCTCGATGCGGTCTCTTTCCTCTTCCGCTCATACTTTGCGATCGGTCAGATGACCAATCAGCGGGGAGAGTCGACCAATGCTCTCTACGGCTTTATTCGCTCGGTTCAGAAAATCATCAAAGATTTCTCTCCGGGAAATCTTGTCGCGGTCTTTGATGGCCCCGACAACAAACGTTCACGTGTGAAAATCTATGAGGAGTATAAGAGTAACCGGACTGGGATGCCCGAAGATCTCTTTCCTCAGTTGGCGCTCGCCCACAACTACTGCAGCTACGCCGGTATCCCCTATCTTGTCGAAGAGGGGGTGGAAGCAGACGACCTTATCGGTGTCATCGCCAAGTGGGCAGAAAAAAAGGGGATGGAAGTCTTCATCTGCTCGAGTGACAAGGATCTCTGCCAGCTCATTACCGATCGCATCTTTATGTTAAACACCCACAAAGGGAACCTCCTCATCGATAGAGAAAAAGTGGAGGAGTTGCACGGCGTCAAGCCGGAGCAGATCGTCGACTACTTAGCAATTATGGGGGATAAATCGGACAATATTCCAGGTATTCCTGGATTCGGGCCAAAAACTGCCGCCGCCCTTCTGCAAGAGTATGGCTCCTTGAATAACATCCTCTTAAATCTCGATGAGATGAAAAATCAGAAGCGCGCTGAGAAGATCCGCACCCACAAGGCTGATGCCCTCATGAGTCAACAGCTGGCGCAGCTAATCGTCGACGTCCCCTATCCAGAAGAGGAGCTCTTCTATCAGATCAAATCTCCCGACCTAGAAAAACTCGGCGCCCTCTACCGTGATATGAACTTCAACACCCTTCTCAGGGAGCTTAGCGAGATGGGGTCAACTGCGCCAGAAGAGGAGCGCCCCCCGATTGACGCTGAGGAGGTGGACTATCAGCTGATCGATGATCTCGAGGGGCTATGGGAACTTATCAAAACGCTTCAAGAGGCGCCTTCGGTCTGCATCGATACGGAGACCCACACTCTTGAGCCGATGAGAGCGCGACTTGTTGGCGTGGGCTTCTGCATAGAGCCCAGAAAGGCGTGGTACATTCCCATGAACGGAAAGCTCGGTTTGGATGCTGCGCTTAAGGAGTTAAAACCTCTCATAGAAAATCCCGCTATTGCATTCTATGGCCACAACATCAAATATGACATCCACATTCTCCGGAATCATGGAATCAAACTCAAGAATATCGGCTTTGATACGATGATCGCTTCCTACCTCTTAAATCCTCAAAAAAATCGCCACGGCCTCGATGAGCTCACGCTAGAAAAGTTCCACCATCAGAAGATAGCGATCAAAGATCTAATAGGAACGGGCAAGAAGCAGAAGTCGCTCTCCGACCTCCCCATTGAAGAGGTGGGGAACTACTGCTCTGAAGATGTAGACTACACCTGCCGCCTGAAAGAGCTCTTTGAAAAAGAGCTCGAGAGGGGAGCGCTGGCAAAAATTTTCTATGAGATTGAGCTTCCTCTCATCCCTGTCCTTGTCGATATGGAGCGCTTTGGCATGTACTTAGATGGAGAGCAGCTGCACTCGATGTCTGGAATGCTTCGAGAAAAACTTAAAATCATTGAGAGAGAGATCTACGACTTAGCGGGCGAGGAGTTCAATATTAAATCCCCTAAGCAGCTAGCCGCTATCCTCTTCGATAAGATGGAAATCTCCCTCAAAGGAAAGAAGAAGAGCACGCGAGCTGACATCTTGGAGGGGCTCAAAAAGGAGCACCCGATTGCAGGAAAAATTCTAACCTTTAGAGGGTTAGAAAAACTCCGCTCCACCTATGTTGACACTCTCCCCCTTCAAGTCTATGAAGATACAGGGCGCATCCACTGTACTTTTATGCAGACTATCGCAGCAACGGGACGTCTCTCCTGCAAAGATCCCAACCTTCAAAATATTCCTATCCGCTCTGAAGAGGGACGAAAAATTCGCGAAGCTTTTAAACCCGATCGCGAGGATTGGTGCTACCTCTCGGCTGACTACTCGCAGATCGAATTGCGCCTGCTCGCCCACATGAGTAACGACCCCAAGCTGCTAGCTGCCTTTCAAAACAATGAAGATATCCACGCCTCGACTGCAGCCTCCGTCTTCGATCTTCCTCTCGATCAAGTGACAAGAGAGATGCGCGCTCAGGCGAAAGCTGTAAATTTTGGGATCCTCTATGGACAGCAAGCTTTTGGCCTCTCCGAAGGGCTCGGTATCGACATCCGTGATGCAGCGCTCTTCATAAAAAAATATTTTGAGCGCTATCCTGATGTGAAGGCTTTCATAGAAGCGTGTAAAGAGCGCGTCCGTGAAAGTGGCGTCGCCACGACACTCTTTGGAAGGGAGCGTCCCATACCTGAGATCAACAGCCCCAACGGGATGATCCGTGCTGCGGCTGAGCGGTTGGCGGTCAACACCCCTCTTCAAGGAAGCCAGGCCGATATCATCAAGAAAGCGATGATTAAAATTCATGAGACGCTGAACAAAGAGGCTCATATGGTCCTTCAGATCCACGATGAACTCATCTTTGAGCTCCCTAGAGCCCATGTAGAGGAGACGGAGAGGAGGGTGAGAGAGATCATGGAAAACATCGTCTCTCTCTCCATTCCACTCACTGTGAATATAGCCATTGGAAAAAATTGGGGGGAGTGCTAAACTTTGAAGAAAATCGCAATAACAGGCGGCATCGCTTCTGGGAAGACCACAGTTTGCCGCATTCTTAAAGAGCATGGAGCCTACCTACTCAATTCTGATGATACCATCCACAAGCTGCTTTCTGAAGACCCCACCACCATCGATCAAGTCGTAAATTTACTGGGGCAAGGCATCTTAAGTGGTGGAAAAATCGATCGGAAGAGAGTCGCAGAGATCGTCTTTTCCAATGAAAAGCAACGTAGAGCATTAGAAAAAATCCTCCATCCCAAGCTGCTTAAAATTGTTGAGCAAGAGTACGAGAGTGCAGTAGGTGATCGATTAAGCAACCTCTTTGTTGTAGAACTGCCACTAGTACAAGAGATCAAAAGAGAGAAAGATTTTGACGCTGTCATCGCTGTACTCTGCGATGAAGAGCAGGCAAAAAAACGGTGCCCCTTCTCAGATGAGGAGTATGAAAAACGCATGAAGTGCCAATGGAAAGTAACAAAAAAAGCAGAGCTTGCCGACTATACAATAGTCAATAATGGATCAATAAAAGAGTTAGAAAAACAGACGCTAGATCTCATCGAGAGAGTAACCAAATAGGAGAAATGTTCGTAATGAACGAAGAAAACAGTCAGAACGCAGCCACACAAAAAGACAGAATCCCTCCCCCAAAAAAACAGCCTGAACATCAACCCAGAAAAGAACCTACAGTCACAAAGATCGCTGATCTCCAGCGCATGAAAATGGATGAGCTCACCAACTATGCAAAAAATATCGGTCTCGAGAACATCGCCTCTCTGACCAAATCTCAAATTGTCTTTGAAATCGTCAAGAAGAAGTCTGCAGCAAGAGATGAGATCCTCGCTGGCGAAGGAGTTCTCGAAGTGCTCCCTGATGGATTCGGTTTCCTGCGCTCTCCTAACTATAACTACCTCCCCTCCGCCGAAGATATCTATGTCTCACCTGCGCAAATTCGCCGTTTCGACCTCAAAAAAGGGGATACCGTCTACGGCACAATCAGGTCGCCCAAAGAGAAAGAGAAATACTTTGCTCTCCTCAAAGTAGATCTAATTAATGACCAATCCCCTGAAAAGTCTAAAGAGCGGATCTTCTTCAATAACCTCACTCCCCTCTTCCCGTCAGAGCGCCTCGTCATGGAGACGGTGAAAGACGACCTCTCCATGCGAATCCTCGATCTCGCCTCTCCAATCGGAAAGGGTCAACGGGGACTGATTGTCGCCCCTCCAAAAACCGGTAAGACCATTCTCATCCAACAAATTGCTCACTCCATCGCCATCAACCACCCTGAAGTGACGTTGATTGTTCTCCTCATCGACGAACGTCCTGAGGAAGTGACCGACATGCTACGCATGGTCAAGGGAGAGGTGGTCTCTTCAACCTTCGATGAGCCACCAGAACGCCACACGCAAGTTGCAGAGATGGTGATTGAAAAAGCCCGTTCACTTGTAGAGACAGGAAAAGATGTCGTCATCCTTCTCGACTCGATCACACGCTTAGCACGCGCCTTCAACACCGTTCAGCCCCATTCGGGTAAGATCTTAACAGGTGGTATCGACGCCCAATCTCTCCATAAGCCAAAGCGTTTCTTTGGGGCAGCACGAAATGTAGAACATGGCGGATCCCTCACCATTATCGCCACCGCTCTTATTGATACTGGTTCGCGAATGGATGAAGTCATCTTCGAGGAGTTCAAAGGGACAGGTAACATGGAGCTGGTCCTCGACCGTCGCTTAGCAGATCGTCGTATCTATCCTGCTATCGATGTTGTTAAAAGTGGAACGCGAAAAGAAGACCTTCTCTTCCACCCCGATGAACTCGAAAAGATCTACCTACTCAGACAAGGACTTGCAAACCTCAACCCACAAGATGCGATGAATCTTCTGCTCACTAGAATGAAAAAGACAAACTCCAATGCAGAGTTTCTCCTCTCCATGAAAGAATAAATTGCTTCTTCTTCGATCTAAAGAGCCACTTGCAAAACTCCCGATGGTTGCTTTTTGGTGTCTTTCACCAATTTGGTCCTTTGACACAAACACCTTACCAGAAGGGTATGTGAATTTGTGTCAAAGGACCAAATTGTCAAAACCTTCTCAAAAATCAACTGATCGGGAGTTTTGCAAGTGGCTCTAAAAGAAGAAACTGTTATAAGAGTAATATGGCCTCGAAAAGAGAAAAAAAAGTGAAACGAGTTCTTCTCATCACCTCTTCTGGGGGAGGTGGACACCTTCAAGCTGCCGAAGGTCAGAGGTTGAAGGCGCTGAGTGAAGATCCTTCAACTGAGGTCATCCAAAAAGACATCTTCATCGATTGGATTGGAAAGCGGCTCGGTAAGGGCTTCGTCTCTCTCTGGAATATCTCTCAGAAGAGAGGAAATTTGCCTCTCTTGACCCTTCTTTCAAAGAACATCCCCCTGGCAGACTTCCTCTTTTATATCCCTATCTTCTCTCGCGTTCTCTACATCCTTATCAAAAAAGATATCGATCAAGTGATAGATACCCAGCCACTTGGAACATCAGCAATCATTAGAGCTATAAAATGGGCAGATAAGATAAACAAGAAGAACCTAAAACTTGAAAAAATTGTAACAGAGCTTCCAACCGATCAAGTCCACCACTTCTTCAAACCCATTAAAGGGCTCTCTGCAGCCTCGCGCCCCTACTTAAAACTCATCACCACAACGCCACTACTCCACCAGAACCAGACAGCTGACGCCTTCTGGAAAAAAAATTGCGGGCTCTCAGAAAAAGAGGTCTCCTACGAGAGCTTCCCCCTTAGACCCTCCTTCTATGAATACGAGGATCTCCCCCCTCATGTAGATCAGCCAATGAGGATCGAAATCAAAACCTCTTCCAGCGAAGAAAAATTCTTGATCGTCGATACCATTAATCATGGCACCCTTCACTCGGAATTTTCCCCTGAAAAAATCAACATTGATATTGAACCGGATGATAGAGTCTCAACGATTCTACTGGGGAGCCAGCCAACTGAAGAGGCCACCCTTAGATATGTAGAGAAATATATAGAGATGATGAAAAAGGCCAGTGGAGAGGAGCGTCATCTCCTCTTTGTATTCTGCAACTCCCATACGACCCATCGAAACAGCCTACTGAAACGGATGCACGCCATCGTCCAAGGAGTCGAAGAGTACCCCCCTCAACTAAGTATCATCCCCATGTGCTTTCAAGATGACGAGGTGATCGCCTTCCTCTACCACCGTAGCGACGCCACCTTCACCCGCTCAGGGGGACTCACCTCTATGGAGCTCATCTCAGTTGCTAGAGGTCAGATCTGGATCCATTCCGAGATCCACGACGGCTCTATCGATGACGAAAAACTCTGCAGAGGGATGCCCGCTTGGGAGCGAGGCAACGCCACCTACCTCCAAGAGAAGAAAGGGGCACACTTCATCTCGCCAGAAACCTTCTCCGAGAAGTGCGAATCGTACTTTTTCCAACTCGCCCCCACCCCCGCCGCCACAAGTCTTTAGCCGCTCTC
>JAAKFF010000023.1 GCA_011065165.1 Chlamydiota bacterium
GCCGAATGGAGGGAAGGCGCAATCTAATACTGCTCTTAAGCTGCTTACTGTTTCAATTGTGCGCTTTGCGCTTTTGGGAGGAGCCCTTGTTGCGATACGTAAATATGGCTACAGCAAAGAGGGTGTAAGTGCCCTTGGAGCGGTCGTTTCTCTCCCTGCAACCCTTCTTGGATGGGGCGGCAAATATCTCTTTAAAGGATTACAAACGATCTATCAAAATATCTTTGTAGCTCGCTCATTTAAGGGATTCGGAAAAGGAGCCCTGATCTATCTAGCAGGATTTGTGATACTAGAGCTTAGTTCTAATGTGTCCTTTCGAGGTGAAGGTGGTCCTCTTGACGGAGTAATGTTGGGGATTACGGGTTCAGGTGAGTTAAAAGATTGGATCTAAGGAATAGAGGCTAAGATGGCGCGGGCCGACTCTAGGCTCGCGTCTTTCTCTCCTAGCAGTTTTTTTAGAGTGTGGCAGCTCTCTATGCAGCTGGCGCGCTTATACTCGCTACGCATGAACTCCATTCCCTTTACGTAAAGATTCTTCTCAGTGAAGTGAGGCCCGAAGAGTTCGGGAAAGATCTCGCGCGCCCCAATGATGTTGGGAAGTGCGTAGTGGGGAAGGTTGATGCGCAGGAGAGTTTGGGCGATGAAGCGGTCGATCGGGCGGATGGCGAAGGTGACCACTGTAGGGATCTGATGGAGGGCAAGTTCGAGTGTGACGGTCCCAGAAGTTGCGAGGGCCATGTGAGAGGCGCGCATCAGTTCGTAGGAGTGTCTGGAGTCGATGATGAGCATCTCCTTATCAAGGAGCGGTAGAAATTTTTTCTCGGAGCAGGAGATGGCGATGAGCAGATCGGGGTAGCTCTTTTGCAGCTTCTTTGCAACGCGCAGCTGCAGAGGGAAATTGCGGAGAATCTCCTTCTCCCGACTTCCGGGAAAGATCGAGAGGATCTGCTGACTATCAGAGATCTTATACTCTTCTCTCCAGCTGCGGTCATACTCGTGCGCTTTGATGCGGGAGATAAGGGGGTGGCCGACGTAGGAGACCTCTAACTTTTTCTGAGAGAAGAGATCGGCTTCAAAAGGGAGGATGGTGAGGAGCTTATCGAGTGAGCGCTCCATCTTTGGGATGCGCCCTCTTCCCCAAGCCCAGACGGTAGGGCAGATGTAATGGATGCGCTGAGCCTTCGATCCTCCCTTAAGGAGCGCCCTAGCAAGACGCAGGTTAAATCCCGGGTAGTCGATCGAGATGACCGCTCTCGGCTGAGCGGTTAGAATCTCTCTCTTGATCGCTCTAAAATGGCGGAAGAGTTTGGGGAGAGAGGAGAGAACATCGGTAAAGCCCATCACTTCGAACTCCTCCATCGGGAGGAAGCACTCCATGCCCACCGCTCGCATCTTCGCTCCTCCCACCCCTTTAATTTTAAGGTCGGGATTGAGCTCATAGAGGGCCTTTAAGAGTTTCTCCCCATGCAGATCGCCGCTCACTTCACCGGCAAAGATAAAAAGATCGTAGCTCATTTTTAACCTGAATTTTGAGTTTATTTCACCTATTCTCAGGGTTTTTTCTCTTTCTTCTCAACCTTTTTACTTAGAAAAGGGCACCTTGGCAGAAAAATCTCTCCTGATAACAATTGGACTTTAGCCATTCAAAAAAAAAGCCTTGATCTAAGAAAGTAGAGGAGCATGCTAACTCTCTATAAGATAAATTTTGACGTGGTTCAGAAACAGGTCTTTTTAGGTAACAATGTCATATGAACCCTTGGGATACTCAGAAATTAACTACCACAGAGATCACAGAGACCACAGAGTCAGAGTCGGATTCCTTGGATCTGTTGGTTGAAGACGGATCAAGCGCCTGTTTATTTAACCCCTCTCTCTCTGTGATCTCTGTGTTCTCTGTGGTATTTTTCTCCCCTACTCGATATTTTAAAAGCTCAGGGGGAAAACCCGAACCGCAAGAAATTTCTTCAAGTAAAAGCTTTGCCTCTATGATCGATCAACTAGCCGAGGCCATTTGAATGGCTAAAGTCCAGAATAAGCAAAATAAACCCAAAAATCAGGTTTTTAGGAAACTCTCTTTCAAATAGTCGACGCCGCTTCGAAAGACTTCAGGGCTTGTTCCATGGCCACGATGGCCGGTCGATGGGCCGATGATCAGCTCAATCGGTGGCGAGATGATATTCGATTCCCTAGCAGCTTTCGCCAGATTATGGATGAGTGAGAAGGCGTGCTCGGTCCCTACACGTATATCGCAGTTACCGATATAGAAGCGGATGGTGCGATCGTAGAGTTTAGGGATGAGATTCTCCAGATCGAGAAATGCGTCGCCCCGCCCTTGGAATGCTTCGGCAACGCTCGGCTTTGTAAGAGGGGCAAAACCCAAGATATGGGTGATCTGGGGGCAGACGGCAGCTAGATGGCAGGCGATAAAAGCGCCGCGAGAGAGCCCTGCAACAGCGAGCTTCTTATCTTTAAAGTGTGGGGACAAAAAGTCGACGGCCGCTTTTAGCTCCCCAATAAATGCAGGGATCACTCCCTCCTTCCAGTGGGAGAGCGCCTCTTCTGGTGGTAGATTATTTTCGTGGCCAGGAAGGGTGATCGAAAAGATGCGGAAGGGGCTCCCATCTAAAAATTGCACCGGTTGATTATAGGGATCTTTCTGCAGACTATCTTCAGCAGAGAGGGCGAAGTAGAAGAGCGTCGGCAGCGGCCCCTCCTCCAAAGGAGGACCGACAAAGAGAGCCTTAGTGGTGGGGGAGATTTCGATCGTTTGGACGTTCATGACCGGGGCCGGGGAGTGCGGCGGCGACGGCGTTTTCTAACCCGACGAGGGGGAGGCTCATTTTTTGCCACCTTCTCGTAGGCACCTTTCCACTCCTCAAGAAGAGAGTTCATTCCAGGTTCGAGACGCGTTCTGAGGTTGAAGAATTGAATGGCGAGGTGGAATTCGGGGATGCGCGGCACTCGGATCTGACTGCTCTTTTTCTTCTGGAAGGGAGTGATTCTATATTGAGAGATCAAGAGGCCAATCGTTCGAATACGGAGGCGCCTTGGAATGCGGAAAAAAGTGGGGAAAATCTCATCCATTAGAAGGTTAGACTCATGGTAGATGTCACCAAGATGCGGCACTTTTTTTCGGTCGATAAAGTGCACTTTCAGATGTTTTTCAAGTAGGGGAAAGACCAGACAGGCCAGAAGAACCGGACGGTCGAGTACAGGCTGGTGAGGCTCTTGAACCGTTCCATCTGCCTCCTGCAAGTAGGCGTAGATCTCATTCCCATCTGGCGTCTCCAAAAAGTCAGCTATTGCAGGAAGGAGGTGCTGCATCAATCCGTGGTCAGTCATCAGCTTAAAGAAGTTTTGAGCCGATCCCGACTCCAACATACGGAGGATCTCTTCAAGAACGCGGGCGGGGGCACTTTTTGTGATCTCCGCTTTGCAGTCGATCAGAGCAAGGCGCGCCTCTTCGTCCACTATAAGGCCAAAACGCGCTTGGAATTTCAGGCAACGGATCATACGGACGGGATCTTGCTTAAAGCGAAGAAAGGGTTCACCAATTGCACGTAGAAGCTTCTTTTTGATGTCGGGATAGCCGCCGACATAGTCGATGATCTCCTCATTCTTGATGTTGTAGAAGAGGCCGTTGATCGTGAAGTCGCGGCGGAGGACATCCTCTTCAGGAGAGCCCCAGATATTATCCTCCTTGATCAGCTCCTCATTGGCGATATCTCCAGCACGAAAGGTGGAGACTTCGATCACCTTCCGCCCAAAACGGATATGGGCGAGGCGAAAGCGCTTTCCAATCAAAATCGAGTTTGGAAAGAGTGATTTGATCTCTTCAGGTCGTGCCGAGGTTGATATATCGAAATCTTTCGGCTTCTTCTTCAGCAGAAGATCACGCACACTACCGCCTACGAGGAAGGCGATATAACCTGAAAGTTGAAGTTTTTCTAAAATGTATAGGGCTTTAGAATCGATATCATTGATATTGATGCCGTGTTCTTCTTTAAGATATATTTTAGGCTGCACGTACTCCTCGTATTTGTCAGTAGGATACAAGATGGAAAATTTTTGTAGAAGAGAATAGGTGCAGATAATTAGAATAGTTCTTTTAACATACGAGCCGCTTGCAAAACTCCCGATCAGTTGATTTTTGAGGAGGTTTTGACAATTTGGTCATTTTGTACAAATTCACATACCCTTCTGGTAGAGTGTTTGTGACAAAAGGGTCAAATTGGTGAAAGACTCCCAAAAGCAACCATCGGGAGTTTTGCAAGTGGCTCATACATAAAAAAAATTAGCATGGCCGAGTTTTCAAGATCAAAAGCAATTGGTGGAGCCCTACTCGTCGCAGGAACTGCGGTTGGAGCTGGGGTGCTCGCCCTCCCAGTCGTCACAGGAATGGGGGGATTCTTCCCTGCAACAGTGGTCTACCTCATCTGCTGGCTCTTTAGCGCTTGCACAGGACTACTGCTGCTCGAAGTCTGCCTCTGGATGCCCAATGATGCCAATATCATATCGATGGCGAGCCGCCTCCTTGGCCCCGTCGGAAAGATCTCTGCCTGGATCCTCTACCTCTTTCTCTTCTACTCCTTGACCATTGCATATGTAGCAGGCGGCGGCGGATTTGTTGTCGCCCTCTTCGGAGGAAAGCTGCCGCACACCGTTGGATTGATCCTCTTTTCAGGGATCTTTGGCTCCTGCGTCTATATGGGAACCCGCTTTGTCGACCGCATTAACTTTATACTGATGATCGGCCTCGCCCTCTCCGCTTTCGCCTTTATAGCAATGGGAGTGAGCGACTTACAGTTTGATTTTCTATTAAGGAGAAATTGGATCCCCGCTTTTCTAGCTCTTCCTATCATCTTCACCTCCTTCAGCTTTCAGGGAATTGTCCCCAGTCTGACCACCTACTTAGACCGCAACCCAAGAATGGTGCGCTTTGCTATTCTGGTCGGCACCTCACTCCCATTTTTTGGCTATATAATCTGGGAATTCTTGATTCTCGGGCTGGTGCCTCTCCACGGAGAGCACGGTCTACTCAGCGCTGAACTTAAGGGGCTGACAGCGGTAGAGCCCCTTCGCTACGTCTTCCCCCACTCTCCCATCTATGTGATTGGGCAATTTTTTGCCGCTTTTGCACTGACAACCTCGTTCTTAGGGGTGACGCTAGGGCTCTTGGACTTTCTATCAGATGGACTTCAGATCCCCAAAATAGGATGGAAGAAGGTGGGGCTCTGTGCACTCATCTACATCCCCCCCATTATTATTGTAACGATCAACCCCACGATCTTCTTTCGAGCGCTCGGCTATGCGGGGGGTATCGGATGCGCCCTTCTCTTAGGACTTCTTCCCATCGTCATGGTCTGGGTAGGACGCTATCGAAAAGATTACACACAGCTCACTCGCCAGCTTCCAGGTGGACGGATCTTGCTCGGATTTCTCGGAGCCTTTGTCCTCTTTGAACTCTTCATTGAGATAACGCGAGAATTAACACGTTGAAGTGTCCATGTGGAACAGGTAGAAGCTATCACGAGTGCTGCGGCAGATATATAGATCATGAGCTCTCACCTCCCACCTCCGAAGCGCTGATGCGCTCACGCTACGTCGCCTACACCCAGAATAATTTCGACTACATTGCAGAGACAATGACGGGCCCCTTCAACCGCAAAGAGTCAGAGGCGTCAGCAAAAGAGATAGAGTGGCTTAAGTTAGAGGTTCTCTCCAGTGAAGAGAGGGGCGATGAGGGAACTGTCCACTTTATCGCATTTTTCAAACATCAAGGCAGAGATGAGACGCTGCACGAGCTGAGCCACTTCAAAAAGCTCAATGGCAAGTGGTCTTACATTCAAGGAGAGGTGCGTTGACTCTCAGAAACTCCTCTCTCCAGTAGTAGTGGTCGAGAAGACCCGCCGTCTCATGCCCTAAAATATGGTAAGCGATAAAGAGCGCTTCGACAGAAGCGAGCCCTCTCTCGGGATTGGGGCAGTCGGGCTGCTTGCGAGGGTAGCTGGTGCGATACTCTTTAGGAATGCTCCGCGCAATAGAGCGCCCCTTCAGCTGTCTATGCATCACCTCTGCATATTTCCACGTTCCATCAAGTAGATAGAGGCCGTTATTTCGATCCTCGTAGGAGAGGGGAGCTCCATCCATAGTAAGTAGGAGATGGCCCTCCGAGTTGGGAAGAGGATCAGTCGGATAGCTGTAAAAGTGCAGATCTTCACGCGTTTCAAGGCCGTGCAGGCTGCATTTTTTTAAATTTTCCTTGCGGTGTCGTACGATTATAGTAGGAAGAAATAGAGACATTTTTTATACACAGATATTAACTTCAGGGAGTTTAGAGTATGAAGCTTGCCACCATTTTTTTTCTATCTTGTTCCATGCTCTTTGCAGCTCCTACTATGACAGAGAGCATCATCAGAGGGAGAGAGATCGCAGAGGGGCATAACCTCCCCATGGCGCTGCTCTTCACAGGCTCCGATTGGTCTGAAGAGAGTAGAGCGCTGCTCGAAGAGCTGACGCGCGCCGACCTTCCTAAAGAGATCCTCTTCGTCCATCTTGATTTCCCTGAGCTCAACGTTCAATCTCAAGAAATTCTTGAGGAGAATCACGCCCTTAGAGAGCGCTACCAGGTCCACTCCTTCCCCACCATCATTCTAGTAGAGAGCGATGAGAAAGAGATCACTCGCTTGGGATATCCCATTCCTGGAGTTTCAAATTTTCTTGGCCATCTAAGGAGGCTAAACCGTCGCCATCACCTTCTGCAAAAGCGCTATGAAAAGGCGCGGCGAGCTCGCGCCAGTGGGGAGCTCTCCCTCTGTTTTGAGGAGGCAAATGCGCTTGGCGCCACCACCTTTGCAAAAGAGATCCTCGCCTGCGCGGTGAAGGGGGCGCTCTCCCCAAATCTTGCCGTCGAACACTATATCTCCCTGATGAAGGCAGGTAAGAGCGAAGAGGCGAAGGCGCTTCGCATTGAGCTCATTAAAGGGGGGAGAGATGAGATCCTCTCGCGGATCGCCCTACTCGATTTTCAAGAAGAGGCCACGCTCACCCCTCTAACGGCCTTCCTCGCAAGATATAGCAAAAAAGAGGCCGAACAGTTCTGGGAGATCCATCTTGTCATCTCTGAATTCTTGCTAGATAGAGACGAGAGAGAGGAGGCGCTGAAGCGCGCTCAGCTCTCCTACCGCCACGCTCCGCCGGAGGAGAGAGGAAATATCTCACTCCTCATTTCCAAGATGTTACATTGAGAATCTCTTTGGGGATTTCAAAGAGGAAACGAGAAGGGTTGCATTGAACGAGCTTCCCATGTTGTGTGCGTTTCTGTGCCATGCTAAAACATAGATGTTTCATCGCCCGCGTAATCGCCACATAGAGAAGGCGCCGCTCCTCCTCGATCCCATCCTTCGTCTGGCTCTTAATATGGGGAATTAAGTGGTCCTCAAGCCCCACTAAAAATACCGCAGGAAATTCCAGCCCCTTAGCGCTATGGAAGGTCATGAGATTGAGCTGATCGAAATCGTGGTTCTCTTTTTTACCTCTATCGATCATGGTGGAAGAGAGAAAGTCATCTAAGGAGGCGCCATCGTTGCCTTCAAAGTTTTTAAGCGCCTCTACATAGGCCTCAACATTTTCGAGTTTGATCTCCCGAGCCTTATCGCTCTTCACTTCGCCAAAGATCGCTTTTTTGTAGTCGATAGTCTGGATCAACCACTGCAGTGCCTTATGAGGAGAGAGCGTCTGGAACTTCTGCTCGGCGGCGCCATATAGTTTCATAAAGTTGGAAATTCCCATCGTACCCCTTGAGGTGAGCGAAAGCTCAGGATAGGCGCCCGCTGCCACTCTCTCTAGGACTTGGAGAAGGGGGAGTTTAGCTTTTCGATTGAATTGAGTGATGGTGTCGAGCGTCATGTCTGAGATGCCGCGACGCGGGAAGTTGATGATCCTTAAGAGAGCCTCTTGGTCGCGAGGGTTAGTGATGATCCGCAAGTAGGCCATCAAATCTTTCACTTCGCTGCGATCGAAAAATGCCGTTCCTCCAAAAATCTGGTAGGGGATGCCGCGTACCCACTGCTCCCCCCTTCGCCAGACCGTCTGCATAAGAGAGAGTTCAAAGGGGCGGGAGAGGTTATTCGAGCGGTAGAGAATGGCCATCTCTCTCCATCTAAGATTCTTTTCATCCTTAAACTGAAGCATCCGTTTGATGACAGCATCCACCTCATCTTGCTCAGAAGGAGTATTGAAAATCTCGAGGGTCTCCCCCTCTTCCATATTGGGGCGCAGAACTTTGTCATGGCGCTTTGAGTTATTGCGAATGACGCTATTAGCCGCCTCAAGAATCCTCGAGGTCGAGCGGTAGTTATGCTCAAGCTTGATAGTGGTATCAGCCTGAAAATTCATAATATGTTCGATCTCAGCGCCGCGCCAAGCGTAGATCGACTGGTCGTCATCTCCGACGACGCAGAGATTGCCATGTTTTTCTGAGAGGAGAGTGGCTAAGCGGTACTGAACCTTGTTTGTATCCTGATACTCATCGATCATGATGTAGCGCAGCTGCTCCTGGTAGTGGGAGAGCACCTCCGGGAAAGTTTCAAAGAGCTCAACGGTGAGGGTGAGGAGGCTATCGAAATCGAGGGCGTTATGGGCGCGCATCGCTACGCGAAGATTCTCATAGACCTCCTTTATGAAGGCGTCCTCCTTACTGCTTCCACTCTTTGGGAACTCCTCAGGTTTGAGCCCCCTGCTTTTGATAGTGAAGATCGCGTTGATGATCGCAGGATCTTCTTCTCCAGAGAGCTCTTCACTTACTTGCATAATCAGACGGCGCATATCTCGTTCATCATAGAGAGTAAAGCGGGGAGTGAAGCCTAGGCGAACGATCTCCTTTCTAAGAATTTTCATGCAGAAGCTATGGAAAGTCGAGAGAGAGATCTCCTTAGCAGCTGCCTTACTCACCAGCTCTCCCACACGCCTACGCATCTCTTCAGCCGCTTTGTTGGTAAAAGTGAGGCCGAGAATCGAGGAGGGTGGGACGCGGCACTTGCCGATGAGATGAGCTATGCGGTGGACGAGAACACGAGTCTTTCCACTCCCTGCGCCAGCCAAGATAAGAACGCGGCCTTCAGTCGTTTCGACCGCTCGCTGCTGATTGGGATTTAGAGTTTTCTTTATCACAGATATTTATCAGAATCCTTAATTCTCGCTCTACCTCTTCAGGGAGGAGCTCTCTGTACTCTTCTCTGGGGTGGACATTGAGTTCCATATTGGGGGGGAGCTTAAGATACTCAGTGCGGTAGCCCTCTCGGACCACCCTTTTAAACCGGTTTCGATCGTGGGCCTTGCCCCATTTTTTAGTGATCGTTATGCCTAATCGAGGGTTGGAAGAGCGTGCCAAGCGATAGAAAATCAAGATTTTATTCCCGAGATATTTGTGGCCGCAATTGTAGATCTCACGGTACTCTCGCCTCGTGAGGAGCCGCTGAAAGCGTGAAAATTTTAACTTCAGAGTCACTTGCATAACTCCAGATCAGTTGATTCTTGAAAATGGCTCTTCACGCTGCCAAACGCTTGCGCCCTTTTCTTCGCTTACGGTTGATCATCCTCCGGCCTGCTACCGTCTTCATGCGGGAGCGGAATCCGTGGGTTTTTTTGCGTTTACGCTTGCTAGGTTGGTAGGTCCTTTTCACTCTATAAATCTCATTTTAATTCACTTTTGAGTTATTCTACCAGAAGAGCTAGTAATCTTCAACCCCAGCTTCAACTCTGTAAGTGCAAGAGGATATAGTATTGGAGAAATTAGTAATCATGTCAAAAAAGGAGAGCTGTTGACTAGCAAAACAACTTATTCCTGTTTGTGGCGTGGTTCAAAAAGGGGTAACACTTTTAAGTGACTCTACAGCACAAGAGATATTCCGATAAGGGAGAAAAAAACCACAGAGAGCACAGAGATCACAGAGAGAAAGAGGTTAAATAATCAGACGCTTGACCCCTTCTTTTAAAATCTTTAGATTAAAGTTGATGAGTAGACCCTTCAGGTATGAAAAAAGCTGTACTAATGCTATGAGTTAATGGATCCGACTCTGTCTCTGTGATCTCTGTGATCTCTGTGGTAGTTAATTTCTGTCTATCCCAAGGGTTCATATGACCAAGATGCTCCATTGTTACGTAAGCAAGATCCTTGCCGCGACTGAGCCGTGCTATCCTAGAGGGCTGCTCGTCCTTCAGCTCCAATAAAAATTTGTATTGTAATTGTCAAGAATTCACGGATTAGATATGATAATGGCCACTATTAAATTTTAGGATTTCACCATGAAAGTACGAGCATCAGTAAAAGCAGACCCGAATAAGGGAGACAAAATTGTAAGGCGGCGCGGTCGTCTCTATGTGATCAACAAGAGAAATCCAAACCGAAAGCAGAGACAAAAAGGACCCGCAAGGAAAAAATAGGACAAATATGGCTAGAAAAGCAATGATCGAAAAAGAGAAACGACGCAGACTTCTCGTAAGCGCCAAATGGGAAAAAAGAAAGGAACTCAAGAAAATCGTCCGTGATGAATACGTGAGTGTCGAAGAGCGCTTGAAAGCGCAAGATGCACTCAATAAACTCTCACGGAACTCATCTAGTGTTCGTCTCCGCAACCGCTGTCAGCTCACTGGTCGCGCCCGCGGATACCTTAGGAAGTTCAAACTCTCTAGACTCTGTTTTCGTGAAATGTCAAATGCGGGACTCATTCCAGGAATTACTAAGGCGTCTTGGTAGATCCACTCTCTGGAGTTCTGCGGATCTTAGCAAGTAGAGCGGGAAGCTCTTCAAGAGTCTTCCAATTCTCCATCTCCTCATTCCAAACATAGGTTGAACTGGTGATCTTATCATCGTCCCATGAACCCTGAAGGGCTGAAAAACTCATGGGGCCATACTGGCTGTTGCTCTCGTCAAGATAGTACCAGAGAATGGTGGGCACTATCGTAGGAGCCGGCGGCTCAATGGGCACCACCGTGATATCAATAGGTTTTTCGTTTGGTGAGGGTGTTGAAAAGGTTGCTGGCAGTGGAACTTTTTTCGGAGGCATGATGTAGAGGACTATCAATCCGATAACACCAAGGATGACCCCAAGAAAAAACCACGTTGTAGGATTGCGCCCACGCTGTCTTGCAACGCGAGAGCAGATCACGCCGATGATGAGCCAGAGAATTATGCTAATTATAGGATACATTCTAAACCTAAGGGTAGAGATCTTTCCACCAACCATACCCTCTTCTGAAATAATTTAAAAGGGAATTCGGGTGAGCTCACTTTTCTCACAATTTGGGGTTGAAATAATTTCTTAGACCTCATATCATGTGGCAACTTAATAAAACCTTCACACAATAAGGAGTGAATTATGGCCGCTATAAATACGACCTTTGTCAAGGTTTTCACCCGTCCAGTGGAAGAAAGTATTGAAGTTGGGGAAGAGTCGTGGCAAAAGGTCGATGTGACGGTTAAATACTCAGAGAAAAGCTTTGGCCTCACCTTTACTGCAGAATGGATTGCACAGGCCCTAGTTGCTAATGAGCCTGTTACTTGGCCCGGTAATGCATCTAACATTCTAGATGGAATAGTTCTAGATAGAAGCACTTCGCAGAAAGGTGATTATGCCATGCAGTCTACGGACAAAAGGGTCATCGCTCTTGCGAAGTTGATTATGAAAGAGTTCATCGAGAAAAAAGAGCTAACTATAGAGCAGATGAGAGCATTAAAGAGTCCGTCGATGGAAGAGAGTGTGATAATAGAAGAGAAAAAGAAGACTAAGGATGGTCCTAAATGTTGCTGTCAAGTATTTTGTGTTAATCTAACATTTCCGGAGATTGCAGGAGGGTTAGCCCTCGTTGGATATGTCTTGGTGAGCCAATTGTTTCCCACACCACCACCTAAAGAGGAAAAAAGCTTTTCCGTAAAGAACTCTTTTCAAAAGAGAGGTTCGAGTAGAATTAATTACTCCAAGTCAGTGATACAACGCGAAAAGACTGAATCTCTAGTTTACAAGTCTTTTTAACTCACTCTTGTTGAAACTTCTCGATGGCATCAAGATCTCTCTTGCTCAGCCCCTTTAACTCTGCTAGCTCTTTTCGCGCCGCCCTCTTGATCTGCTTCACACTTCCAAAATGTTTTAGCAATAGGGTCCGTTTCTTCGGGCCGATCCCTGGGATCCCTTCTAGCTGCGTCTTTATGATCCGTCTGGAGCGCCGCTTGCGGTGGAAGGTGATGGCGACGCGGTGCGCTTCATCCCGGATCTGCTGCAAGATAAATAGAGTAGAGGAGCGTGGGGAGAGAAAAATTGGATCTCTTCTATGAGGAGTGAAGATCTTTTCAAAATTCAACCCCTTATCGTGACGCCCCTCCTCTTTGGCCAAGGAGATGAGATCGACTGATGCGATCTCTAAATCGCGAAAGACCTCCAGAGCGACATTCAGCTGCCCTCTCCCTCCATCCACTAGGGTGAGATCTGGTAGGGCATCTCTCTCCTTCGCTTTAGTGTAGTGGCGCGTGAGCACCTCTCTTAAAGCTCCATAGTCGTCGGGCTTGTGGACATCTTTAATAATAAAGAGGCGGGTGCGCTCCCTATCGCGTTTTCCATCGGTAAATCCCACCATGCACGCCACCAGGTCAGATCCAGAGATATTCGAAGCGTCGAAACACTCGATACGCACCGGACAGCGGTCGAGTCCGCACGTCTCTTGCAGGTCGAGAAGTAGCTCCTCCCTTGAAAGCTCCTCTGAAAAGAGGGACTTGGCATTTTTCTCTGCCAGTTTCAGAAGGCGATATTTTTCGCCCCGCTTAGGAGTGACAATTTTAACCGCTACGATCTCTTCAAGGGCCTCTCTCTGCTCGAGTTTAATTGGAAGAAGTGCCTCTATAGGTAGCTTCGCTCTTCCTTGGTAGTGCTGGAGCAAGAAGCTCTCCCAAATTTCTTGATCGCTAGAGGCGAGATCCACAAATTTAAAGTGGTCGGCACCGATCAGAGATCCTCCTCGGAAGATCAGCTGGACGATCAGATGGTGCTTCCCTTCATGATAGAGAGCAAAGACGTCGCAATCTTTTCCACTGCTGCGGACAGTCGATCGCCCCCTCCCTGTAACATGTTCAATTTGATCGATGGTCTTATGGAGGGCAGCGGCCCTCTCATACTCCATCTTTGCCGAGGCATCCGCCATCTCTTTTTTTAACTCTCTGATGAGGGCTTTGTCATTGCCCTTTAGAAAGTCGATGGCACGTTTAACTTCTTGGTCATACTCCTCCTCAGTGCACTTCCCAACGCAAGGAGCGAGACAGCGTTTGATCGAGTAGAGCAGGCAGGGGCGTTTTCTTGAGCTCAGCTCACGATCGGAGCACTGTCTGAGTTGAAAGGTCCGGGTCATCAAGTCGAGAGTCTGACGCGCAGCAAAAACGCTCGTATAGGGGCCGAAGTGGAGGCCCGCTCCATCTGGCTTCCCTCGATAGCGCATGAGTTTGATCATGGGCCATTTGTGGCGGTGGTTGATCGTTATACTGATGAAAGTTTTGTCATCCTTTAGGAGGACATTATACTTCGGTTGATGGCGCTTGATCAGAGTATTCTCAAGAAGCAGCGCCTCTACTTCAGAGAAGGTAACGATCGTCTCAATCTCGATCACTTGCGCTGACAAAAACGGCACCATCATCCGCCCATCACGCCCTGGGATAAAATATTGCTTCACCCGCTTCTGCAGCTCCTTCGCCTTTCCGACATAGAGGATCTCCCCCTTTTTATCCTTCATCATGTAGACGCCAGGCTCTCTAGGAATCTTTTTTAGCTCACTACTCTTCATTTGGGGCGGCTCTGCCACTCTGCTAACTGCTCCAGCGCTTGCATTGGAGTCATCTGGTTAAGATCGAGCGCTTCAATCTCTCGAGAGAGAGAGTCACCCTTGGATTTTACATCGGACTTCTCGAAGAGGGTGAGCTGCTCCTGATCCCTCTTCTCCACTCTCTCATCGAGGGTGAGCGCTTTAGACTCGAGCTGGAGGAGTAGCGCGCGGGCGCGACTCAGCACTGATTGGGGCAGGCCGGCGAGACGCGCAACGTGAATGCCGTAGCTCTTGTCGGTGCTCCCCTCGACGATCTTACGAAGGAAGATGATACTATCGGCTGACTCCTGCACAGCCACACTGATATTTTTGATCCCCTCAAGCTGGGTGAGCTCAAAATAGTGGGTGGCAAAGAGGGTCTTACACCCCTTCTTCTGGAGAAATTCAGCAACTGACCAGGCGATAGAGATGCCATCATAGGTGCTTGTTCCGCGGCCGATCTCATCTAAAATCACGAGGGAGCGGGGAGTGGCATTATTTAAAATATTGGCCGTTTCAGTCATCTCAACCATAAAGGTCGATTGACCGCGCGCAAGATCGTCGCTTGCACCAATCCGGCTAAAGACCTTGTCGACGATACCGATTGTTGCTGACTTCGCAGGGACAAACGAGCCCATCTGCGCCATAATAGTGATGAGGGCCACTTGCCGAATGTAGGTCGATTTTCCCGCCATGTTAGGACCAGTAATAAGGAGGAAGCGCTCTCGACCCATGAGCGTACTATTGGGGATGAAGGGCTCATCGATGAGTGAGGCTTCAATGATCGGGTGGCGCCCAACCTGAATGTCGATCAGGTCACTCTCATTGACGAGAGGGCGGCAGTAGCGATTCTGCAAGGCTACCTCGGCCAGAGAGAGGAGGGAATCGAGCGTGGCAATCGAGCGGGCTATCGATTTAATTGGTTCAATCTCTCTGGCGATCTCCTCTCTTAACTGGTGGTAGAGGCGCAGCTCAATAGCTTGGATCTTCTCCTCTGCCGTGAGGATTTTTTCTTCGTACGCTTTCAATTCCGGAGAGATAAAGCGCTCATTATTCACCAGAGTTTGGCGGCGCTTAAAAGTAAGGGGCATCTTGTCAGCTTGGCTGCGGCTCACTTCGATACAGTAGCCGAAGCCTTTACTAAAAATAATCCTCAGCGTTCTGATGCCGCAGCTCTCTCTGAGCTCCGCTTGGTAGTTAGCGAGCCACATCTGGCTCTCACTCTTCAGAAAGCGAAGCTCATCAAGTTCAGCGTCGACCTTCTGGCGGATCACTTGACTCTCCCCCCATTTCATCGGAGGGTCATCAACTAATACTCCCGCAATTTTCGCTGCGATGGGAGAGGGGTCGAGGAGAGCACCTTTAATCTCCTTAATGAGCGGGGAGTTTAGAGAAGAGAGCGCACTGATTATCTCAGGAATCCGTTCGAGTGAGCTGCGCAATCCAGTGAGATCGCGGGGAGTGGCATGTCCAGAAGAGATGCGCATGATGAGCCGCTCCAAGTCGCGAATAGAGCGTAGAGAGGTTGAGAGGGAGAGATGCTCCATCAACTCCTCGACTCCATCTTGCCGTCTGGTGATCTCGCTTGCTGAGAGCAGGGGGTGGATCACCCAACTCTTAAAGAGACGCGCACCCATCGGCGTCTTTGTTCTGTCAAGGAGGCGAAGGAGAGTGAACCCTTCTGAATTAGCATTGAGCGGTTCTGTCAGTTCTAAATTGCGCTGAGTCATGCGGTCTATGGAGATATAGGAGGAGAGCTCATCGCGTTGGATCTGTTTGATGTGCGTTGTCGAAAGGCCAAGCTCATCTTGAACATAGGAGAGGAGTACCCCTGCGGCGTTGATGGCGGCGCCCATCCCTTGCAGCCCAAAGCCATCGAGGCTGCCTAACTTGAAGTGGCGCGTAAGGGTGGCGGTGCAGCTCTGATGGTCGAAGTGCCACGCCTCCCGTCGAGTAATTCTGAAGGAGAGCTGCTTCTTCATCTCCTCTAAGAAAGGGTAGACCCTCTTCTCTGAGACGAGGATCTCAGAAGGGTGCCTCCGCTGCAGCTCATCTTGCAGCTCTTTCTCACTCTTCAGTTCGATAACTCGGAGCTCCCCAGTTGAGATATCGAGAAGTGCGAGGGCAAAGGTTTGATTGAGCTGCGTGATGCACGCTAAAAAATTGTTCGCCTTCTCAGGGAGGGAGGAGAGGATCGTTCCTGGAGAGATCACTTTGACCACCTCCCGCTTCACCAATCCCGTCGTCTTCTTAGGATCTTCGACCTGCTCTGCAATGGCGACGAGAAATCCCTTCGCCACAAGCTTCTGAATATACCCTTCGCAAACGTGGGCTGGGACGCCGCTCATGGGCACACCCTGCCTCTTTGTGAGAGTGACACCCGTCGCTTCAGAGAGCAGAATAGCGTCTTCGTGAAACGCCTCATAGAAATCTCCCAGGCGAAAGAGGAGAAGTGCATCTTTTGCTCTCTTTTTACAGGCGTACCATTGCGCCATCATCGGTGAAAGTTTTGGCTTAATGATCATCTTTTAAACTTCCTAAGTAGACGTTTAAGCAGACTCTCTGCTCTCACCCCATTCACAAGAGCGAGAGCCTCTTTCGCCTCTTTAATCCCCTTGGAGAGTTGAAGAATCACTCCGTCACACCAGCGCTGCGACTCTTCAATATCCTTCTGCAGCTGCTCCAGTCGCTCTAAGATCTCTTGAGGAGATTTTGAGACCATCTCAATCTGAATCGATCCCGAGTTTTGCATCTGAGTCTTGTAATTATCGATCATCTGTCTAAGCTCAAAGACATCGATAAGAAGAGGCAAGAAAGTCTTCTTAAAATCCTCCCTCACTCCTTTGGTGGCGCCAGTAGGAATGATCTTTTTCGGCTCCGACTCAGGTGAGGGTCTCGAGAGGTTAATCGACTCCGAAAAGGGAGAAGAATCGAGTTTACAATAGACTTTCTTATGAAACTTAGCCATACCTCCAAGATTACTCCATCGCCCATAAAATGTCGATGGCGTATAATGGGTATTATGGGTGTCTATTCAAAGAAAAGTCTCGAGCTCTTAAGAGAAAAAATCGATCTAGTCGAAGTCGTCTCTTCCTATGTCAACTTGAAAGCAGCCGGCAGCGCCTACAAAGGAGTCTGCCCCTTCCACGACGAGAAGACTCCCTCCTTCATGATCCAAAAAGGGGAGTCCCACTACCACTGCTTTGGATGCGGTGCCCATGGAGATGCGATCGCCTTCTTGATGAGCTATATGAAGATGAGTTTCGTCGACGCCATCGAGACCTTAGCCGAACGTTTTCAAGTGCCCCTCGAAGAGATAGAGTGGGAAAAACGCAGCCACGGTCCCAAAAAGAGAGAGCTCAAAGAGGCGCTACTCAAAGCCTCCAACTTCTTCCACTACTACCTTCTGCACAGTGATGAGGGCCACGGCGCGCTAAAATATCTCTACGATCGGGGTCTCGACCTAGACTTCCTCACCCTCTTTAAAATCGGCCTAGCTCCCCGGAAAGGGCTCCTCTTCGCCCGCTTCATGCAGAAACATCGATTCTCTGCAGAGGTCTTAGAGGGCGCTGGCCTCATCAAGAGTCACGGAGAGGGGAAGAAGAGAGTCTTCTTTTCTAACCGGATCACCTTCCCCATTCTCGATGCCACAGGCAGTGTGATTGGATTTTCAGCGCGGAAACTTTCAGAAGAGGCGTTCGGCCCAAAATATATCAACACACCAGAAACCCCCCTCTTTAAAAAGTCCCATACCCTCTATGGACTCAGCTTCTCCCGCAGGCGCATCGCAAAAGAGAGAAGAGTCATCGTTGTAGAAGGGCAGATCGATGCGCTCAGGCTCATTCAAGCGGGGTTCAACTTTACCGTGGCAGGACAGGGGACAGCCTTCACTGAAGAGCATGTGAAAGAGCTTATCTCCCTGGGTATTACCGAAGCCTTCCTCGCTCTCGATGGCGACGATGCGGGATATAGTGCCACCACAAAAATCGGGAACCTCTTCCAAAAAGAGGGGATAGAGGTGCGCGTCGTCGTCCTCCCAGCCGGGATGGATCCCGATACACTTTTAAAAGAAGAGGGTCCGCTCGCCTTCACTGAACTTCTCGACAGAGCCCAAGACTACTTAAACTTTCTCATCGACTACTTCTCCAAAGATGCAGATCTCTCCTCCCCCTCACAGAAGAACCACCTCATTCAGACCATTGTCAAACGGATCCGAGGCTGGGACCACCCTCTAATGGTTCACGAATCGCTGCGAAAACTAGCTCGACTTACAAAGGTTCCAGAGAAACTTGTCGGGGTCGGTCAAGAGGAGGTGCGTCGCTCCGTCTATGTCAAAAAAGAGGGGAGCCTCTCCAGAATTGAGGTCGACCCCAACAGAGTATTAGAGACCGATCTACTCAGGTGGCTCTTTCTCCTTGGAGACAGCTCATCGAAACTCATGAAGATGATCAACGATAACCTTAAGCCCCTGCACTTTACTATACTCATCTGCCGCCGTCTCTTCTCCCTCTACATGGGAAATCTCGAAGAGAAGAAACCCACCGATCTCCTCACTATTGCCAATAATCTAGAGAGCGTCGAAGAGCAGCTTGTCTTCTCTGAGATCGTTCAGAAGAGAGTCAATACCGAGCGAATAGAAGAGGGATTGAAAGAGACCGTGACAAAGATGCTCCAGCACCACTGGATGGAAGAGCGGGAGAAGATCAAAATCCAAATTCAGAGCGGGCAGTGCAGTGAAGAAGAGATCACCGAACTTGCCAAACGGTTCGATGCGATCAAAAGCGCTATACCCGAGGTTCAATACGAGATGAGCGAATGAGACACCTGATCTTTTATGATGACCAGTGCCCCTTCTGCCAGCGTAGCGTCAAACATGTGCAGAAGATCGATAAGAAGGGCATCTTTACCTTTGAGTCTCTAAGCAGAGCCAAAGAGCTCCTCAAAGAGAGAGAGATTCCGCGGAATACACTCATTCTTGTGGAAAACTTTGAGGAGCCCCATCCACGCATCTGGATCCGAGCTAGAGGCGCCTTTCGTATCTTGTGGTTAATCGGATCGTGGCGTAAAATCATTGGAGTATTATGTTTTTTACCGGGGGTGCTGATCGACCCCTTCTATCGTCTTGTGGCCCTTTTGCGCTAGGTATGTTTTTGTTCTATTTTATTACGACACTCACAACCGCACTTACCATCCTATTTCTGATCCTCTTTTTCACCCTGAAAAATGGGATCTCCCCCATGCCCACCTCTTCAAAAGTGCGCAACCAACTTCTCGCCCTCCTTCCAAAGCTCGAGAGAGGGAACGTTGTTGAACTCGGCTCCGGCTGGGGAAATCTCATCTTCCCCCTCGCAAAAAAA
The DNA here is from genome assembly GCA_011065165.1 of Chlamydiota bacterium. Lineage (GTDB taxonomy): Bacteria > Chlamydiota > Chlamydiia > Chlamydiales > Simkaniaceae > JAAKFF01. The sequence goes on from JAAKFF010000023.1 coordinate 19,200, forward strand.
TATAAAAATTGCCAGATCGTCGGCTATGAAAATTCCCCCATTCCCTATCTCTTCTCCCTGCTCATCAACCCCGCCCCCAATCTAAAAATCATGCGGCAGAACTTCTTCAAATGCTCCCTGCATAATGCCGACCTAGTCGTCTGCTACCTCTTCCCCAAAGGAATGACCCAGCTCAAATCCAAGTTTGAGAGAGAGCTCAAACCAGGA
>JAAKFF010000024.1 GCA_011065165.1 Chlamydiota bacterium
AAACGGGTTGAAAAACGTTTCGAACGCTCTTGGAGAAGATTCTATAATAAAGCTGAGTCTCTACTTTCTGAGTCGAGAGAGGAGCGCTTTGATTCATTTTTCCAGCAATTAGAATTAGATGGATGCGATGAACGCTATACTCGCCGTGTGACCATCCGCTTTATCAACCCAGTTGTGGGCTATGGCGTCTTTGCAAAGGAGGCGATCCCTCCTTATTCTACTCTGAACCACTATACGGGGCTGCTGATGGTTGATGATGATATCAAAGAGGAGCATGACAGTACTTTTTCATTTACTGACTATAAAACTTTCTCGATCGATGCGTTGAAATATGGCAACTGGTGCCGCTTTATGAACCACTGCGCTGAGAGGGAGGCGAATAATAATGCCATCCCTTGGGAGTACTATCATGAAGATGGCCCCAAGATCGTCTTTACTTCAGGCTCCCGAGGAATTAAGAAGGGGGAGCAGATCCTCTACTCCTATGGAGATGACTACTGGAAGGAGAAAGAGGAGCCCTGCGTTCAGCTATAGATAAAAAAATTCTTATCATACCTTTACTTAAAAGAGCCTAATTTATTAATTAAGGAATTAGGACTCAATAGACCTTGTAAAGGAGTAACTCTATGAAAAGACTTGATATCCTAGTATGTTTCCTACTCTGCCTAGGTGGGTTAAATTGGGGTTTGATCGGATTATTCGAATTTAACCTCGTTGAATACTTTGTTGGCAGAGCTTGGATAGACCGTTTGATTTACGTTTTTATCGGTGCTGCGGCAATCTACCAAGCAGTAGGTTGGAAACAAATGAAAAAACGTTGGAAATAAGTAACTTGACTGTTGGAGGAAAATCAACATGCTCAAAAAATTAGATAACCTTGCGGTCCTGTTCTTAGTATTGAGCGGTCTTGTGTGGGGGGTTTTTGGATTATATCGATTGAATATCGTCGAGTACGTATTTGATCGTGAGTGGCTTATCAGAATCACTTATGTGGTCTTTGGTGTGGCTTTCATCTATCATCTCGTTACCTGCCGTAAAGACAGTAAGAAAAGAAAAGCAAAGCGTTAATAGATGGGCCCGAGAACTTCGGGCTCACCTTTTGAATCGTCTCTATCAATTTGGACTATCGCAGAGACTCTTGGAAGTGCTTAGACGCCTTCAAGTTTCCTATTCTGAGGTGGTTCGACTCTCTGCATGCAAGAAATCAAGCTTTGATCTCAACGAATGAACTGTAGACCTCTCTAAGGGTGTTGAGGATCTCACCTAGAACATTCTCAATAGGTTGATCGCAGGAAATTGTCTTAAAGTTCTCTTCTTTAGAGTAGTAGGCGATGAGGGGCTCTGTCAGATTGTGATAGAGAGTGAGCCGTTTAAGGATCACCTCTTCTCTGTCATCACTGCGCTCTTTGAGCTCGCCGTGGCAGCGGTCGCAGAGACCTTCTTGCTGGGGAGGGGCGTGCTTTAGATGGAAGGGGGCGCTGCATCTGCTGCAGACGAGGCGCTGCGTAAGCCTCCCAACGATCGTCTGATCTGAGAGCTCTAAATTCAAGATGATAGTTTTTGATGAGCTGGGAAGGCGCAGATGTAGGGCTTTTGCTTGAGCGAGGGTACGGGGGAAGCCGTCGAGGATGTACCCTTTTTGGCAATCTTCAAGGGCAACACGGTTGAAGAGCATATCGATGACGAGGCTGTCGGGAACAAGCTTCCCTTGATCCATAAAACGCTTGGCTTCAGTCCCCTCTTTGGCATGGGCACGCAGTAGGTTGCCTGTAGAGATGTGTGGGATTCCTAGGGCGCTCGAGAGCATGGTAGCCTGCGTACCTTTTCCTGCCCCAGGAGGTCCGAGAAGGATGAGTGTAAGTGGTTGATTTTCTTGCTCTTTTGCTTCTAGAACTTGGGCAGCGATCGATAGAGATGTTAATGATACCATGGTCGAGAGTATAGCAAAGAGAGGTTATTTATGGCCCGTTTTAGGTCGGGTTTTAGAAATTTTTTTCGGGTAGACTGAGCGCTCTGCCTCAAGTTCATCTTTGAGATCTTTATTCTGCTCTCTTTCAATGGCTTGCTGATGTTTTTTTTCTTCGATATTAGGATTGACTACTTTTCTCTTCATAGATACCCCTAAAGTTATGGTGAACTCTTCTTTTATACTATCCCAAATTTTGAAAAAGAGCTAACAAAACTCAGTTAATTATTCAGATTTTTCGTAGGGAAGCTGGTCTAGCTCGGTGAGGGTCTGCCCATTCCAATCGATATCGAATGTGAACATCGCAGGGAGTCGAATCCTGAGCTGCAAGCATTTAAAGAGATAGACAGAGAAGAGAATTGGCTGAAAGAGAGAGGGTCGGATATCATTAAGGGAGAAGATGACGTCGCGAACTGTAAAGAGCTTTTTTATAAAATGGAAGAGAGTTCTATTTGATAGGGCGCTCTTCCATCCATAGAGAACCATCCCCCATCTAATCTGTTTAGCAGAGCCTAGCTCTGGGTACATGGTGGGCATATCAGGGTTCATGAAAGCTTCTGGAAGATTGTCACTCTTTCTATAGAGATGTAGGCCACTGGTTCCTCTGGGGTTACACTCGATGGAGTAGAGCCCATCACTCTCCACCTCAATGAAATCGAAGGCGATCTGGCCTGTGAAGTTCTCTTTCTCGACAAAGCTCTCTACCCACTCTTGAATTTTTGGATGGGCGATCGATTCAAAGTTGAGACAGGAGTGTCCATCTAGAGAGCAATCGAGGGGGTAGGTGAGATGGGTTGTCAATTTGCCCTGGTGAGAGATGCTATAGGAACAGTACTTTGTTCCTTGAAGCCACTCTTGTGCAACGAGAGGATTTCGGGGATCGATTTCCAATTTTGGCGGGCGATTGGATGTCACTTTTAGGATACTTTGCGCGGCTCGAGAGTAGCAAGGTTTTAGAATGTATGGGGTTTTTAACTCTAGCTTATCCAGCTCTTCCTGTGACTTGATCAGAATTGATTTGGGGGTGGCAAAACCTAGCCGCTCAATTTTTTTGTTGAAGTGCCACTTGTTATGGAGCATGTCGAGGGTCTGATAGGAGGAGCAGAAGACGGTGCAAGAGTCTGGGAAGCGATTGAGTCCTTGCGAGAGGCAGAAGATCTCTTCAAACGAGGGAATTAAGAGATCAATCTTCTCATCTTCAGTGATTTTTACTAGGGCTTGAATGAATCCTTCAGAATGAAAGCGAGGACTGGGAATAATAAAGTGTTTGGAGATAGCATTAGAGAAACGGCAGACATGAAAAGGGGAGGTTTCAGCAGCAAATACGGTATAACCGCGTTCGTGGAAGCGTCTAGCTAAATCTAGTGTGAAAAGTGAGCGAGCGCCAGTGAGCAATATTTTCTTATTAATAGCAGAACCTACAGCATTTCTCTTCTCAAGCCTCACTATACGGATCGAAGAATTATTGTAATGGCAAAAGTGATCTAAATTTTTTGCAGGGGGCTCTACGGTTCAACTTGGGAGATTGTCCACTCATCATGATCTAAGTGTGCGACGTGTTTAATTGGAAAATTCCGCGGTTGGATTTCATAGAAGATCACTCTTTTTGGCATGAGTCGATAGCCGATGAAGGCGTCGGGCATAGGGATCTCTTTGGGGTAGAGTCTTTCCAGCTTCTCTCTCCTCTCATTTAAGAGTTCGATCGATTCGAGCTCCCCAGTATGGTCGGATGCCATAAAGGTGACCTTCATGAAGCGTGGCATACGCTTCCAAGCTCTCTCTGCTTCTGTTGCTGGAATCTGAGTGACAGCTCCATCAATCGAGATCTGCCGCAATGTGTTAGGAAGCCAAATGTTTAGAGCGGCATTGGGGCTCTGACTTAGGTGCTGGGCTTTTTCTGTATTTTTATGGGTGAAGAAGAGGGCCCCCCTCTCGCGACTAAGCCCCACAATTTCAATCATACGGGTGTGCGGGCGGCCATCAGGGGAGACAGTCGCAAGGGTTGCAAATTTATGCATGCTCCCTATGCTCTTCTCTTTCTCCTGTTTAAACCACTGATTCACTCTCACGGTGGGGTGCTGCTCTTTGGCAAAAAGAGTGACGACAAGAGATAAAAATATGAGGATCAACTTCTTCATAAATGAAAATCTACTTGATTATCATTTTTTTTTCAAGATATTATGAGCAGCGATGAAAACGGAAGCGATAGAGTATGAACATGCAGGGGCGACGCTGGAAGCCTTTGTTGCCTATGATGAATCCAAGGGTAAGCGTCCTGGGATATTGGTCTTCCATGCTTGGGGAGGGAGGGATGACTTTGCAGTAGAAAAAGCGAAGTGGCTCTGCAGCCTCGGCTATGTGGGCTGCGCAGTGGATATCTTTGGTAAGGGCGTCCTTGGGGAATCGATCGAAGAAAATGCCAAGTTGATTGAGCCTTTTATTAAAGATCGCAGACACTTACGCGATCGGATAGATGTGGCATTGAAAACTGTCCAACAACTTCCCATGGTAGATGGAGAAAATATCGGCGGGGTGGGCTTCTGCTTTGGAGGGCTCTGCGCCCTCGACCTAGCAAGGAGCGGCGCACCTGTCAAGGGAGTTGTGAGTTTACACGGTAAATTGAACGCTCCTGAAGATTTGAAAAATGAGACGATCCAAGCTAAAGTTCTCGTACTCCATGGCCATGACGATCCCGCAGTTCCTCCAGAAATGGTCCGCGCACTTGAAACGGAGATGACGGAGTGCAACGTGGATTGGCAGCTGCATGCTTATGGCGGCACGATGCATGCGTTTACAAATCCTGCTGCTAATAATCCCTCTAAAGGAACTCTCTATAGCAAAACGGCAGAGAGGCGTTCACTTCAAGCGACTGAGAATTTCCTTCATGAAATTTTTTACCAAGCGTAGTAGACAGAGAGGACTCCTGCAATGAAGTCGGCTGAGTTGCGTCCGATGACGGTGAACCATACTCCAGCTAAGATTCCCATATGATCTGAGGGGTTATATTCTATTGCTGGGGCTGCACTGAGAGAGTCGTTAGAGGGGGCACCAACTGAGGCGATCTGCCTTGCAAGGGTGCGCCCTTTATGTCCGGAAAAGGTCGACCGGTTCTGGTAGCTATAGACTAGATCAAGGGCGAAGACCCAGCGCTGGGTGAAACTGAGTTCGATAGCAGCGTCGATCGCTAAGGAGTTGCCGGGTCTCACTCTGCCTCTTGTTCCTCTTCCTCCACCATATGCGTTAAATCCTTGAACCTGGGCAACCATGGGAACGGCGTAGCTAAGCGAGCCTCTGAGTGCAAAAGGATGGGTGGACATCCACCAGAAGATCTTTGAAAAGTTGAGAGCGAAAGTGGTTGTGTAGGCGCCCGATCCTGTGGCATCGATCCCATTTTTTGCTGGATTGAGCTTGTCATATCTTCCTGTAGGGAGAGATTCTGTTATGGAGAATCGGATGGCGGGCCGATAGGGTTTCTCTTTCTGGAGCTGAACGCCCCATCCCAATGATGTGTCTCCGAAGTAGAAGGTATCCTTACCCGATTGAGTCTTATAAAAGCCTTGCATGCTGATGGAAAAATCGAGCCGTGATAGCCATCCCATTTGAAAGAGCATCACAGGTCGAACGCTCCAAATATCAGGGATATCTTGCGAACGGCGATCCTTGTTAAATACCGCATGGGTATCTTGTACGAAGAGGTAGGCTTGCAGAACGTAGTGCCCTGGTGGAACATTATGGGCGCCGGGCGTGAGCAGAGGTCCTGCATACCAGGGGTTGAACATCTTCTTTGCGACTTCAAATTCTGCTTGCGCTTGACGTAGCTGCTCATCAACGGTTGAGAGGGGTGGAGGGACGGTTGAGATAGGCGGAGGCACTTGAAGTTGCTTTTGAGGGCTCTCTTGACTCCATGCCACAGGAGTAAGTAGTAGAGAGAGCAGAAACGCAAGTAACCTCATATACATTTGGAAATCCTCTAAATGGATGGACTGAAAAACATTCTATAGATTAAAGAAAAATAGTGAAAGCAAAATGGAGTTTGATGATGTCAGATGTTGGAGGAGTCTCAGGAGGACAGCCTGAGAGAGAGCTATCCCCTGAAGAGACAGCGCGCTACAGAGATGATTACAATAAGGGGTTCAAACTTTTTCAAGAGGCGTTTAATGACTACAATAAACCCGATGTGAAGATTCATAAAAAAGCTAAGCTTCAAGATGTTATGAATAAAGCCCTCGATGTTATGAATGAGACCGCTTGCGTGGCAATTTCTGAAGGAAAACGGGCGAAAGAGGCTCAGCTTTCCGATGATTATACGGCCTTTATCAACCAACCCACTCCAGAGAGTCAGAAGAAGGTATCGGAAGATATCAGCTCCCTTCAATAAAGAGATCGTATTGATTGCCAAGAATAATTTGGTGACCGATAATAGGTGAAAACCTTTTTTTGGGAGGCATTTACTATGGAAGTATATATTGAAACCACTCCGGTTATCTCAGACAAGAGTAGAGCTCAACTCTGGATTGCCACTCAGATTCTCCTGGGAAGTCTATTCCTCGCTGCATGTGCCCAAATTTCTATTCCTCTCTACCCCGTTCCTCTAACTCTGCAAACTTTTGGAATCTTCATTCTTGCGATTATGCAAGGGGGGAAGAGAGCAGCGTGGTCGACACTACTCTATCTGGGATTTTTCAGCTTGGGGCTGCCTTTTCTCGCTGGTGGAAACTCTCATCAACTCTGGTGGCTGCTTCCGCAAGCGGGATATCTCGCCTCATTTCCGATTGCCGCGTTTGTCATTGGAAAGATGGTAGCAGTGCGCGAGAAGCCCTCCCCACTCTGGATCGTTGCCAGCATTCTCTCAGGGCAGTTCATCGTCTATTTTTTGGGGATCATTGTCCTGATGCGTATCTTAAGTTTTGAGCAGAGCATCATGGTGGGTCTTCTCCCCTTTCTACCCCTGGCAGGTGTAAAGTTACTTCTCGCTGCATCATTTAGCGGAGCTTGGCTTAGATGGAAGCGGAAGTGACAACGGCCCCGAGAGTTGGGATCTCTTCCATGGTATTAAAAGAGGGTAAAGTTCTCTTGGGAAGACGCGTTGGCTCTTCAGGTGCGGGCTCATGGGCAACTCCTGGTGGCCATCTAGAGTATGGGGAGACTGTTGAGGGAGGTGCTGCGCGTGAGCTTCTAGAGGAGACTGGGCTCATTGCCAAAACGCTCCATCGAGGCCCCTATTCCAACAATCTCATCGAACACCATCACTATGTCACCCTCTTTGTCTTTATCACCAAATTTGAAGGGGAGCCTATCTGCTTAGAACCGCAGAAATGCGAAGGGTGGGAGTGGTTCGATTGGGACGATCTACCTGAGCCTCTGATCCCAGGAATGCAAACGCTCGTTAAAGAGTTTGGATTGGAAAAACTCAAGCAGTTCTCCTTATAAGCATCTTCGCCGGGGCAACCCGTAGGCTAGCAATAGCAAGGAGTCCCGTGGCTACCAAGTAGAGAGCGGGAGCCCAAGCCCATCCTGTCTGTTTAAATATATAGAAGCCGATGAAACAGGCGCTACTTCCAAAGATCTGAGATCCAACGGCGCTCCCCAGACAGATGATAGTGTAGCGGTTTTCATGGGGGATTAACTCTTGGTAGTAGGGAATCAATAGCACTGAAAAACCCACTCCTAGTACTACAAACACCATTCGAATGAGTGTTACAGGAAGGAGGGTGGAGATGGGGAGCGCCGAGTAGAGGGGAATGGCGAAAAGAGCGATCAAGCTAGCTAGAATGATCATCAACCTCTCCTTCGGAAAGCGCATGGCGAAGAGTCCGGCAAGTGGAAGTAGAAGGAGATCAAATCCTAAGATAAGTGAGTTGGCTTGCAGCGCTTCTGCGCTGGTGATGGAGCTGACGAGAGGGAGGTAGCCATTGAGGAGTGAGGTCACCATATAGTAGTTGGCGGAAGAGAATCCCGAAGTGATCGCTACGATTAGGAAGGGGATGCGATGCTCCCATAGAAAGGGGAGAATCGGGCGTTTGGGCCGTGGTTTCATAGGGCTCTCTTTGGTAAAGAGACGCAGGAGCAGCCCGACTACTCCCGTAGCCCCTCCAATCCAATAGAGCCAGCGCCAATCTGTCTCGATCGATCCCCTCATACTAAGCCATGTCACTCCAAGAGAGGCAAGCAGGATCCCAAAAACAGTAGAGCTTCCGTAGATGCCATTATAGAGCGTCCGTCTACGCTTATCGCACCCCTCTAATATCAGTAGTGCCCCCCCTGTCATCTCTCCTGATCCAAAGAAGTTTTGCGTTGAGCGTCCAACTAGGAGAAGGAGCGGAGCGAGCCAACCGACCTGACTAAAGGTAGGGAGGAAGCCCATGAGAGCCGTTGTCAGCGCCATTCCCACAAGTGTGATATAGAGTGCCATGCGTCGCCCTCTCCCATCTCCAATCAGACCGAATAGCAGAGCTCCAAGGGGTTTAGAAAAAATGGCGAGTGGAATGATAGCATAGGTCAGCATGAGAGCGGTCAGTGGAGAGCTGCTCTCGAAAAAAAGGGGGGCTAGAAAGGGGGCTAAAAAGAGATAGAGCGCTTTGTCATAGTGCATGAAGATATTTCCGATGCTTGCAGCAGAGAAATTGATCCAAAACTGCTTTTTCGGACTGATCATTCTAAGATTTTTTGGAAATTGAGCTCTTCCCCTGCTAAGATGTAGGCGACATTTGGGATACCTTTTGTCTTCTCCATCAGCCTATTGTAATAGGCTTCATACTCTTGCTTCGGCTCATCTGGCAGGATCGCTCTTAGCCCTAAGAAGGTGAGGTCAGCTTCTGTGGAGTAGTCTGCGATGTGGGAGTAAAAATCGTTTGTCTCATCGATATAGGTTTTAAATTTGAGGTTTTTGAAGCGCAATATTTTGTGGTATTTTTTGAAGAGTTTGGTCATATGACTGCGACCCGCTTCATCGGAGACTAAGCTCTTGATGGTGATGGTAGAATCGAGCCATAACTTTCCTGACTGCAGAAGCTGGGCTAAGGCTAAGCTTAATTCGAAATTAGCGTGGTACTTTCCTCCCCACCAGAGGTCGATGTGCTTATCTTTTCTCTCTTCGGTAAAGGTTGGGCTAAAGAGGTTATTTTTTAGGATGATCAGGTTCTTCTTAAGCTCAGACGTTGTATAGATAAGTTCGCAGAATGAGGAGATCTTCTCCTCTGGAGCTTTTAGAATAATTGTATTGGGCTGAAGCGGTCCGAGTCCATAATTTTTAACGATATTACGTGTCCCTAAGAGGGGCGTTTGGTGGGAGTTGATGTGAGAAAAACAGGGGATGTCTCTCTCTTGGAAGTAGCTTTCAAAAGAGCCCTTCACCGCTTTGATCTCACCGCGATCTTTCTGAGCGAGAGTCGTTCCATAGGTGAGAAATCCCTTTGAGCGATTGAGCGCATGCGCAAAGTGGATGAGTTGTGCATTTTTCAGCTTCGGATCGACGATTGCTAGGATATTGGGGCGCCAACTTCTGGGATTCTTACTTAGATGCATGAGCTTATTCGTTGCGCTGGCTGCAAAAAATGAAAAGATGCTGTAGCGGATATCATCCCAATCTCCATCCTTGAGATTACGCCTGCTTGTCCAAAAACAGAGTAGCCCTACTGCACAGAGAGAGATAAAACTCCACCCTGCATTGATCATAAACATGCTGGCGAAGCAGGCGATTGTTCCAGCAAGTGAGATGAACATCGGGATTTTAAAGAGAGGACGCCAGCTGGGGTTTTGGAGGAGAGATTCGAAAAATGCGACAAAATTGAGGATTCCATAGGTGATTAAACAGACCATCGACAAGATCGGTAGAAGGTGGTTCATATCGGTGAAGAGCGTTAGAAGCGTAGCGAAGCAGACGGCAAGAATCGTTGCTGCCCTAGGTTGCTTTATCTTCCCATACTCCCGCCCAAAAAGTGAGGGGAGAATTCGATCTTTCGCTAACGCTTGAAGGGTGCGCGGAGCAGATAGAAGCCCACCTAGTGCACTTGAAAGTGTCGCCCCCCATACACCTAGAATGAAGAGTGCACTCACCTTTGAAACGGTGTAGATGATCATCGGGTGCGATCGCAAGAGCGCCAGAGGAACTTCCCTTGAGAGAAAGACCGAGAGCGAAATATAGGTGATAAAGGCGGTGATCACCGCTGCCATCGCGCCGATCGCTAGCGAACGAGAGGGGTTCTTGAGATCTCCAGACATCGCCATACCCGATTCAATCCCTGTTGTCGCAGGGAAAAAGAGGGCAAAAGCCGCCCAGAAAGTGAGCGTTTCAGTAGAGGGAAGGGCCGTTATGGTCTCAGGGATGTTAGCGCCGCTTCCGCAAAAAACCGAAACGATCGAACTGATCACAACTCCAAAAATGAGTCCCTGAGCCTTCAGTGCAAATTTGATGGGCAGTAGAGAGACAACTGTGAGGGTAATTAGAGCCCCGACCTCTAAAACTATGAGCGAGAATTGGGGCAGAAGCTCGCGCAAGGAGATGGCAAAACCGCTTATGCAGATCGCCACTGTTGTAAGTTGCGCAAGAGTGAGCAGCAATCCAATAGCGCTCCCAAATCCCATTCCCAATGAGCGAGAGATGATATAGTAAGAGCCGCCGTTCCCCACCTTCATGTTCGTTACGATCGAACTCATCGAGAGCCCCGTCACAAAGAGGATCGAAGAGGCCATTAAGATAATCACAGTCATCTTCGGTAGGCCCATATGACCCGTAAGCCAACCGAGGCGCATAAAGAGAATCACACCGAGCATCTGTAGGACGCTAGGGAGGTAGACACCCAAAAAGGTTCCCAACCCCTTCTTTCCCCTGCTCCTAGAGAGAGGAAGCCAAGTGGTAAAAGGGCGCTTCATGAATTCCAGTAGATACATAATCAATACTTTACTATAGTTTCCTCTCAAATTATAGCAAAAGTCTCGAATATGGGAAAGGGAACTTAGCCTGCAACCAGAGGATGCAGGCAAAATAGAGTTATCTTTACTTCTGAGTGATTGGCTCCCAGAGACCTAGGACATTCCCTTCAGGATCAGAGATATAGGCGTAATAGCCCATTCCATGGATCTCCATTTTTGGCATCACAAGTTTGCCACCCTTTGAGGTGACCTTCTCAATATAGGCCTCAACAGAGTCGACTTGAATGGCGATAACAGGGGACTTAACGAGCTCTGATCGTTTCATCATGCCGCCATTGATAGCTCCAGCCTCTTTTGGCATACGGTTCTCATCAACTGGGGTGGTGCAGATGCCGACGTAATCCATATCTGGCATATCGTTTAGCTCCCAACCAAAGATGCTATAAAACTCTTTTGCTGCGGCCATGTTATCAACAGGAATTTCAAAATGTACGACTTGATTCATCACTTTCTCTTTAGTAGCTGTCATCCCTTTCTCCTTTGCTAGGGGTTCTGATAAGAGAGCATAGGAAAAGGGACAATTTTTGTAACGAGCAAAGATTTTTTCTACTGGTTAGTAAGTTGAGATCTGCTTCTTTTTGCCATAGGAGAAGTCGAAGCTGATCTTTCCTGGACCGGAAAAGAAGAGCCAAAATAACATCAAGGCATAGAGCACTTCAGGAAGATAGAGAAAATGTTCTATCGATCTAACTTCACCATGGATCGTAACAGGAGTAATCCTATCTATGACCAGAGCTCCAACGACTAGGATGAAGAGGATGAAGGAAGCAAAGGATGTGAGAAATCCTACGAGGATGCAGCCGCCTGCTATAATCTCGATAATTGGTAGAAGCATGACGTTGACCTCTGGAAAAGGAAGGCCGACCTCTGTGAAGGATCTTAAGAGCGCTTCATGCTGATGGAGATCGAAGAGCTTAAAGAAGCCGGAGAGAATAAAGAAGACACCCAAACAGAGACGGACGAGGAGTAGCGGCAGCCATTCACACGCTCTTTTTTTGTAGCCGAGTTTTGAGAAAAATGCGTACATGCGGAGTCACCTCTTCCTTGGAGCGTTTTGCAAGTGGCTCCCTGGTCTATATCTTTTGAATAGTGCTCTTGGTTTTTTAATTCAACGGTTATTATGAGGTAAAATATCCTTGTTGAAAAAGTTGAGATCTTTCACCATTCATCTCTTTACAATGAAAGGAACAGCACTCATGAAAAGATGGATGTGTGGAATACTTTTCTCCACAATTTCTCTATTCGCATCTCCGCGAATCGAGGATTCAATTGTTAAAATCTACTCAACAGTTCTGGAATATAACTACCAGATTCCTTGGTCCCCTCCAACTACTGATCGTTATACAGGCTCAGGTTTTATCATTGAGGGAAACCTTATTTTAACCAATGCACATGTCGTGACGGACGCTTCATTCATTGAAGTGCGATCGGGAAACTCGAATGAGAGATATGAAGCATTTGTGAAAGTTATCGGCCATGACTGCGACTTAGCAGTTCTGGAGGTCGAAGACCCCAAGTTTTTTGAGGGGAAAGAGCCTTTAAAGATAAGTAAAGAGATCGCCCTTCAGAGAGAAGAGGTGCAGGTCTACGGTTTTCCGATGGGTGGGGTGGGGTTGTCAATTACGAAAGGGATCATCTCGCGCATCGAAATAGGGAGTTATATCCATTCCAATGCGCAACTGTTGATCTCTCAGATCGATGCACCTATCAATCCCGGGAATAGCGGGGGCCCCGTCATTGCAGAGGGAGGAGAGGTTGTCGGTATTGCCCATCAGGGATTTAGGATTGGTCAGAGTATTGGTTATATGATTCCCATTCCGATTATTAACCACTTTCTGAAAGAGGTGGAGGAGGGGAGTTATCGAGGATTCCCTAAGTCATCGATGACAACGCAAGTGATTCGAAACCAGGCAATGCGTGACTACTACAGTCTCGACTCCGATATGGGAGGACTCCTTGTCAAATATGTCCCAGAAAATTATTTCCTTCATGACATTCTTCGCCCCGGTGATGTGCTGGTTGGTGTGGATGGACATATGCTCGACCGCTTTGGGTATATCGAATACGATGAGCTAAACTTTCGCCTACCGTTCAGCTATCTTATCCTCATGAAATATTTCGGGGATGAGATCGAACTCGATCTGCTCCGCGATGGAGAGATGATTCATCTAACCACTCAAGTAGACTTTTCACTACATGGCGCACCTCTTGTAAAAGAGAAGGAATTTGACAAAGCTCCCACCTACTTTATTCTCGGAGGGATGGTCTTTCACCCCCTTGTGGGGAATTTTCTAGACTACTCTCGGATGCTACTATTTCCCGATTTAACCTATGAACGTTTTTGGGGAAAGGTGAACGATCGCCGGGATGAAGTTGTCATCCTCGCACGTGTGCTGGGCGATATGGTGAATACTGGCTATCAACATCTGGAAAATGAAATTGTTGAAGAGGTCAACGGACACCCGATCCGCAACATCCGCGATATGATCGATATCTTCGAAAGCTGCGACGACCCTTACTATACCATCCTGACAAAAAGTGACACGAAGATCATCCTCGATCGGGAGAGAGTTCTCAAACGCAATAGTAAGATCTTGCAGCGCTACTTCATCCCTTCAGATCGCTCTGCCGATCTGAGAGGGGGAGCTGCTCGTTAGCCCCATCTGCTGAAGGAGGGCGTCGATGGAAGGGGGGCGCTGTTGAAAGAGTTCGAATACCTGCATCGGGTGCATGCTCCCGCCTAACTCCAGAAAAGTGGATTTAAACTTCTCACCAAGCTCGCGGAGCTGCACCCAGTCGTCGCTCTCTAACTCCTCGAAGAGATGGTAGGCGTCTGCACTCAATACTTCTGCCCATTTGTAGCTATAGTAGGCTGCGGCGTATTCATTTCCCCCGAAAATATGATGGAACGAGCAGAGAAAGCGGTCTTCTTCCATGCAAGGGAGGTGGGAGGTGGCGAGGCAGACTTCATGCCAGACCTCAAATGGGGAGATGGCGCTGGTTGGATTAAAATCGTGGTGCAAGACGAGATCACATAGGCTATATTTCAGCTGCAAAAGCATCGCCGATCCTGCATGAAAAGTGCGTGATGCAATGATCTTATCGAGTAGGACTTCAGGGAGGGGTTCTCCCGTTTGATAGTGCTCAGTAATCTCCCGAAGCGTCGGTTTATGGTAGCACCAATTCTCCATAAATTTACTGGGAAGTTCCACAGCATCCCACTCTATGCCGTTGGAGCCTGAGACGCTTGCATAGTCGATCTTTGTGAGCACATGCTGCAGGGCATGGCCGAATTCATGGAAGAGAGTGACGACTTCTTGGAAGGAGAGTAGTGCTGGAACATTTTGGGAGGGAGGAGTAGCGTTGCAGATAATGTATGCGATAGGACGCTGCAACTCTCCCTCGATCCAAACTCTGTTTTGACACGTCCCTGTCCAAGCCCCTCCCCGCTTTGATTCGCGGCTGTAGGGATCTAGATAGAAGGAACCTATCTCCGCTCCCTCTTCATCTCTGATCAGGAAGTAGTTGACATCGGGATGCCACACTGCAGCTTTAAAATCTGCGGCGACGATCTCAATGCTAAAGAGCTTATGACATAGGTCAAAAAGACCTTCGAGCACTTTTGGAAACTGAAAATAGGGTTTCAACTCTTTTGCCGAGAGGTGGAAACGCTCCTCTTTGAGACGTTCAGCCCAGTAGGAAAAATCCCAAGGCATCAAACTCTCATGAAATCCTGTGCGCGCAGCGAAGTGCTCAACTTCGCTCAGGTCTTCCCGTCCAGCTGCCCAGGAGGCAGCGCGCAGCTCCTCCAAAAACGCCTTCACCGCCTCCACACTGCTCGCCATTTTCGTGGAGAAGCTCATGTCGGCGTAGGATGCAAACCCCAGAAGTTTTGCGATCTCTTTTCGAAGTTGAAGCTGTTGTTGAATGTTTTTTGAGTTATCTACCGTTCCACTTGAAGCTTTTTTCACCTGAGCAGTGTAGAGTTTCTCACGAACTTCTCTGCTGTGACAGTGGCGAATCACTGCCGAGTAGATCGGTCGCGCTAGAGAGAGTTTCCAAGGCCCCTCTTGTGCAGTTGAAAGGGGGGCCTCTTCGTCTCGTGTGAGATTGTACGACTCAGAGGTGAGTTTGAGGATCGAATAGGGAAGACCCTCAACCATCTGATAGTTATCGACGACATAAAAAAAACTTCTACTTGCATCGCGCATGTTAGCCACGTATGTGGTGTGCAGTTCATTTAGCGTATAGATTGCCATGTTGAACCTCTCCAGCTCGTCGCCTTCTAGTTCGATCCCTTTAAGTTTCGCTTCAGCCAATCGCTGCTCTATGATCCGCTTTTGAGTAGGAGAGAGAGTCTCCCATTCCTCCCCCTCCTTTATCGTCTCGAGGGCATCATAGAGCGGCTGGCTCTGCCTCAGTCGGAGATTGAGTTGAGTTATAAGAGGTTCTACCTCGCTCCAAGCTAGGCGTATTTCGCAAGAGTCGGTCACTAAAAGAAGATGGGAGATGGTGCGGACGACGCGTAGATAGTTCTCTTCGAGCTCTTCCAATGGATCGACGATCGCCTCCCAAGAGGGGGCAGTGATCATTTCGAGCTGTTGCAATTTTGTCTCCACTTCTCGCGCAATCGCTTCAACAGCTGGCTTAAAATGGTGCGGCTGAATCTGATCGAATGGAATGAGCCCCTCCTCTCTCAGCAGTGGGTTTCCCCTCTCTTCAAGATGGTGAGTAGATTGCTCTATGTAGGGTGCGTTAATTGCGTCCATCTTTCTCCTCAACCCCGAGATTTTTAATAAAAAAGTTGTTGATGTCAATTGACTTTTCTATTTTGATTAACTTAGAACAGATGGAGCGATAGTTTTGGTAGAAGTGAGCGAAGAGAATCTTCCTAAAAAGCACCACCACCACTGGAAGATGCGACTGGTGATCGGCTTAATCATGCTGGGCCTATCCTTTATCGGACTCATCGTCTCCGACATTCGGCAAGATGGAGCTTGGACCTACTGGCGCGTGATGGTGCCGGTCTTTGCTCTGCTCTGTCTCTTTCTCTCCTGGTACCTGAGGCATAAACAGCTCTTAAAATCTCCTGCGACGATCTGGCATGAACTGATCCAATGGGCTGGCTTGGCACTAGCTGTCTATCTCATCTCGGTCTTTGTGAACATCGGCTTGATCGGGCGTTTTGAAGCGGGATTGGTAGTCTTGATACTCCTCTCTCTAAACACCTTTATTACTGGAATCTATGTCGAAGCGACCTTCTTCGTAATTGGGATTGCCTTAGGCCTCTTTGCCTTAGCAGCAGCCCTCCTCGCTGAATATCTCTTCTCGATCATGCTGCCCATTACTATAGCGGTGGCACTCATACTTGTCTGGATCGCCAGAAAGAAATTCTGAATATTGGCTGCTGCGGGCATCCATCTTTCGAACCTTTAGTTTGGGGTTGATAAGACTTTTTTATTGCACTTGATAAGAACGTATAGATTGAGAGATGGAAGCGAGGGCTGCTGGGGCGTTGAGCTCACCTGTAGCGAATGCATCCAGGATGCGACGCTCCTCCTGCTCAAGCTCTGGTGAGGCGTGGTGGCAGAGGGCGCGGTGGATAATATGGCAGAGCAGCTCATTCACCCTATGCTCTGTGCGAATGATCGTGGAGAGTTCACGAAGCGCCTCTCGCACAGGGGGGTATTGAATCGCCTTGGGATCTTCGAAGAAGGGGAGGGCGTCTGGTGTGCGCGCCTTAGTCAATGCAACAAGGTCTTTTAAAAAGCTCTCTTTATGCTCTGGCATATCGTAGTAGAAGAGTTTTTCCGCTGAGATCGCTTCGAATAGGGAGCCATCGCCGGTGCATGCCACAAACTCTTCACTCTCATGCAAGAGGGTGAGAAATTGATGGTGCGGAACGTTCTGCATCACTTCAATTCGCAAGAGTGCCCCGCTCTTTGCAATGGGGATCGAGGTGAGCGTCTTGTCGATCACGACTTCGATCTCCCTCACATGAGGGAGCCCCTTTCGTGCTACGTGGATCACATGCTGAATGTTAAAAGCGCGCAGGGTGAGGTCGCACCTCTTCCACGCGGTTAAAGCTTCGACATAGCTGAGAAGCCCCTCTGCACTGCGCGTGTAGGCGAAGTAATAGGGGGAGGAGGCCCGCTTTTGAGGCAATGATTTGATGAAGATTCCCTTTTCCAGAAAGTGCAGCCCCATGCAGCGGCGTCGACAAGTCGGAGAGAAGTCGGTCGTATCGATAAAGCCGCTCTCTCCTAACCACTCATATTTCATCTGAGGGCCCAGCATCTCCATGAGCTCATCAGAGTGGGGATAGTAGGTAGGAAATTGAAAGAGTAGCTTTGCTCTCCTCATTTTTTTTAGGAGAGGCTCTGAAAAGTGGGGCTTCTCTCCCTCCTCGTAGGTGATAATATGTTGATTAGCCCTCTTCTCCGGAGGCCTTTGATCGGAGCGGAGGCAGGTGACAAGTGTGAGCTCGGCATCTGGAAAGTGCTCTTCAATCAGACGCGCGCAGTCAAACTGCGCATAGTAGTCTCCCCAACCATCAGCGTAGACCCAGGTGAATAGAACGAGTGCTGCTCGAGGGGGAGAACGTCTGTATAGAGTGAGCAGCGAAGAGTCTATTAGATGTTTTTTAAGCAGCGGAATGTCGCGATAGGGGCTCTTCACCTCTTCGATCTCCATCTCATTGTGAAAGGAAGCGCGAGGGAGGGGGCGGTATATTTTAGGATTCAATCCCCAAGACTTTAGGAGCGCAGGATCCTCAATCGGATGGGGCTCTGTATAGGGATACTCTTCCGAAATGAATGAGTTGAGGCTGCTATGAAAGAGAGATCTGCTCATGTAGAAAGCAATTATATACTCCAGACAATAATCTGTCTTGCTTTACTTCTCTTTTTTACGTCGCCAAGTACGGCGTGTGACTCCACATAGGGATACTTTTTCGAAATGAATGAGGTGAGACTTCTATTTGACTCTTGTCATTAAATGATGAGCACAGCAAAATGTTTTGTTTCACTAATGTGGCATCGCACACTTTGCACTCCTTTCCCATTGGAAAAATTCTGCAGATTGTTTTTTGAGTCGCCAAGTTAGGATTTTATGAAGTTAACTCTCTCGAAATGGCTCTCAGTTTGCCAAAAGTGGCGCTGGTTGTTCTTTATTTGCCTCATATCTTTCGTCCTCATTCCCAAAGTATCTGACGCAGAGAAGAAGGTGGAGAGGAAGTTCTACTCGAAAAAAAAGGCAGCATGGAGAGATCCGGATTTGAGCTTTCGTACTCATAAGTGGATAAGCTCTGCTGAGTGTTTTCGAAAAACGGGGGTTTTGCTTGCTTTTTTTGAAGAGGATCTTTGGGAATCATTCAGAGGCTCTGGGGTATATGAACGAAAAAGCGAGCTTATAGATTTCTCTCTAGGGATGCCTGCAGATGATCCGGGCCATACCGTTCTATTGAGTCTTAGTGCCAAACTATTAGATCGAAAAATGGGGCCTCTTGATGCTGGTAAACTCAATGTTTATATCAATGCATTGGGGTTAATTGCTATCTTAACCCTGATATTCGCGATGAGACTATATTTTTTGGCTGGTATAGTATTGTTGTTTTCCAAACTCGTTTTTTTCAATACATTCGGTGTCGACCCCCATGCTGGATTTATCGGGACCTCTGCATTAGCACTGGTGTTGCCTCTAGTAATAGTTGGGTATCATATGCGTTCTTTTGGGAATAAAACTGCTATAGGGTTTGGACTTTCGGGTGTTTTATTTTTGGCACTTGCTGCATTAATTCGTGGGGCCATAGGAATGATGGGGCTCTCAGTCACGCTTTGCGTCGTGACTCTTCTACTATGGAAGCATCGAAAGAGTTTAAAAAGAGCAGCGATCCCCCTGGTTTTGGGGGCTTTAGCCTTGATAGGAGCAGCTTCTCCTCAATGGATTTATATGATCAGAGATGCTCTCTCTCCGATTGAGGTATCCAAATTTAATGAAAAACAGCTGACCATCGATAAGGGGCATGGATTTTCACATACTCTATATGTGTCACTAGGGTTTGAGTCAAACCCTTGGGGGATAGAAGAGTGGAATGACTCATGTGGACAGAAGGCAGTTGCAAAGGTGAGTCCAGAAATTACATACCTTACACCACAATATTTTAAGGCGATTCGTGAAATTTATATGAACATCGTTAGGGAATCTCCTAAAGAAGTGGTAGAAATCTATTGGAAAAAGTTCAAACGGATATGCCACATACCTATTATAGGAGATCGGTTAATGTTGAGTTTATTAGCTTTTCTTATTTTATTGTTTTTAAGGAGAGG
>JAAKFF010000025.1 GCA_011065165.1 Chlamydiota bacterium
GCCAGGAGGGTGGGTCGATCTCAATTCAGGAATGCTTGAAAAAATTGGTTTCTATGTAAACAATAAGGACGCTCTTGAGGTAGAAGGGTATACCGATCCGGAATCAGGAGAGTTTATTAGCTATGAGAACGTCACTGTAGATGATGTGATGGCAGCAATGATTGCTAATCAAATGGCCAAATCAGAATTAAGTCACAAATTTCGCTGGTTTGAGATTACTGCAACAATGAGTATTGCTACCGCAACTTTTGGAAGGTTCATCCCTGTAGTTGGTGCCATAAGTGGACTAGCTACTGCCATAATCACACTCTATTTCGGGAGAACGTGTACCTACGAAGCTGATCGATTAGGTTCTGCCCTTGTTGCCGATGCTGGATATAATCCCGCAGGTGCTCTCTTTTTAAATGAAGTCCATAAAAAGTGTAGACCCTATCTTACAACACTACTCTCTCATTTGTACCTAACGGGCCCCCTATTCAAGGATAGGCAAGCAGTCATTTTTCCTGTGGCGCGTGAATGGAAGATGCTTAACTATGCTAAAGCTTCTTAACCGTTAAGAGGCTCTATACCACGCTTTGCATCTATAGAGCACCATTCCTGGTGCTCTGTTAAAAGTGTCTCATCATTCTCCTGTCAGAAGATTATTTTTGCAGGAGAATCTGGATCGCCTCTTCTACGCGGGAGATGCCATGGAGAGAGATCTTTTCAGTCAGTTTTTTATTGATGCCCTTGAGATTTTTGGCAGAGAGGATGCAGCGCTTGAAGCCGAGATTATACGCCTCCTTCAGGCGGTTCTCCAGGCGGGGAATTGAGCGCACTTCGCCACCAAGGCCGACCTCACCCATTAGTACAGTATCCGGGGGGATCGGCTTATTGCAGTAGGAGGAGGCGATGGCGACAATCGTCCCTAGGTCGATCGCTGGCTCGGTGATCGTCATCCCTCCGGCAACAGAGACGAAGACGTCGAGCTTGTGGAGCTGGTAGCCCATCCGCTTCTCTAGAACGGCGAGTAGGAGGGTGAGGCGTTTGGGGTCGATGCCGGTTGAGCGACGGGAAGAGGTTGCAAATGAGGAGGGAGCCACGAGCGCTTGCACCTCAACGAGCATGGCGCGCGTCCCCTCTATAGTGGGGATGATTACCGAACCGGCGAGTCCAATTTGCCGCTCTTCTAGGAAGGTGAGGGAGGGGTTGAGGATCTCTTGGAGTCCCTTTTCACCCATCTGAAAGAGGGCGACATCATCTGTAGGACCGAAGCGATTTTTAACTGAGCGCATCAGGCGGTAGCCGTGCTGACGGTCCCCTTCGAAGTCGAAGACGGTATCGACGATATGCTCCAAAACGCGGGGCCCAGCAAGGTCGCCGCTCTTTGTCACATGGCCGATTAGGAAGGTAGTGATCCCCGCGCCTTTGGCAAGATGCATGCACTCCATGGCGATCTCACGCACTTGCGTGACGGAACCGGGTGCGGAGGAGAGCTCGCCTTTGTAGACGATCTGGATCGAGTCGATGATGAGAACATCGGGGTGAATCTTCTCGATCTGCGTTTGGATCTGGGAGAAGAGGGTCTCACTATAGAGGTAGATGCGGTCGCTCTGAATACCCAGACGTTTGGCTCGAAGAGAGGTCTGTTCGGCTGACTCTTCCCCGCAGACATAGAGAACGGTGAGACCTTGATCTGCAAAACGTTTTGCGAGTTGCAGGATAAGTGTCGACTTTCCGATGCCGGGCTCTCCACCGATAAGGTTGAGCGACCCTTCAACGAAGCCGCCTCCTATGAGGCGATCGAGCTCTTGGTATCCGGTCTCTATGCGCTTGAATTTTGTGGTATCTACTTCCTGAATCAGTACAGGTTTTGCAGTGCGCGGAGCCCTCGAGGTGAAACGCCCCTCTTTTTCATTCACTTCTACCTCTTCGACAAAGGTGTTCCACCCCTTGCAGAGTGTGCAGCTACCTGTCCACTTCAGCTGCTGATTGCCGCACTCATTACATACCCAAAGGCTCTTCTGCTTAACCATCTTCTAAAGTCCTAAATTGTTGATGGCATCTTCCGCTGCCTGCTGTTCTGCCTCTTTTTTTGATGTGCCTTGCCCCTTTCCCAACACCTTCTCGTCGAGCCTAGCCTCGATAAAAAAGGTCTTTAAATGGTCGGGCCCCTCCTCTCCCAAAACAGCATAGTCGGGAGGTTTCTGATATTTTTTTTGGCAGTAATCTTGCAGCTCTGCCTTCCAATTTCTATGGGGCTTTTCAATGATCTCCAACACTTCCTGCTCAAAGTGGCCGAAGAAAAAGGATCGGACCGCTTCAACTCCCCCATCTAAGTAGATCGCTCCGATGATCGCTTCAAAGAGATCGGCGATAAGGGTCTCTCTTCCCTTACCCTCATTCATCGACTCCCCCTTTCCCACCATAAGAAAGCGCTCCAGATCAATTTTTCTCAGATAGAGAGCACAAGCGGGAGCCTCCACCAGACGCGACCGAAGGTAGGAGAGCTCTCCTTCAGGTTGATCGGGGAGATGAGAGTAGAGAAAATCGCTGACAACAAGCCCTAAGATAGCGTCGCCTAAGAATTCAAGGCGCTCATTATTCGACTTGACGATCTCTCGGTTCTCATTGGCGAAAGAGCGATGGATAAGTGCTAAGCTGAGTAAAGACTTCTCTTTAAAAGCATAACCAATTTGAGCTTCTACGATAGGAAGAGCTTTTTGGACCTGGTCATAACTATTCATAAGCGTGGTGGTTTTTGCCTGAACTTGTTACACTAACCCTAACAAACTTCTGGAAAAAGGTAAATCATGCACTTTGCGGTCGCTCCTGAACACCTCAACTTTTTCAAGAGGCACCACTACATCGAGTTTGAAGATCTCTTGACAGAAGCTGAAGTGCAGACCCTAAGCCAAGCCCTCACTGAAAGAGTGGGAACGGGCTACGACTGCTGGCGTGAAAATCGCGTAGTTCAAAAATTTGTCCTCCGCCCTCAATTTGCTGAGATCGCCTCTAACTTAACAAAGGTCCGCCCCCTGCGTATCGCCTTCGATCTGCTCCTCACATCTTCTCCCTTCGAAAAACCGCTCCCCCTCGAAGAGTTGAGCTCCATCCAGGGCGTCGTCTGTGGATGCATCTTGCAACTCTCCTCCCCACCCCTCCAAGCGTCGCAAGAGAGCCTCGTGATCGAAGAGGAGATGACCACCCTCATCCCCCTTCCTAAAAAGAGCGGAAGCGCACTCTTTTTTAGCGCTGAGATCCCCCTCTCTTTCGACTATCTTGCCACCACACCCCCTCATGAGCAGCTCTTAATCGTCTACGCGAAAGAGAAGAGCCTCTATACAATGCAAGAGAACGACCCCCACATCCATGCGCTAAAGAGTCTCGGCTATGGCTTCGGCGACCGCCTAAAAGACACAACCCACCCCATCCTCTACCGAGGCTAGAAATGGCCGTATTTCCTAAAAATATGGCCGTATTTAGAATTTAGGAAGGGAGGCGAAAGCTTTTTATGATAAGAAATGCAGACTAACGAGGGAAGGGGAAGCGCTTGAAGTCATCTGCCGCGTCGACATTTGGGAAGAGGGTTTTTGCCTCTTCGACAAAGGGGAGGAGGTCGCGGTAGCGAGCGGAGAAGTGGGTGAGGATGAGTTTTTCGGCTCCCGCCTCTTTAGCGATCTGCGCCGCTTGCTTTGCTGTCATATGGTCATGGTCAAAAGCTAACTGTTTATGCTCTTCTAAGTAGGTGCTTTCGCAGAGGAAGAGCTTGGCTCCTCTAGCTAGATCGACGGCGTTTTGGCAGTACTTGGTGTCGATGACAATGGAAAAGACATCGCCCTCTCGAACCCAGCTTACCTCCTCGAGCTTGATAGATTTTCCATCGATGGTAACTACGCCCTTCTCTTCGAGCTCCTTCACCATCACCCCCTTTACGCCTGCGGCCTTGAGCTTCTCTCGATCGAATTTGATGGTATCAGCTTCTTTGATGCGCCAGCCGAGATTGTCAACGTTGTGGTCGAGGTAGTGCGCTTCGATGGTAAAAGAGTCATCTTCATGCACCACACCTGGCTCAGAGATCGGATGTTCGATCACCTCGATGTGATCGTGATGGATAGTACCGTAGCGGAGGCGGTCGAAGTAGACTTTGCCGCTTGCGGGATAGTAGCAGTGAACGGGGTGGGTGATTCTATCTAAATTGAGGCGCATCAGCATCGATCCGAGCCCTAAACAGTGGTCGCCATGGAAGTGGCTGACAAAGATGCGAGTGATGCATGTTGGGGTTGTGTCGGCGAAGATGAACTGCCGCTGCGTTCCCTCACCAGGGTCAAAGAGAAAGCCCTCTTGATTCCAGCGGAGGAGATAGGCGCCATGGTTGCGTAGACGAGTAGGCTGCTGCGATGAACACCCCAAAATAATTAAATCACGCACGCTCATAATAGCCCCTTGCTAAAGAAGGGTATTCTACCTAAGAGGACACCTGTCAGAGCGCCTGAGATGTGCGCCATATTGGCGATATTCATGGGGAAGTTCGCAATGTTATATCGCATGAGAACGAAGGAGACGATCTGCAGCGCCATCATACCAAAGATAAAGATGGCTAAGAAGATGATTGTCCCTCGCTGAAGTGGATAGCCCTCCCAAGGGGCAACTCTCTGCCTGATCCAGATAAAGCCAGCTAAACCGCAGATGATCCCTGAGTAGCCGACGAAGAGGGGGCCACTCATCAGATATTGCAGAGTATTTGAGACGATGCCGACAATTAACATGATAGATAGGTATTGCCACTTTTTTATCCGCTCTTCAACCTGTCGACCGAGCATCCAGAGCCACATCATATTGAATAGAATATGGAGGAATCCCCCATGCATAAAGCAGGGAGTAATGAGACGCCAGACCTGCCCTTCACGCAGCTTCACAAACATCGGAGCATCGAGATCTCCCCTGCTCTTCGGCCACTCTAACATGATCCCATACATGCCGATCCATACAGGGAGGCTATCGATCTTCTGGAAGGCAGCTCTCGCTTCTGGCGGGAGACTATCGAGCTCTTCGGGAGTTTCCACAGGATGCGTTGAAAAAAAATCGACAAGGAGGGAGTAGGAGTTGGGTGCATCATAGGCGAGATTCATAAAGAGGGGGGTCAATCCAAAAAAACGGGCTCCCGATTTCTCTTTGGCGAGGTCTGACATCTGGTAGCCATTCCAGATAAAGAGAAGGGCACAAATCAGCACAATGAGGCGGGTGAGAGGCATATGAGGCCGTCTTTTATGCTTCGATTGAAGGGCGCTCAAGCTGCGCTCCTCTCGCTCCTCTGCGCCTGCAGCAATACCCTCGGTATCGATAGGGTGGGCTCTGGTATCGAAGCGGGGATCTGCGCTATCTTTCTTAAACTCCTCCATCCAGTGTTTCGCGATCTCAATTTGATCTTCATGCGCGATCCAGAACTGGTAGAGCTCATCGCCAGAGGGGAGCGGGTCGTAGCTAGCGTCGATTCCCTCTTCTTTAAGGAATGAGTAAAACTTGAAAGATTCTCTCTCTCCCTTAAGGGTACCGATTATTCGCATGACTTGATTTTCTCAATGAGCTGAGTCGTTGAAAGGCCTGCCACAAGTGGCACGATATGAATCCTCCCCCCAAACTCCTTGACGACCTCTGCTTCGATGCACTCTTCCCCATACTCCGATCCATTGACATGGACGTCGGGTCTCACTCTCTTCAAAAACTCTCGGGGATCTAACTCATCAAAGTAGGTGACAAAGTCGACAAATTGCAGGGCAGCTGCCATCTGCAGACGGTGCTCTAAGCTGATAAGGGGGCGATCAACGCTCTTATATCTCTTGATCGACGCATCGCTGTTCAACGCCAAAATCAGAGAGTCCGCCTGCTGCGATGCTTCATAGATCATCTGCAGATGGCCGGCGTGCATCAGATCAAACGACCCATTGAGTGTCACGATCGTTCTGCCCTCACCGCGGAGCTGCTCAGCCTTTTTTTCTAGCTCTTCAGGCAGGATAAGCTTGGCTGCTTTCCAAGGAGCACTCACCGTTTCCTCCCCGGAAATGCCACTTTGAAGACGTCATCATAGCTATTGGCAAAATGGACCTTCAACCCCTTTTTCAAATAAGCGGGGAGCTCATCATAGTCGCGCTTGTTATCATTGGGAAAGATGAGGGTTTTCAACTTGGAGCGCTTTGCTGCGATGAGTTTCTCTTTCAGACCCCCGATCGGAAGGACCTTTCCTGTCAGCGTCAACTCCCCTGTCATGCCTAGATCTTTGGCGACAGCTCTCTTCATTAAGAGCGAGAGGAGCGCTGTGGCCATGGTCACGCCCGCTGAGGGGCCATCTTTCGGTGTCGCTCCCTCAGGAATATGAATATGCACTTCACTCTTCTCAAAAAATTTGAGCTTCGAGGCGTAACGCCCCACTTCGCTGTTGACAAAGCTCCAAGCGATCTGAGCCGACTCTTTCATCACGTCGCCAGCTTGACCGGTCAACTTCATCTGCGTCTTTTCTGAAGTTGTCTCAATCGCTTCGACGTAGAGGGTAACTCCCCCCATTGCCGTCCAGGCGAGTCCCGTGCAGACACCGATCGGCGTCTTCTCATAGTAGCGGTCGGAGGTGAAGAT
Organism: Chlamydiota bacterium; assembly: GCA_011065165.1. Taxonomy (GTDB): domain Bacteria; phylum Chlamydiota; class Chlamydiia; order Chlamydiales; family Simkaniaceae; genus JAAKFF01. The sequence continues at coordinate 6,610 of JAAKFF010000025.1, forward strand.
CGGCTTACCGAGATACTTCTCTAGAGTCTTATCAGAGATAATCGCACACTTTTTCTTTCGCTTGCCGCTCTTAACCACTTCAACAGCGACTTTGCGCAAGACCTTCTTAATATAGTTCTCTAAGCCGCGCACCCCAGCCTCTCGCGCATACCCTTCGATGATCTGCTGCAGTGCACTCGCTGCAAACTTCACCTGAGTCGCCTTGAGCCCTGAATTTTTTCGGCTCCGAGGCAGGAGATATTTTTTAGCAATCTGGACCTTCTCCTCCTTGATATATCCTGAGAGCCTCAAGATATCCATCCGATCGAGGAGCGGCGCAGGAATCGTATCCAAGACGTTCGCCGTGACAATAAAGAGAACGTTAGAGAGGTCGCAGCGCACATCGAGATAGTGGTCGAGAAAATCTTTGTTCTGCTCGGGATCTAAGACCTCCAGAAGGGCCGAAGCGGGATCGCCTTGGTAGCTAACACCCATCTTATCCACTTCATCGAGCATGATAACGGGGTTCATTGTCTGCGTATTTTTCAGCGCCTGAATCATCTTGCCAGGCATCGCTCCAACATAGGTGCGGCGGTGTCCTTTAATTTCGGCTTCATCGCGCATGCCCCCGACGGAGAAGCGGAAAAATTTGCGGTTGAGGGTGCGCGCAACACTCTTACCAATACTCGTCTTCCCCACTCCAGGTGGCCCTACCAAGCAGATGATGCTCCCCTTGACGCCGCCGGTCAGCTTCCCAACTCCGATAAACTCGAGGATACGCTCCTTGATATCTTTGAGCCCATAGTGGTCCTCCTCAAGGATCTTCTCAGCGTGAGTCAGATCGTGATTCTCTTTGCTAAAAGTCCCCCATGGGACGATCGTAAGCCAATCTAAATAGTTGCGTGAGACGGAGTACTCCGCCGACTGCACTTCCAGAACGCTAAGCTTATCAACCTCCTCATCGATCATCTTCTGCGCCTCTTCTGGCACCTTCTTCTCCTTGAGCCTTCCACGAAACTTCTCTATGTCGAGGGTCTTATCATCTTTCTCAAGTCCCAGCTCTTTTTTTATCGTTTTGAGCTGTTCACGCAGGAAGAACTCCCGCTGCGTCTTCGAGATGGTCGCTTCGATCTTCTGGTTGATGCTACTCTGAAGTTTCGAAAGGTCGAGCTCTTTTTTTAGGAGCACCAGTGTCTTGTCGATCCGATCTTGTACACTAAATGTTCCCAAAATATCTTGGAGCTCGTCTCGTCCAGCTGTCGTGAGTGCCACAGCAAAATCGGCCAGCTTGCCCGGCTCAGTAAAATCGGAGTGTCCCAAGAAGATCTGCAGCTCCTCCTTAAAGAGAGGATTGAGTTTGAGCAGCTCTTTAATCGTTGTAATGATACTGATCGAGTAGGCTTTGATGATCTTCGATTGCTTCTGAGTGATCTCGTCATTATGGTAGAAGATCTTAGCTCTTAAATATTTAGACTTTAGGATAGGCTTTTCAATCTTGACCCGCTTCTCCATATTGAGGACGACCTGAGCTCCCCCTTGTTCAAGAGGGACGATCCTCAGAATATCCGCCATCACCCCCACGTCGCATAGATCCTCAAACTTCAGATTATAGATATCAACCTCTTCCTCTTTGGTTAGGAAGAGCGCGAGCATCTTATGCTTAGATTTCGAGACAATTTTTAACACTTCATAGTAGGGACCTGGCTCGATGACAAGCGGAGCCGCCATCCCTGGGAAGAAGGGACGTCGCGTAATGGGGAGAATAAAAAGCTCATTAGGAAGCTGCTCATCTTCAATAGTTTGCTTCTGTCCTCCGATCAGTTTTTCTAAGTCACTGTCGAGAAGCGCATCAGATAGGTTAAACTCATCCTCAGGGATATCTTCATCCTGAGGGATATCGTCATCAGGTGTATCGATCAACGAAATGACCCCTTCATTAAAATTATACTAAGGTAAAAATCCATGCTACCACTCACGTCTAAAAAGTGCAATTGCTCTATACATCTTCTATAATAAGGAGAGCAGAAAAAAGGCAAGTGGGATATACTATGGCGATCATGGTACGTACATTTCTGATCATAGAGAGTAGTGGCAACGATAGCTTTGTTGCCCTCCACCTTCCTACTGGAGAGATCGAGGTTGAACCCCTCATATCCCAGAGACAATCCCAAAGTCTGCTCCCTGCTGTCGAGAGAGCCTTGAAGGGAGAGGAGATCGATTTTATAGCCATCGGAGTGGGTCCTGGCTCCGTCACGGGAACCCGTGTGGGTGTGATGACCGCCAAGAGCCTAAGCTTCGCCCGTAATATCCCCCTCGTCCCCTTCTGCAGCTTAAAGCGCTACATCCCCGATGCTGAAGGCCCCTTCACCATCACCACCGATGCGAAATCCCAGGGCTTCTACACCCTCAAGGGCGAGAGGGATGGAGAGCTCCTCTCCTTCGAGAGCCCCCTTCTCCAGAGAGAGGATCACAACACAGCTCCCAATCTCCTCAATCTCACCTCCCTAGCGCCTCTACTACTCAAAAAATTTGAAGCAGGCGAGACGCGATGCCACAGTGAGATCGAGGTTACCTATCTCTTTACGCCCTAAGCTCGCCTCTCAATCAAATGATTGAATAAAAGGGGATTGTAGTGTAAAATGGAAGGAAATGGATAAAAAGAAAAACTTAACCCACAGGATGTGACCATATTATGCCGAATGTGAAGGTTCGTACAGGAGAACCCATCGACAAAGCTCTACGAGCTCTAAAGAAAAAACTAGACAAAGAGGGGATCATGAAGACTGCAAAAGCGCACCGATTCTACGACAAGCCCTCTGTCAAGAAGCGTGCCAAGTCAAAGGCAGCCTTAAAATACAAACTCAAGAAAGGTCGTTAGCCTGCATCTCTTTAAGTTCTAATTTTCAACAATGTGTGAGCTATGACAGATTATTATAAAGTTTTAGGCCTTCCAAGAGAAGCAAGTCAGGATGAGATCAAAAAAGCTTATCGCAAGCTTGCTATCAAATTCCACCCCGATAAAAATCTTGATAATCCCGATGCAGAAGGCAAGTTCAAAGAAGTCTCTGAAGCGTATGAAGTCTTAAGCGATGAGAAAAAGCGACAGATGTACGACCAGTACGGAGCCGAGGCACTACAAGGTGCAGGCATGGGAGCTGCAGGGGGAGCTAGCTTCTCCTCTATGGAAGAGGCGCTTCGCACCTTTATGGGTGCATTCGGAGGAGCTTCTGGTGGTGGCGAGACGATCTTCGACTCATTTTTCGGTCAAGGCTTCGGCGGTGAGCCCCAATACTCTCGTCAAGGCGTCAGCAAAAAAGCTCAGCTTTCCATCTCATTTGAAGAGGCCGCTAAAGGGATCGAAAAAGAGATCGCAATGACCAACTACGCGCAGTGCAACACATGCAACGGAAGTGGTGCACGCTCACCTGATGAGATCAAAACCTGCACAACTTGCCATGGCTCAGGCCAACTCCATCAGACACGTGGTTTTTTCAGCATGTCGAGTGGCTGCCCCCATTGCCATGGATCTGGGAAGGTGATTTCGCACCCTTGCACCAACTGCCACGGCGTAGGAAAGGTCAAGGCTAAGCAGCATATTAAAATACCGATCCCTGCGGGTATCGATGATGGCATGCGCCTGAAAATGGCTGGCTACGGAGATGCAGGCGAAGGTGGAGGCCCTCCAGGCGACCTCTACGTCTATATTCGAGTGAAACCTCATGATATCTTCAGCCGTGATGGTGACGATCTCCACTTAACACTCCCCATTAGCCTGACTGAAGCCGCCCTAGGCTGCAAAAAAGATCTACCTCGCCTACTTTCAAAAAAGCCCGTCCGATTGACCATTCCTTCAGGCACCCAGACAGGAAAAACTCTGCGCATGAGAGGGGAAGGACTTACCAACGTCCATGGCCATGGAACGGGCGATCTGTTGATCAACGTTCAAGTGGAGACGCCTGTCCATCTTTCGCAAAAACAGAAGACCCTCTTGAAGCAATTTCAAGAGACAGAAAAGTCACAAAACTCTCCTCAACGCAAATCTTTCCTCGATAAGATAAAAGTTTTTTTTTAGAGCCACTTGCAAAACTCCAGATCAGTTGATTCTTGAAGATGTTTCGACAATTTTGCTCTTTGACACAAATTCACATACCCCTCAGGGCAATAGTGTTTGTGTGAAAGAGACCAAGAAGCAACCATCTGGGGTTTTGCAAGTGGCTCTTTAGCCACTCTGCACGAACTCTCCCTTAATTAATCCCATAAAAAATGGCCGCAATGCTTGCGCACTACGGCCGGGGACCAGACCTTGCGGTCTGGTAAAAGAAGGGGGAAGTTTGTTGTGAAGATCAAAAACCACACTTTTTCTTCACTTACACATATATTTATCATCTCCTCTTCTTTTTGTCTATTATATTTTTCTCATGCCTGTTACAGTCCATCAAAATTCTTTTGGAAATACCAATGTCAGAGTTGAAATGGCGATTGCAAAAGTAAATGAGATCGAAATCTATTATGAAGTGCATGGAGAGGGTCCTCCCCTTCTCTGCATCTCTGGATTTTCCCACCATCTCAAAACTTGGCTCCCCTTTATCGATCTTCTTTCGAAATCTTACCAGATGATCCTCTTCGACAACCGCGGGTCAGGACGGAGCAGCGCGCCTCCTCCCCCATATACCATTGAAATGCTCGCAGATGATCTGGCTGGGCTCATGGATGCTCTCAATATCAAGAGCGCCTTCATGCTAGGTTCATCTATGGGCGGTGCAGTTATTCAGACGCTCGCACTCAAGGATCCTAAACGGGTGAAAAAGGGGGTGCTCATCTCTCCCTTTGCTGAGCTTCCCCGTACCTCACTCCTTAAGTCGACCACCGTCGGTAAACTTCTCCAATCTGGCGCTCCCCTTCCCCTGATTATTGAGAGCATCATTCCCTGGCTCTTTAGCAGTGACTTTATTAGCGCTCCTGAAAAATTAAAATCCAAAATCGAAGAGATGGCAGACAATCCCTACCCCCCATCCACCGATGGTTATCTGGGACAGCTGCACGCCCTTGAATCTTTCAATATTCGAAACAAACTGAAAGAGATTACAACGCCCCTGCTTCTGATTGCAGGGGAGCACGACCTCTCTACTCCTCTCTACTGCGCTGAAGAGTTGGAGCTCAATCTCCCTCACGCGACACTAGAGACCTTTCCTAGGGTGGGCCATATGCCCCATGTCGAATGCCGCGAAGCGGTAGCCGAACTGATCACAAGTTTTTTTATTGAACCTTAAAAGTCTAAAAAAGGAGAAAATCTATTATGTCAGGTCAAGTAAATGGTAACAACCCACAGAACTTTAAACAACCAGATCAATATTACAACCCACAGTTCTATCAACAACCAAATCAACAACCAAATCAACAACCAAATCAACAGTACAACCAACAGAACTTTCAACCATATCCTGTTCAACAACAAAGCTACAATCAAACGGGAGGCGGATGCTCATATTTCCCGAATCCTAACTTTATCTATCAATCATCGGTTGTAGGCCAAATAAAAATAATGCAACTTCTCCAGTATAATCAGGAATCGCTTATTAATTATACTAATAAGTCTACTGAGATGTATAATACTTATATTCAAAACCTCCAGGCAAAAATTAATATTGATTGGAAGGAAAACGCTGCTAAAATTCACAGGCTAGAGCTTAGAATGGAGGCATTAGAGCAGCAGTTTATCCCCCGACGATCCTTAAGGCTTAACTCGAATCGTTCAAGAGGAGATCAAAGCCTTTAATTGGATCCCCTATGGCTTGAGAGATAGGCTAATAGATTCTGATGGGATAACTTTTTGAGTTGTTCACTGGTAAAACTCTGCTCAAGAAGCTCGAAAAAAGCGGGATAGCATGAGGAGTTAGAGAACTCCTTTTGGAAGAATGGGCGTAGATGGTCGAGCTCTGGTAGAGGAATTCCGCCGAAGAAGTCGGCGCCCAGGCAGAGTTGATCTCTAGCGCCTAGAGCAAAGGCGTGCTCTATGTGCTGAATGAAGTCTTGGGGGCGGTCGCCGATAAAGTGGCGGACAAAATTTAAACCGATCACGCCCCCTAAAGCTACGATCTCCTTTGCGATCACGTCTGAGAGGTTGCGGCAGTGATCCTTAATAGAGCGGAAGTTGGAGTGGCTAGCGATAGGGACGATTTTAAGCCCTCTCTTGTGGATGTAATTGAGGATCCCATCAGCAAGAGCGTCGGAGGTATGGCTGAGATCGATAGCGATCTCATTGCCGCTAATGTACTCTAAAAGGTGCTCTCCATCACGCTTTAGACCTGCCTTGGAGTTATTTCCACCACCAAAACGATTCTCATCGTTCCATGTCAGACTAATATAGAGCCACCTCTCTGCATCAAGACGTTCAAAGGCCCTCTCTAACGCCTCCTCCTCTTCGAGAAGAGCCGATGCATTTTCTATAGCCAAGATGAAGTGAACCCTATCACTATTAGGATCGAAGTCAGTGTAGGGTGCGCAGAGGGCGCTGCGGCTCTTCAGCATAGTTCTATAACAGGAGAGTTGGGCCTCCATCTCTCTCGTAGAGCCGGGGTGGGTCTTAACAAAAATCGCCAAGGTTTGAAGGGCGACCCCTCCTTCACGTAACTGAGGAAGGGAGCAGTTCGATGATGGGTTCATAGGATCGTTATTTTCGGCGAGAGCAGAGAGCAGATCGCAGTGAAGATCAGCAACTTTAAAAGTCAAAGCGTACCTTTATAATGAGTCCCTGCAAGATAAAGCTTCCTAAGTTGTTGGGATCGGCAAAATTTTTGATCATCTGGTTGTGGTTGATCCACACTTGCTGCTCCCATCCCGCTTCCATCAGAAAATGAAAGCGCTCTTGATTCAGCCAATCTTCATAGCGGATCCCTGCAACTAATCCAAGCACAGGTTGCAAAGTGTGGGGGTTAGCTTCTGTATTGAGAGTCGTCATAAGAAGTGAGCCGGGCACTCTCTGCTGGTGCAATCTATGAAGATCATACTGACCCCAGAGGGCTGCGCCAGAGAGCTCCCCGAAAAAACTCAGCGTCCGAATAAACTGCCAAGCGCCGTCAACCCCAACGCGCAGCCCCACTCCCCAATAATCTTGCTCTAAATCGAGATGGTCGCGGGTCGCATCGATCTCAGTATAGCGCGCGCGATACTCTTCATCAATCCACGCCCCTTGTAGCCCTGCATGAATGCGCACTTTGAAATATTGGCTAAGATAGCTGTTGCGAGCAAGCTCAAGGGTCACATTATTAAAGGTCATATGCCAGCTTGCACGCGCCTCCGTAAGTTGATTCTCATGGTTGTCCACTGCCCAATATGGGGTAAGTGTCGATGTTAACTCTGTGGCTCCAGTCTGATGGGTGCTACCACTCGCATCGCTATGAAACCACGTATACTCCGAGTAGATATCCCATCCATCATGGGGAAGATTAAAACCGAGCCCGACCTTAAATCCTGGATCACAGCTCCAGTTAAGCTCATGCAGACGCCCTCTTTTGGGATTAGGAACTCCTCTCCCCGATTGTGCATAGAATAACCCCTCTTCGCGCACGGTCCAGTAGATAAAATCCGCAGAGAGAAAAGCGTTCCACGCTCCGCGAATACGGGGCCCTGCTGCAGGAGTGATCTGAATTGTGCACTCATCAGGGTAGTACAAAATAGGTTGCTCCTCACCATAGAGAAAGGATGAAGCTGCGAGCATTAAGTAGATGATTCCTTTTCTAAACACTAGTCAAGTCCTTATAGTTTAATCAAAAATAGAATGAATAGAACAAAACTCAGCGCAAACGTTGAATCCGTTTAATAATGTCCGATGTTGAGATCCCTTCTGTATAAGGAACCGACTTAAACTTTCCCATCTTGATAGGAACGCCGTATTGCTCCTTCACCTTCTCTTTATCATAGTCATCGCCATGGATGACTAGATCGATCTCATGCTCTTTCATCCACTCTGCAGAGATCCCAATAGGGCTATTCACGATCACTTCATCCACATAGGAGCACGCTTCGATGACGACCTTGCGCTCTTCCAAAGAGAGAATAGGTCTGCGTTTATAGTCAGCGCACGCATCATCTCCATGGATGCCTACAATGAGATAATCTCCTTCGGCTTTCGCTTTTTTAAAGAACTGCACATGTCCAGCATGAAAGAGGTCCCCCACAACATCTACATAGACGCGAACGGGTCTCTCTGCAGCTTGAAGAGATAGAGTCACGAGAAGGAGAAGAATAAGTTTTTTCATAGTCACCTCGGTTTTCTTGTCGTAAGGATGTTGATTTTGAAAACTTTTTTCAATATAAAAAAAATAAAAGTGAGAAAAAAATGAAATCCACCAACAACAATCACAAAAAAGCCAAGTGTGAAATTTGTAAGAAGGAATTTCTCTATTCGAAACTCTTCCCTATCAAGCTCATCCAAAATTCGGTGATGGAATCCCTCTTAAAAAAGCATCCGGAGATGGACCGCAATGGTTTCGTCTGCTACTCAGATCTCCGAGAGATACGAACCGAATATGTTGAAAAGCTGCTTCGAGATGATAAAGGTGCCCTCTCTCAATTGGATCAGGATGTCCTTGAGAGCATGCAGAGTCAAGATATCCTATCAGAGAACGTTAATAAAAAATTCGACCGCAAACTCACCTTTGGCGAAAGGCTCTCCGACAAAGTATCGAAATTCGGAGGAAGCTGGAAGTTCATCATCTCCTTTCTACTGGTTATTGTCCTCTGGATGGTACTCAACGCTTTTATTCTGCTGCAGGGAGTCTTCGACCCCTATCCCTTTATCCTGCTCAATCTCTTCTTATCCTGCTTAGCCGCCCTCCAAGCGCCCATCATCTTGATGAGCCAGAATCGCCAATCCGAAAAAGAGCGCCTCCGCGCCAATGAAGATTACTGCATCAACTTAAAAGCAGAGCTAGAGATTCAACAGCTGCATAGTAAGCTCGATCTATTTATGAAGAGGCAGTGGGAGACACTCATCGAGCTTCAGAAGATCCAAATCGATCTCACAGATGACCTTCTCCGCCACAAAAAAAAGTAGTGCCTCAATAGTTTTCTACTGCTATACTCTCCGCCATGAAACGTATTCTTATCATCGGAACCTGCGGAAGCGGAAAAACAACACTCGCTCGCTCGCTTGCAAAACGGTTAAACATCCCTGTCACCGACTTGGACGATCTCTACTGGCTGCCCCATTGGAAAGAGCGCCCCAAAGAAGAATTTTCTGCTCTACTCCGGGATGCAGTGCAAGACGATGAGTGGATCCTCTGTGGAAACAACTCCAAACACAGGGAACTTATCTGGTCTAAGGCCGATAGCGTCATCTGGCTCGATCTCCCTCTTCCACTACTTTTCTGGCGCCTCTTAAAACGTGGAATAGCGCAAATGATCACAGGAGAACTCCTCTGCAATGGGAACCATCAAACCATCTATCGCACCTTTTGGATTCTCCTTTGGCTTTTCAGAAGCTTTGGAAGACGTCGACGCACATATAGAGCGCTAGCAAAGATATCGCCCCATCTCACATGGATCCATCTCACTAATAGACGTTCTATTCAGGAGTTTAGACGCAGTCTAGGCGCTTCTTGAGGCGGCGTACACCATCCCAGCAGCAGAGAGCCGTAAACCCCCAGAGAGCGAGAAGAGAGCCCCAAAAAGGGAGATATCCCGCTTGCCCGAGCATAGCGGCGCGCATCCCCTCCATCACATAGACCATGGGGTTGATCAGACTTACCAATCCGAGAACGGGGCTCATCTGATAGGCAGCATGCCAAGAGTAGGTGTAGGCACCAAACATCCACATGGGAGCGATATACCTGAGCCAGAGGCTAGTTAAGTTCCTCATATTTTTTAGAACACCTGTAAGCCACAGTGCAAAAAAGCCGAAAAAGAGATTGATCGTTGGGAAGATGATAATCAGCTTCCAATAAGAGATATCGGCTAAGACCAGTCCATCAAAGACTAGAAGCTTACCTACCGGAAAGAGTAAACTTGAAAGGATGGCTGAAGTGAGCGCCCACGAGACGCCCATGTAGTAGAAGACCCACTCCGTACGAATGGGCATCACCAGCATGTGGTTGATCGTCTTATCTCCTTGAAGATCGGCCATAAGAATGCCAACTTTCCCTACGATCTCTATGAATCCAAAGCTGGCGATAGCACCCACCACAAAGAAGGCGGCATATCCAGCATGCGCCCCTTCGAGCTGCATGAAATACCCAAAGACGATGACGTTGGTGAAAAAAAGGAGGAGCATATCGAAGAATTTCGTTGGGAACGCCCTTCTAAACGAGAGAAGATCCCGTCTCAGTAGCTCTCTGAATACCGTCCAACTATTCATCGTTCACTCCAGAGTTAAAGATCTCTGCATCCGGGTCATCGACAAATTTTAAAAAGACCTCTTCAAGATTATTTTTTTGATGCTTCTTCTTAAGATTATCTGGGCTATCTACCGTTCGGATCGTCCCCTCGTGAATGAGACAGATTCGGTCGGAGAGGCGTTCAGCTTCATCGAGGTAGTGCGTTGTCAAAATCACGGTGATATCTTGCTCGCGCAGCTGGTGAATCACCTGCCAAAGTTCGCGGCGGATGTGGGAGTCCAGACCGACCGTCGGCTCATCCAAAATAACGAGTTTCGGCTCATGCATCAGTGCGCGAGCGATCAAAAAGCGCTGCTTGTATCCACCCGAAACCTGATCGATGTTGAAGTTGACATACTCCCCAAGATTAAACTGGTCGACGAGCCGATCCCTTCGGGAGAGGGCCTCTGCTTTACTTAGATTATAACATCTCCCCGAGAAGACCAAGTTCTCACCCAGCGAGAGCTCCTTTTCAATGTTGGCGTGTTGGGGGCAGAAGCCAACAATCGATCGATAGGCGAGCAAGTTCTTATAGATCGACTCGCCGTTCCATAGTAGATCCCCCGAGGTAGGCGGGTGCAGCGTTGCGATAATGGAGACGAGAGTCGTCTTGCCCGCGCCATTCACCCCGAGTAGCCCCAGAACCTCACCCTTATAAAGGTCGATCGAAGCATTTTTCAACGCCTCTTTGACAAGACGCCGCTTATCATAGTACGACTTAGAGAGACTCTTTATCTGTAATAATTTCTGATTCATAGGGGCGCTAGAATATCAGCTAGCCGATGGATTGTCAAAACGAATTCCAGAGATCTGCTCCAATTTTTCGAGGGAGAACTTATAGCTCTCTAAATCCCCCGAAACAGAGGCGTTGGGAATGACATAGACCCAGCACTTAGTTGCACTTTTTATCACCTTAAAAAAGTGGGTAGGGACGGCGACATCATTTTTTCCAATCACCTGGTATGTCACATAGCGCTTTCCATCCTTCCCCTCATGGGGGATAAATAGAGGGCCAGTGACCACCTCTAGAGGACCCTCCACTTTGACAAGCTGGCGCGTACTCCTCTCAAGCTCAGCCCAGAGGCCGCGGTTGCAGTCGGGATGTTGAGGAGAGATGTTCGAGAGATAGAAGCTCTCCTTGAGCGCCTCCTCTGAAAAGCGTAGATCGGCAGCAGGGACCAGATGGCCCCGGTCGAACCCCGACTTCGCATAGTCTCCTAAGCTGCTACGATGGGGGCCGTAGAGATCGGGATCTTCACGAAATTCGACCCCCTTCCTATCCGCCACCTTTACGAGGCTTTCGCTCGTAAGATGCTCATGCGTCCAAAAAGGGATCTTTCCCCTTGTATCATAGGCCAAACTAAAACCCTCCCGCTCCAGTATAGGGAGGGCGGTAGGACGATTTGACCTCTCCATCATCTGATAAGAGAAGATCGAAGCCGCCCCAACAACAAGTCCAACTGAAAATCCTAATCCACGCATAGAATTCTTTTTAACAAAAATCGCCCTAATGGTGTAAGCTATTTTTTAAAAACCAGGGAGAAACTATGACTCGCACAAAAATCGCAAAAGGCATCTCAATGTCCTGCCTGACAGTCTCTAGCATAGAGGAGACAAAACGCCTCTTCGTCGATCTACTCGGCTTAGAAGTGAAAGAGTATGATGAGAAGTTCAACTGGCTCGAGCTCAAAGGAGAGGAAGGGAGCCGCCTAGGTTTCGGCATGCCCATGGGCGATGACGGGATGAAGGTGGGATCCAACGCCATCGTCTCCATTACAGTTGACAATGTCGTAGAGGCCAAGGCCCACCTAGAGTCCAATGGCGTTAAATTCCTAGGTGAGATTATTGAGGTCCCAGATGAGGTAAAGCTCGCCCTCTTCGCCGATAAAGATGGAAACCAATACTTCCTCACAGAGAAGCTAAGCTGATTTTCCCTCTAACTGCGTGGTGAGTTCCTGCACAAATGTTATCATTTTGGTAACATTTGTGCAGTATGGGAGGAAATCTAGCTAGAACAACTTGCCGCCAATTTTGGCGTCAGCCGATGGTGAAATGAATGTCGCTTCGCCGCTATCAGCTTTAGGGTATTGAACGCCAAGAACAAGAACCTCTGAAACCGTATCCCCGATCTTTCGAGGT
>JAAKFF010000026.1 GCA_011065165.1 Chlamydiota bacterium
CGAAGGGTGGAGCACAGGCGCCAAATGGAACAATGACTCATATCAAAAGTCCTTTGATGTCTCTGAGTTTATTAATGACATTGACCCTCAATCGTTAAGAGATTTAGTTGCTAATTCCCAACCTGTTAGCTCAAACGGTAGCGGATGGATGGACTCTCTTCTGTCGGGAGAGGGTGAAGTTCAAGTTATAGATGGCGTAAAGAGTGAAGCTGAGTTGAAGGCCTCCTATCTCAAGAATCCATTGAAGTGGATGCGTTTAGGAATAGAGGAACGTTCGGCAAAAGCTGTGGTGATGGCGGATGCAGGGATTCATGCCCTCCCTTTGGAGAATGCTGGGCTTAAGGAAGAAACCTTTCCCATAATTCAGAGCTTTGAACGAAGGAGTCCTGCCTATATCAGCTGGATGCTCCGCACGGTCAATATGGAGAGTAAAAGCGATGAATTCAAAGTTTACCAATACATATATTGTCGTAAAAATGGGATTGAGCCTGTCAGATTTGCAATTACTAAAAAGATAATCACCAAACATTTGAAAGATTCGGACAGTGAACTTTTAAAACTTTTCGAGGCTGATTTCGAACAACACCCTCACTACTTTTTTGGACAGAGCAAAGAGATCCAGGAAAAGCTCCATTTTTCAGAGGACTCCTACTTGGTGAGTAAGCCTAGTATCGAGAAGATGAAGGCTGTTAGCCCAGATGATATCGCAACGATGGACTTTCATCTATTTCTATATTGGGTTCGATATAATGAAAGAACGGGATGGGAAGGGGTTCCTTCTGAGACGCGTACAGCTGCAGTCACACGTATTGTCTGCTACCAAAAGCATGCCATTGAAAGGGAGGAAGCTTTTGTTAATCTGGATGACATTAGCTTTATCAATGAACCTACAATTGCAGAGATTAAGATGCTATCGCCTTCGCAGGTTTTGATGTACAGCCTTATAAGGGAGAAAAGTGGTGATGCCTTTACTACAAAAATTTCTTCAGAAGAGAAGAAAGAGGCATACAGGGAGAAACTAGGTGATTAGCTGGGAGAAGTTTTGGGAGTTGAGGGCTGCGTAGAGGGCGATGGCGACGGCATTGGAGAGGTTGAGGCAGCGGCAATCTTTTCGCATGGGGATGCGTAAGAAGTGTTTGCTCCACCGCTCATGGAATTTTGCGGGGAGTCCTGAGACTTCCGATCCAAAGATGAGGGTGCACTCTTCGGGGAAGTTGACTTCTGAGTAGCTAACGGTTGCTCTGCTGGAAAAGAAATAGAATGGAGCAGTTTCTTGTTCAAGATATTCGATGAGATCGTCTGTATAGGTCACTGAAACCCCCTCCCAGTAGTCGAGTCCAGCCCGTTTTAAACTCTTATCATCAGTTTTAAATCCAAGTGGACGGACGAGGACGAGCTCGCTTCCTGTCGCATGGCAGGTGCGGACGATGTTGCCGGTGTTCTGGGGGATCTGGGGACGGTAGAGAATAATTTTCATCTGCTAGTTAGGGGCCTCCTAAATGGGATACCTTTAGGAGGCTTAAAGTGGTAACAAAGTTAACGGACCTCTTTCTCACTACTACCATTTGGCGTAGCAATTTCTCGCAGTCCATCTTCTGGAATGGAGGAGAGGGAGTCTTCTTGCTCATGCTTCGCATTGGCTTTCACAAGTTCGATCTCAAAGACGAGCAGTGAGTTTGGTGGAAGGTAGCCGCTGGTTCCATATCCGAGATCTGGATGGATATAGATGGTGCGTTTTTCACCCTCTCTCATGCCGATGATCCCCTGGCTAAATCCGGAGATGGTCTCATCGAGAGAGATGAGTTCATCTTCTTCTGAAGAGCCAAAGACTTTTCCATCTAGAAAGCTGCCAGTGAAGCGGATCATGGGGGAGTAGTGCGCTTCTACGGCGACGCCCTCTCCACTCTTCTCCACTCTATATTGGAGCATGCTCTTCTCAATCTCGACAACACCTTTGTTCTTGCTGTTCTGGCTCATAAATTGATTGGCTGCATCTAAATTTCTCTGTGCAAGCGTCTGGAAGGCCTCTTCTTGAACGATCGAGATCGCTTGGACGCACTCGGTCTCATTCATAGGGGAATCTTTCCCTGCAACGGAGTCTTCGATCCCTCTGATCACCTGTGTCATATCGAACTCAAAACCGAGAGATTCTAGGTTTTTTCCAATGAGATGGCCGAAGGCTTCGGAGACCTTATTGATGTCAATTTTGCCATCCTCTCCCTTCATCTCCTCGAGGGAGATGGTCTGTCGCTCGATCTCTGCAGGGGCAGCAGAGTAGGCGACAGAGAGGGCAAATAGACTTGTTATAAAAATAGAAGATAAAAACTTATATCTACAAAACATTACTAACTCTCCTCTAGAGTGCTCTTGAAAGTTCAAATTTATTCATATTTGGAATTATATCCAAGTTATTTCTTTTGGCTCCGCCTGAATTTCTAGCTCGTCTAACTGCTGAGGGCTAACGCTGGAGGGGCACTGCATCATTAAATCGCTTGCTTTTTGTGTCTTAGGAAAAGCGATGACATCTCGAATATTTTCTGTTTTGGTGAGGATCATGATGAGTCGGTCGAAGCCTAAAGCGATACCGAGATGGGGGGGGGGTCCATATTGAAGGGCCTCTGTGAAAAACCCAAATTTTGTCTTGACCTCTTCAGGGTCAAGCTTTAACGCTTCGAAGACCATTTTTTGGATCTCTATGTCATGAATCCGCTGCGACCCTCCTCCAATCTCAGAGCCATTAATAATGATGTCGTAGGCGTGGGAGCGCACTTTAAGGGGGTCGGACTTTAAGAGGGGAATGTCAGCAGGGTGGGGCATAGTGAAGGGGTGGTGCAAGCTCTGGGGGCGTCCCTGATCGCTCTCCCACTCGAAGAGGGGAAAGTCTGTAACCCATAGAAACTTAAAGAGGTCAGGGTCGATAAGTTTGCGATCGCGTGCGATGAGGCGACGCAAGTGATCGAGCGCTTGGTTGACGACGGCTTCACCCTCTGCTGCAAAGAGGATAAGGTCTCCTACCTCGGCATCGACAGCTTCGATGAGCTCTTCTTGTAGCTGGGGGGAGAAGAACTTGACGATGCTGGAGGTTAGCCCCTCATCTTGCCTCTTCATCCACCCTAAGCCGCGCAGTCCAAACTTCCCGACAAACTCGGTGTAGCGGTCGATCCCTTTCCTGGAGGTGTCGGCGCCGCCCTTGACGCAGAGCGCTTTAACGCAACCCCCACGCTCGAGTTGATCTTTGAAGACGGAAAATTCCGATCGCTCCGCGATGGCGTCGATGCGGACGAGTGGCAGTGCGAAGCGGAGGTCGGGGCGATCGGTGCCATAGTGTTCTAAGCAGTCGTGGTAGCTCATGGAGGGGATCTCCCCTTCTATCTCGTAGTCTAAGCAGCTCTTGAAGAGGATCTTGAGAAAGTCGCCTGTCAATTTTTGGATATCTTCGGGATAGCCGAAGCTCATCTCAACATCGATCTGGGTGAACTCTGGCTGGCGGTCGGAGCGCAGATCTTCATCGCGGAAGCAGGGGGCGATCTGGAAGTAGCGATCTATTCCACCGACCATAAGGAGCTGTTTGAAGAGTTGGGGGGATTGTGGAAGGGCGTAGAAGTTTCCGGGGTAGATGCGGGAGGGAACGAGATAGTCTCGGGCTCCTTCAGGGGTGGAGCGGGCGAGGATGGGAGTGGTGATCTCTAGGAAGCCTTGGGAGTCGAAGAACTGGCGCGTGGCGACCATCGCTTTGTGACGCATCTCGAGTTTTTCAAGGATAGGGCCCCGCCGCAAGTCGAGGTAGCGGTATTTTAGTCGTGTATCTTCATGTGTTTCAGTCGCGTCGTCGCAGATGGAGAAGGGGGGAGTTTTGGCTTTTGAAAGAACTTCAAACTCCTGCACTTCAATCTCTATCTCTCCTGTTGCCAACTTGGGGTTGATGAGCTGAGGGCCGCGGTGTCGCACTCTTCCTCTCGCAGTGATCACCCATTCGGAGCGGAGTTTAGAGGCGAGATCAAGCGCCTCCTTGGAAATTTCTGGGTCGAAGATGAGCTGGGTCAGTCCAAAGCGGTCACGCAGATCGATAAAGATCAGTCCGCCGTGGTCGCGCCGTCTATGGACCCATCCTGAGAGGGTGACCACTTCTTCGACATGGGATTTTCTGAGTTCGCCGCAGCAATGGGTCCTTCTATAATCCATGGGAAAACTCTCTTTTGAAGTGTTCTACAAGGGAGTCGAGAGCGATCTCTTCTGTTGTGCGAGACTTCATCATTTTAACTTGTGCGGAGCGGGTGGAGAGCTCCTCCTCACCGATGATGACGGCAAATGTAGTGAGGTTTTTCTCGGCTGACTGCAGCGCTTTTTGAATTTTCTTACTCTGGATCATCTCGCTTGGAATGCTGCAATGGCGGAGCTCGTAGAGGAGCTTAAAGGCGACTTTTTTGGCAGTCTCCCCAAGAGGAATAAAGGTGACAAAGGGACCTGACTTAGGAGGGAAGGGGGCTTTTTGTCCTTCCATCGTATGGAGGATACGCTCGATTCCTGTGGAGAAGCCGATGCAAGGGAGATCGGGTCCTCCAATGGCTGGAAGGAGACCATCGTAGCGTCCACCGGCACCAATAGTGTTTTGGGCACCGAGTACATCGGAGGTGACTTCAAAGACGGTCTCGTTGTAGTAGTCTAACCCTCTGACTAGTTTGGAGTCGATGGTGAAGGGGAGTGACTGCTCTTTTAGGAGGGCGCAGAGGGCGTCAAAGTGGCTCTTGCTCTCTGGGGAGAGGAAGTCGAGAATGGAGGGGGCCTTCTCGAGGAGGGCGCGCTCTTTTGGATCTTTGGAGTCGAGAATACGCAGGGGGTTTTTGGTGAAGCGGATCTGACTCTCCTCGGAGAGGGAGTCGAAGTGAGGCTTTAGGAAGGTGAGGAGCGCCTCTTTGTAGCGCGTGCGGCAGCTGCTATCTCCCAGCGTGTTGATGAGGACGTTGAGATTTTTGAGTCCTAGGCGCCGGTAGAGTTCATAGAGGAGTTCTATCGCTTCGAAGTCCTGCTCGGGCTCTCTGCTTCCGATCGCTTCGATGCCAAATTGGTGGAATTGACGGTAGCGGCCGGCTTGGGGGCGGTCGTAGCGGAAGAAGGGGGCGATATAGAAGAATTTGTGCTGGTTTCCAAGCTGCTGGAGCTGACTTTGAACGAATGCGCGCATCACGGGAGCGGTCCCTTCTGGGCGCAAGCTCATGGAGCGGTCGGCTTTGTCTAAAAAAGTGTACATCTCTTTGGAGATGATATCGGAGCTCTCACCAACGCTTCGCACAAAGAGCTCGGTCTTCTCAAAAACAGGGGTGCGGATCTCTTGGTACCCATAATCCCGGGCAAGAGTGCGCATCACCGATTCAAGATAGTGCCATCGAGCCGATTCTCTCCACTGATCTTCCGGCCTCGGCGGCGTTGGGATGATGTCAAAAGTTCCTTTCGGTTGTGAATACTTCATAAGGTGGCTAATTATAGGATATGAGGGGTTAACCTTGCAAGATTTCGGTGATTAATTCTGACCAGCTGTTGAGCGTGCTATACTCTTGGTTGACGCGGTGGTCTGAATGCAATGCTTTTAGGATCTCCCTGAAAGGGAAGGGGAGCCACTTCTCACCGGCATAATTTTCTAAGTAAAACCCCAATTTATGATCTTCATTTGGAGGAAAATGTTCCATATCGGTGAGTAGCGCTATGAGCTTTTCGATGTTGACGTAGGATCGGCGCCTGCTATGGGAGATCGATTGGAGCTCTTGATAGAGGGCGTGCCAGAGATCAGAGAGCTGTTGGCAGAAGCGAACGCTTCCACTCTGGTCGACCTCTTTTAGGGATTGAATGAGCTGTTTGAGGGTTTGGACAGAGGTGAGTAGGTCATCTTGAGAGAGGCTCTCCTCACTCTCCCCTTCACTGCGCAGAAAGAGAGTGGTCAGCCTGTTGAAGAAGATAAGTAGTGCGCCGTAGATGGCCGACTGTTTTTTCTCTTCAGGGGGTTGGGGACGCCTCCCCTCTCTCTTGGTTTTTTTATCGGCTTCAATCGGATCGACGATGATATGATCCTCTTTTCTACCTTCTGAAGGTCTAAGAGGCTCTGGAAAAAAAACCATGCTCTTCCTTAACTTTACTCTGCCCACTTTACATAACACCATCCATAGTTCGCAACTCTGTAAAAAGTGATGACGCATAGAAAATCAGAAGATCTTTGGATGAAACGAACTGGGAAGTTGTTGACTTCGAGGGGAAGATTTTGTACCATTACTCCAATGGAATATGAAAAATTTATTACGTGAGGGCTAGACTGTGAGTGTCCTTGATGTTCTGAAACCAGAGCCCCCATCAGAAAAGATTACTAACGAAGAAGAGATCAAGAAACGCTATCGCTATTGGCGTATCCGAGTCTTTTACAGCATGTACATTGGATATGCACTCTTCTACTTTACCAGAAAGAGTTTCGTCTTTGCGATGCCCGCCCTTATCTCGGAGCTGGGATTTGATAAGAGTCAGCTGGGGATTTTAGGAACTCTTCTTGCTGTTAGTTACGGTTTGAGTAAGTTTTTTAGTGGTGTGATCTCGGATAAGTCCAATCTCCGCTACTTTATGGGGCTAGGCCTCATCTTGACGGGTGTCTTTAATATCTTTTTTGGTCTCTCCTCAACGATCTCCCTCTTTGCTCTATTTTTGGGGCTTAATGGTCTCTTTCAAGGGTGGGGCTCTCCGCCGTGCGCGAAGCTGCTCACCTATTGGTACTCTAAAACAGAGCGGGGGCGCTGGTGGGGTGTGTGGAATACCTCACACAATATCGGCGGTGCGCTCATCCCTATTCTCTGTGCGATTGTCATCCAATATTTTGGCTGGCGCTACGCTATGTTCTTTCCTGGAGTGCTCGCGATCATCGTCGGATTCTTTCTGATCAACAGGTTACGCGATAGTCCTCGCAGGGTTGGGCTCCCCTCTGTAGAGAAGTTTCGTAACGACTATCCCGATGAGAAGAGTAAAAATGAGAGCGAAGAGGTCAAAAATATATCGCCCAAGGAGATATTAGTTGAGCATGTCTTAAAGAATAAAGCGATCTGGATATTGGCGATCTCTTTCTTCTTCGTCTACATCATCCGCACAGCGATCAACGATTGGATCCAGCTCTACTTAATGGAGGAGAAGGGGTATACGATCATGTTGGCGGGATCGTGCGTCTTCTGGTTCGAGATTGGAGGGATCTTCGGCAGTCTCTCCGCCGGGTGGCTTTCGGATACGGTATTCAAAGGAAAGCGGGGGCCTGTCAACGTGCTCTTTAGCATAGGGATTATTCTGACTCTCCTTGCACTCTGGTTTGTCTCTTCTGGTAGCCTCCTCCTTATCTCCATAGTCATGTTCTCCTTTGGCTTTGTTATCTTCGGTCCGCAGATGCTCATTGGCATGGCTGCTGCAGAACTTGCCGATAAAGAGGCCGCTGGAACTGCTACAGGCTTCGTTGGCCTCTTCGCCTACTCAGGCGCCGCTGTGGCTGGGTGGCCTGTCGGAAGGATTACGCAAGATTACGGCTGGACAGGATTCTTCGTCTTCCTCGCAGTCTGTTCGATGGTTGCAGTTGCATGCCTCCTTCCTCTCTGGGGACAACAAGCGCGGCCGAGAATGGCAGCCGAGCAGTCAGCCTAGGAGGTTGAGATGGCTTGGATTCCACTTCACGTTCACTCCCAATTCTCCATCTTAGATTCAACCGCTTCCCTTCAAGATCTTGCTGAGCAAGCCTCCCTCCATAACATCTCCGCTCTCGCCTTAACCGACTCGTGCAACATGTTTGGTACTGTCGACTTCTATAAGGCGTGCAGAGCGGTCGGTGTTAAGCCGATTATCGGATGTGAAGTAATGGTAGCCCCCACCTCTCGCCATGAGAAGAGTAGGGTTTCAGGCCATTTCGTTGGCTACCCTCTGATCCTTCTCGCCAAAAATCGCGTGGGCTACCGCAACCTCTGTAAGATCTCATCGATCGGTTTCTTAGAAGGGTTCTACTACACCCCCCGCGTTGATAGAGAGATATTGGAGGCGCATGCGGAGGGGCTGATCTGCCTCTCCGGTCCCATTCAAGGTCGGCTCGCTCAGTTTATTATACAGGATCGCGAAGAGGAGATGGACGAGGAGATTGCGTGGTGCCGCCGCGTCTATGGCGAGAACTTCTACTTTGAATTGCAGCGCCACTCTATGAGTAATGAGCAGATCCAGAGCGAAGGGATCGATGGAGAGTCGTGGCTCTATCAACGCTATTTAGACTACGTAAAAAATCAGGAGAAGGTGGTCTCCCGTCTGATCTCGCTCTCAAAAGAGCGAGGAGTGGCTGCTCTTGCAACGAACGATACACACTACATCCATCGGGAGGATTGGAGGGCCCACGAGATTTTGATGAATGTGCAATCGGGTGAGCCGTGTGAAATTATCGAGCGCGACTCCTTTGGAAATCCTAGGGGGCGCTCTCTCAATCCGAAGCGGAAGGTGATTCCGACCCATGAACTCTATTTCAAATCACCTGAGGAGATGAGTGCTCTCTTCATCGATTTTCCCGAGGCTATCGGGATGACAGAGAGAGTGGCTGAAGCGTGTGAATTAGAGCTCGACTTTAAGACGAAGTTCTATCCCATCTTTTTGCCGCCCCACTTAGAGGGCAAGGAGATCGATGAGAAGGAGCGGTTGGATGAGGTCGCCACCTACTTGCGGCAGCTCTGCATAGAGGGAATTGAAAAGCGCTACACCAAAGAGCGCCTCGCAACAGTTCAAGAGAAGTTTCCCGATAGAGAGCCGATGGAAGTGGTGATGGCGCGGTTGGAGACTGAGCTTGAGATCATCATCTCAAAACAGATGTGCGACTATCTGCTGATCGTCTACGATTTTATCGCATGGGCAAAGGGGGAGAGCATTCCCGTTGGTCCTGGACGTGGATCGGGAGCGGGTTCCATCATCTTATATCTCATCGGTATCACTGATATCGAACCGCTCCGCTTTAACCTCTTCTTCGAGCGGTTTATCAACCCCGAAAGGCTCTCCTATCCCGATATCGACGTCGACATCTGCATGGATCGTCGCTCTGAGGTGATCGACTACACATTGAAGAAATATGGCAGAGATCGAGTGGCGCAGATCATCACTTTCGGTACGATGAAAGCTAAGATGGCGATCAAAGATGTAGGGCGGGTTCTTAGCGTTCCTCTCTCCAAAGTGAATGAGATTGCAAAGCTCGTGCCCGAGGATCCCACTATGACGCTGAAGAGAGCTCTCGAAATCGACCCAGAGCTTCGCAAGATGAGAGAGCGGGATGAAGATGCGCAGCGCATCTTAGAGTTTGCACAGAAGTTGGAAGGTTCGATTCGCAATACAGGCATCCATGCAGCGGGGCTGATCATCTGTGGTGAGCCTCTCACCAACCATATTCCTGTCTGCAATGCCAAAGATTCCGAAATGGTCGTCACCCAATACTCGATGAAGCCTGTGGAAGCGGTGGGAATGCTTAAGATCGACTTTTTAGGTCTCAAAACACTCACTTGCATTAAGAAAACAGTCGATGCCATCAAAGACGTTCAGATTGATTGGGTGAACTTGCCGCTCGACAACCAAGCCACGTTCAACCTTCTCAATCAGGGGAAGACTCAAGGGGTATTCCAAATGGAATCTTCAGGAATGCAAGACCTAGCAATGCACCTCCATATCGATAGATTCGAAGAGATCATGGTGGTGGGAGCTCTCTACCGCCCCGGCCCGATGGAGATGATCCCCTCCTTTATCGCACGAAAACATGGGCGTGAAAAAATCGAGGTAGACCACCCCCTAATAGAAGATATCATTCGCGAGACCTATGGGATTATGGTCTATCAGGAGCAAGTGATACAAATTGCCTCCCGTCTCGCCGGCTACTCTCTTGGAGAAGGTGATGTCCTCCGGCGTGCTATGGGCAAGAAAGATAAGAAAGTGATGGCGAAGCAGAGAGAGAAGTTCCGGGCTGGATCGACAGAGAATGGGGTCGATGAGAAGAGGTCGATGGAGATTTTTGACAAGATCGAGAGATTTGCCTCGTACGGGTTTAATAAATCCCATGCGGCTGCTTATGGCTACCTGACTTATGTCACCGCCTATCTCAAAGCCAACTATCCTAAAGAGTGGCTCTCCGCCTTGATGACCTGCGATATCGACGACCTCTCAAAAGTGTCGAAGCACATCCGAGAGAGCAGTGCGATGGAGATAGAGATTCTCCCTCCAGATATCAACGAATCGGGAGTAGAGTTTGTAGGGGCTCCTTCAGGAATTCGCTTTGCCATGTCCGGTATTAAAGGGGTGGGGCGCGGCGTTGTGGAGACAATTTTAGTTGAGCGGGAGAAAAACGGTTCCTATCAATCACTCTACGACTTTTTCAAGCGTATCGATACAGGTAAAGTGGGAAAGAAGATCGCTGAGAATTTGATCGGTGCGGGCTGTTTTAATTTTACCGACTGGTCGCACCAGCAGCTGCTAGATAGCGTCGAGCCGATGTTTGAGCAGGCCTCGCGCCTACAGAAAGAGCAGAATCTGGGTGTTCTCGATATGTTCTCCACCATGGATGATGAGAACGCCTATCGACAGCCACCAGCCGCTAGAGAGGAGTTAACAAAGAGAGAGAAGCTTGCCAGAGAGAAAGAGCTCTTAGGCTTCTACTTGTCGGGCCATCCTATGGACGAACATAGAGAGCTGATCGCCAAGCTAGAGTGTCAGCCCTTTCATGAATTTAAGTCGGGAGGCGTGGTTAAAGCTGCCTTTATCGTTGAAAGTGTGAAGGTGAAAATCTCTGCAAAGTCGCAGAAGAAATTTGCAATTTTAGAGATCAGCGATGGAATGGAGCGCTATGAGCTCCCCATCTGGGCCAACCTCTACGAAGAGAAGAGCCCACTTCTGATTGAAAATCAACTCCTCTATGCTATCCTTCAAGTGGAGCAAGATGGCGATAACCTAAAGCTGCGCTGCCGAGCACTAGAAGATCTCACAACCCTTGATGAGAAGAGAGCTAAGCGATCCTTCGACCAAATCGAGCAGTTATCGAAGAATGAATCAAAAAGATGGAGAAAGAAGTTGGTTGAAAATAAGATAGAACCGAAGGATGAACGTCAGCTGCATCTGACCCTCGATGCAGATCAGATCAAGCTCTCCGAAATCCTGAAACTAAAAAAACTCTTCCACACGTTCCCAGGGGGCGTTGCGATAAAGATCGCCTTCCAGAGCGCAGAGAGCAGCGTTGGCACCCTTGAAGTGGAGTCAAAGTGGGGCATCGGATGGAGTGATGAGCTAGAGAAGAAGCTGAGCGCCCTCCCCTTCATCAAGGCCTTCTCCCTCTAATAGTTCGGAAAGCTACTGGCCAAAAATAGGGGGAGCTGGGATAATAGGTCATATGAGAAAAAATATTTTTGCACTTCTTTTTGTTATGCTCTTTGGATCGGTCGTGGCTAATCCACTCGATCCGATGATACGGAGTCAGATTACGGTCCACCATCACTATAGCGCGATGATCGACCACTATCAGAATGAAAATTGGAAGAAGCTAGCGTTCAAATGCCAAGATCTAATTGCTGACTTTCCAGAGAGTCCCTTTGCTCGTGAAGGGCTCTACTATTTGGGTGTCGCCTATTACAAGTTGGGAGAGTTTGAATATTCGAATCAAGCCTTCTCAGACTATTTAAAGGAGGAGCTCACAGCAAAGTTCTTTGAACAGACGATCCGCTTCAAGTTCGAAATTGCTCTTGCCTTTGAAGAGGGTGCGCGCAATCACCTCTTTGGTTGGCGACGGATGCCAAAGTGGCTTCCCGCTTATGATGAGGCGATTGCGATCTATGACGAGGTGATCACTACGATGCCTCGCAACGATCTCGCAGCACAATCTCTCTATAGAAAGGGTAAGCTCCTCTTGCGCATGGAAGAGTATAAGACGAGTGTGGAGGCGTTTCGCATACTTATTCGCCGCTTTCCAAAGCACCCGCTCTCTCCCGAGGGCTATCTCGGTATCGCCAACGTCTATCTGACCCAGTGCGAGAAGGAGTTTCCAGATTCCGACCGTCTCGACCTCGCCGAGATCAACCTACGTAAGTTCCGCTACCACTTTCCAGGAGAGAGCCGCCTTGCCGATGCAGAGAAGCTCCTTTTGGATATGAAAGAGAGGCTGGCTGAAGATCTTCTTGAAATCGCTGAATTTTATGAGAGAACCAAAAAGGAGAAGGCCGCTGCGATCTACTACGCCACGATTGTAAAGAAATATCCAGAGACAAAAGTGGCAATTAAATCTCAAAAACGGCTCGAAAGACTCGATGTTCCCGATATCTATTCAAGAAATGGTCAAGATCAAGACGTTACTCTTGCTGGCAGCACTGAGTAGTCTGCTCCTCACTGGATGCGGCTACCGTGTTGATGAGAGTGAAGTGGCGTTGCACTTTCCGACTCTATCTGTCTCCTACTTCTCTGGAGATGACGATGGCACCCTTACAGATGCGGTGATCAAAGGATTGAGCACCTATGGAGAGTTCAACTATGTGGGGAGCGGCGGCGCACTTCTTTTAGAGGGGAGTGTCATCAGCGACAGTTCTCGCCACATCGGCTATCGCTACGATCGACACCCCGTCTCTGGTGTGCGCATCAACCGCCTGGTCCCTAACGAGGGAAGGCGAGAGATCACAGTCCGCATCTCCCTCATCAACGGCGCAACGCAAAAAGTTCTCTACGGCCCCTTTGATGTTTCAGCAAGTAGCGACTACGACTTCGTCGATTCCGATTCGCTTCAGGATACCTCCTTTATCAATTCAGCGGGAACGCGTGAGTCGCTCCTCTTCTTCTCGCTGGGACAGCTCGACTCAGTTCGGGGGGCACACGCTGCCTCTCGCTCTCCCATTCATGAGAAGCTAGCCGTTAAAATTGTCGAAGGCATCTCAAACCTAGCCTATAACTCAGAAGTCGAGCCATGAAAAAAGAGAGTACCGTCACATTTTGCGCAGAGCTCAGCTCGCTCTATCCCATGTTAGAGTGGGTTCGCAGTCAGTTGGAGAGGTCGGGGCTCTCGGAGAGCGAGATACGGAGAGTAGAGATCGCTTTAGAAGAGGTCTTTGTTAATATCATCTCCTACGCCTATCAGGGAGAGAGCGGGATGGTTGAGATCGGCTACCTTCTCAACCCTGGAGAGTCGATCGAGCTGACGATTCAAGATAGAGGGCTCCCCTTTAACCCTCTGACAAAGGTAAGAGAGGTCGACCCCCTAGCGACTCTTGAAGAGCGAGAGGAGGGGGGGCTAGGAATCGTCTTCATGAAGGAGCTGATGGATAGCGTTGAATATACGCGCGTTCATGAGACAAATATTCTGCATCTGAAAAAGGGGCTCTAGAAGGTGCAGTCCAGCCGGAAGTCTGCGAAATAGGTTTTAACCTTTCCATTTAGCTCGGCGCGTCCATCGAAGAGGAGTGAGAATCCGCTATCGCTCGTCACTTTTACTCCAAGAGCTGGCGCGAATTGATTCACCCCTTTTCTGGTCGTGTTCACTGAAAAGGTCCCGTTCTGTCCCCGGAAACTTGAGCGGTAGGAGCTACTACTTAAGGGGGTCTTTGCTAGGTAGCTCAGACGCAGGTAGGGGGCCCAGCACCCGCCAGTAAAGTTAAAGGTATCGGTGATATTGAGTGCTATCTCTGTGCGGAGCATGTTGGAGGTCTTTGCTCTCACATCCAGATTGAGGCCATCGGCGCCCTGTTCGTGGAAGTGTGGTTGACGGAGGTAGAAGTGATCGATATTTCCAATAAATTGCAGTGGAATATTCATAGGAAGTAGGTCTCCGGTGAATCCTAGATGAGAGCTCCATTGAAAGCCGTGATAGTGGCTCTTCGCCACCTCATCCACTATTTTTCCTGGAAGAGAAGCTTGGAAAAAAATAGTACGCTCTACGTCATAAGAGTTCCTTCCGGCCATGGTAGAGAGGTCGATAATGAAATTATAGCAGCCACAAGTAAAATCTTTGAAGCTCCCATAGAGCCCCCCATACGCCTGCTTTACATCTCCACTTCCAGCAGATCCTTTCCAACGGAAAGTCGTATGTGTGTAGCCAGCGCCTCCTCCCACATGGAGGCGACGGAAGCATCGGTCAAAGCCCGCGACTATGCCACCGCTATCGGAGGTCACTCCTCGAAGCTGTCCCAACTTATGCTGCCTATTCCAGAGTCCAAATGGGTGCACCCATAGATTGTTTTTAGGGTCACTTTTGTTTTTTGAGCAGCAGCCTCTGGGTGAACAGGAGAGCTCAAAGAGATGGCCTGAAAAGATAGAGATGACTTGAGAGTTATTCGTCATGTTGATCCACTCGAGGGAGCCAAATCCTGCTGGATGGAGCAAGTTGAGCGCTCTGTTGAGCTCTTTAGTGGGGAGTAGCTCTAACACTCTCTTTACAGATTCCAGGCGCGGAGGAGGGATAGAGCTCATATATTCGAAGACGTGCTCTGGGTTGCCTGGCTTGACCCTCTGGCCAAGTCTGCCAGAGTTAATCACTAATAGTTCTACGGAGTTGTAAAGCACATCAAAGATGGGCAAGCCGAAGAGTGTAAATGGGACATTTTCTACGTCAAACGTCGTGACGATAGCATTCCCTGCTGTGAGAATTGTAATCGTCTGCCCTTTTTGGTAGAGACCGTCAGCACCTTCTACATTAAGAGTTCCTGCAAGAGTGGCTGTAAGTTCGACATCGATCAAGTCAGCAGCGCCCGCACTATCTACTTTAGCGTTGTAGGCTCCTCCTCCTGTAATAGTGAGGTTTTCCACAGTGACCGTTCCAAAAGTGCCCTCACTACCTGGAGCGACACTTCCGCTATTGACAGTTAAGAGTCCAGAGCTTGGTACAACCCCAGGGATAAGCGTTGCATTTCCTCCAAAGCTCCCTCCACCTACTATCACAGGCGTGACCAGCGCTCCATTGACTAGAAGAGTACCGGAGTTGACATTCGTTGTTCCCGAGTAAGTGTTTGTTCCATTGAGGGTGAAGATCGCGCTATTTCCCGAGACAAGTGTGAGACCACCTAGGTCTTTACCCCCGCCCCCATCAAGAACATTGCTCTCAATAGGGTTTGGCACAGTAGAATTCGACGTGAGATTTTTCACATTTATCTGACCGCCAGACATCAAGAAAATATCGTTACCGAGAGCGAGTGGAGTGCCTACTCCGCTTCCGACAGTTGTGGAGTTTCCAGAAAAAGAGATCGCCCTCTCAATGTTTAGTGTGGTACCCCCTGTGCCATCGAGGTTGGCTTGGACGAAGAGCGCACCTCCCATACCACCACCGCCGCCAGCTGTGGTAGTGGCATCTCCTCCACCGAAGCCGCCACTGCCACCAAATCCTACACCAGGGGCGCCACCGCCGCCGCCACCAAATCCGCCGTCGCCGCCAAAGCCGCCAGTGCTACCACCACCACCGCCGCCGCCAAAGCCACCCTTGCCGCCATTGCCGTCACTAGCCCCTTCACCGCCACCGCCGCCGCCGCCGCCGAAGTCGCCATCGCCGCCGTTGCCACCGCCGCCGGTTCCTCCTGTGCCGCCGCCGCCGCCTCCCCCACCGAAGTCGCCCCCACCACCGTTGCCGCCTGTTGTGGTACCACTGCCGCCACCGCCTCCACCAAAACCGCTCCCGCCCTTGCCGCCTATGCCGCCACTGCCGGCACCGTTAGTGCCGCCGCCGCCGCCGCCACCGGGGAGAGTTCCTCCAGCTCTTGATCCTCCTGAGATACCAGCACTACCGTTGCCTGCCGGGGCGCTTCCAACCCCTCCGCTACCGCCGCCACCTCTGCTGGTGCCGCCGCTGCCACCGATAGCTCCCGTGATGCCAGTGCCGCCGGCGCCCCCTACAGTAGAGGTTGCGTTAGCGCCATCGCTTCCATCGCCTGCACCGCCACCGCCACCGCCGCCACTCCCTGTGAAGCCGTCTCCGCCGCTCTTTCCACCGCCGCCACCGCCGCCGCCGCCACCACCAGTACCTGAGGGGACATTGCCGCCGATGCCTCCTGCGCCGCCAAAGCCGCCGCCGCCGCCGCCACCGACTTTACCGTTACCGCCTTCGCCACTTAATCCACCACCTCCAGCCCCACCGAAGATGCCGACAGCGGTTATGAAGCCGCCGGAGCTACCGAATCCGCCGCCGCCGCCTCCCGCATCAGTGATATTGAGGGTGCTACCATTTCCACCCACGGCTTGGCAGCTTTGGAAGACTACATTATCTATGGTGACTGTACTTCCTGAGTTTAGAAAGAGTCCTCCCCCAGCGCCTAGAGCGCCCCCTCCTCGGAAGTCGCCACCATCTCCTCCTTGCGCTGTTGCTCCTGAGATGGTGAGGTTTTTTATGGTGAGTGTGCCGCTACTTTCCCTGGCAAAGAGGCCTCGAAAAGCTCCTGTTTGCGTTAGGGTAAAGCCCTTACCGTCGATGGTGAATGTTCTATTAACAATTCCGAGGACGTTGCTTGCGTTCAAAGGTTGGAATGTTTGAGCGTAGCTAATAGGGTTAGCGAACTCAATAGAGGTGACTGTTCCAGCATTAGCTATAATGATCTCAGCTTCAAGAGCTGTTGCATTAGTTACCGCTGCTTCTAATGGGAGGGCGAAGCATAGAATGAGAGAGAAACTAAAAATTAAAAAGCGCTTGAACATCTGGCCACCAATATTACTTTTTTAATAAAAGAATATTGGGGGATTGTCAATCAGAGAGTCAAATCGTCAAATAGAGTTTTACTCACATTATTCTTGGGCTCCTGCCCTCTATTAGAGAGGAGGCCTTCAAGTTTTTGCCTAAACTGGGAGGCAGTGTCTCGCTTTTCGTCAGATGAGTCGATAAGCTCCCTAGAGAGGATGAGAAGGGGTTTGATTAAATCTCTGTGTGGAGCAATCTCCATTGCATTTTCAAATAGTGGCTCATAGACATTTTTTTCCTCCAAGCCTCCAAGGTGCTTAGAAGAGAAGTAGGTGAGCTGGTCAGGAAAGAGCTGTCCATAAAGTTCTAAATCAATAGTCTCCAAAGGTTTATGATTATCTGAGAATGTAAAGTCGAAAACAGTTTCTGTATGAATATTAAGAGATTTTGCAAGCAGTTGAAAAATTGAGACGCCAATAGCATAGAGGTCATCGCATGGACGTTGAATTCCCTGAAATTTTCTCTGGTTACGCAACGAAGATATTGCATCTCCAAAGCTTCGTGGGTTCAAATAGAGGGGAGTTCCAGCAATACCCTTTGGTTTGGTAGAAGGTTGACAGCAGAAGCCAAAGTCAGTGATCACACTCTTATTAGAATCGATCAGGAGGTTTAGGGGTTTAATGTCACGGTGAATACTGCCCTTTTCATGGAGTATCTCAAGAGGCTTAAGGACTTGAATGAAACTCTCAATGAGAGACTTAGCATTGAAATCGTGCTCCCAGAAATCCTTTGGAAAGTAGTTATGAACAGAGACCTGCCTATCTCCTAACATAAAGACTCCTAGGGAGCAGTCTACATTCTTAGTATTTCCTGAAAAGACCCGATCCGTTATTACTTTTTGAACTTTGTAGTCCACCGAAGGATCTTTTGCGATTTTAAATGTCATGTGTTTGGAGGTATCAGTCTTTGTATAGAAGGGACCACAGCGAATGTCTGACTCGCTTCCAGCTCTATTTTTTCCTGGAGAGATAAACATTAACCCCTTTATATTACCTAGAATCTCGAGTGGAAAATCGTCTGTTCTTGGCATCACAAAGATGCACTCTCTATTTGATGGTTCTTGATAAAAGTTCCGGAATTTGCCTACGAGTCTCTCTGCCTGAGGAGTGAGAACATCTGGGCGGTTCTTGATCATAGTTACCATCTTTTGCGAGGGTGGTGAGAAGAATTCTGGAGAGATTCTCTGTTCGAGTTTTCTCTTTTTTCTAACCGGAGTAGTCGTTGAACTTTCACTCTCTTTACGTTTTCTTTTTCTTGATAGTGGC